>NZ_JBITJV010000022.1:0-181753 GCF_044460385.1 Streptomyces sp. NPDC050121 | reverse complement strand
TGTGCTGTGTGTTGTGCGCTTTCCGCGGGCCCCCCCGCCGGGGGGGGGGCGGCCGGGGGTTTGTGGTGTGGGGGGGGGGGGGGGGGGCGCCCCCCCGCCCCCCCCCCCCCCCCCCGCCTGACCTGCTGTTTCCTGCTATTTTGCCCGGTGTCGCTGCCCGCGGTTACTGGCGCTGGAGCGTCTTGAGCGGCGCCAGGTTCGTCTCGTGCGAGCCGGCCGGGGCGGGGCGCTTCGCCGTGGCGCCGACCGCGGCCTGACCGTCGCCGCTGTCGCTGCCGTTGACGGGTGCGGCGAAGGAGCTCGTCGGCGCGCCCGCCTGTGCGCCCGCCGGGATGTCGCCGTTGAAGTACGGGTGGTACACGAAGTAGGAGCTGCCCGCGCTGATCGTGGCGCCCACGGTGTTCAGCGCGGCCGGCGAGATCGAGCCGTTCACCCCGAAGGCCACCGCGCCGTTGACGCCGGCGGACTCCCGCTGGAAGTAGTTGGTCAGCTCGGCCGAGGGAGCCGCGGCGCTGGTGGTCCACAGAACCGGCCCGAAGACGTTCATCGCCGAGGCGGCCGACACGCCGTCACGCCAGGAGCCCGAGTAGGCGAGGCCGGCCTGGCTCGGCGAGGTCCACCAGAACATGGCGATGGCCACCGAGATGGACGGGTCCGTGGTGCCCGAGATCGGGTAGTACGAGTACGTCGACGGCCACCGCGAGAAGCTCGAGTGGGTCAGCGCGTACCTCGCCGCCGAACCGACCGGGATGATCATGGTCTTGTCCGGGTTCAGACTGTTGAGGTACGCCTGCGTCGACGCGGGCAGCTTGTTGCCGTTGGTGAGGACGACCCCGCCCGCGCTGGCCGCGCCGTCGGAGCCGGCCGCGGCCGCCGCAGACAGGGCCGCACGGTACTCGGTGGCACCGGCCAGGAAGACGTACTTCGGGGCGGAGCTGATGGTCTTGGCCACCATGACCGAGGTCGAGTAGGGGTCCGTGCCCGTCAGCCGCACCGGCGTGTAGCCGAGCGCCTTCACCTGGGCGGCGACCGTGTTGTCGAGAACGGCCGTGCTGCCGACCAGGTAGACGGGCTTGCCCGGCTTCAGGGTCCGCTTCAGCTCGTTCTTCGTCGTCGAGGACAGCCCGGTCTTCTGCGTCATCAGCACCGGGCCCTCCTTCCGGCCGGCCAGGGAGGGCGCGGTGACGGCGTACGCCGCGCTGTCCTGGTTGACCAGCACCGCGGACTTGGCGTCCATCAGGCCGGGCTCGCTGTGGCCGATGGTGTTCCAGGTCCACCGGGAGGCGGCGGTGGCGGTGAGGTAGGCGTTGTTGCCCCAGACCCGGGCGGTGGAGTTCTTGCGCAGCGGCTGCCAGCTGGGGTTGTCGCCCGTGGCGGTGTCCCCGACCTTGGTGAGTTCGCCGGTGGCCAGGTCGACGTACTCGGTGGTGTGCACGTCGTCGCTGTTGGGCGAGGTGTGGGCGTCGAAGACGATCCGCTTGCCGGTGGGCGACCAGGACGGGTTGGCGAACCTGCGCGGGCCGCTGGTGCGCTGCTTGACGTCGGTGCCGTCGGCGTTCGCCGTGAAGATCTGCCTGTTGCCGTCGGCGTCCTTGCGGACGAACGCCAGCTTGGTGCCGTCCGGGGACCAGGCGGGCTGCTCGGCGTCGGCGACGGCGAGCTTCACCGTCTTGGGGCCGGCGTCGTAGACGTACACGCCGGCGGCGTCGGCGGCGCAGCTGCCGGCACGGCGCTCGAACGCGACCAGGCCGTCGACGCTCACGCTCGGCTCGGAGTCGCAGACGGTGGCCGGCTCCAGGTTCGCCGGGATCAGCGGGCCGGGCGCCCAGGAGGCATCGGACGGGCCGTAGGCGAGCTGGCCGCCGCTGGCGAAGACGACGAAACGGCCGCCGTTCCAGAACGTCAGGTCCTCGTACGGGGCGCTGGAGCGCAGGCCCTGCGCCCACGGCAGGGCGAACCTCTTGGTGCCGTTGGGCAGGACGCTGTAGATCTGGCCGGACACGCTGAGCACCCGGCTGCCGTCCGGCGCCCAGGTCGCGTAGCTCCCCACGGTGGGGATCCGGCCGGTCGTGCCGGTGGCGGCGTCGATCACGCCACCGCCGTCGCTGAGGATGCGGCCCTCGGTGCCGGGCCAGGGCCCGGCGTCGTCGGCGAGGGCGCCGGATGCGGTGGCCAGGGTGCCCGCGGCGGCGAGCACCACCGCGGTGGCGAGCGCCGCGGTACGGCGGCGCGTGAAAAGTCTCAAGTTGTCGACCCCCCAGGGATCACAAAAATGTCGATGCGCATGTCGATGGAGCCGCGCGCGGGCCGGGTCGGCGTCGTTCCCCCGTCGCCATATCCCCCGTCGACCACACAGCCGTTTCACAGCGGCTGGATCACCCTAGTGCGCATCAGACCCATAGGGAACGAAATAACGAGCCACAACTGTTCGACACTGCGCGGGTTTCAGGTCGCCCGGCATGCCTCCGCTCGCGCCTTCAACAGGTCCCGTTCCCGGGCGTTGGCCGTCAGCTCCGCCGCGCGTTCGAACTCCGCTCCCGCCTCCGTCGTACGGCCCAGGCGCAGCAGCAGGTCGCCGCGGACGCTGGGGAGCAGGTGGTAGTCGCGCAGGGCCGGCTCGGCGGCGAGGCCGTCGACGATCTCCAGCGCGGGTCCCGGGCCGTCCGTCATCGACACCGCGACCGCGCGGTTGAGTTCGACGACCGGGGAGGGTGCGCGGGCGGCCAGCAGGCCGTAGAGGGTGGCGATGGCCGACCAGTCGGTGTCCTCGTAGGTGGGGGCGTGCGCGTGGCAGGCGGCGACGGCGGCCTGGAGGGCGTAGGGGCCGGGGGCACCCGTGGCTGTGGCGCCGGCGCGGTCGAGGGCGGCGATGCCCCGGGCGATGAGCCTGCGGTTCCAGCGGCGGCGGTTCTGGTCCCTGAGGAGGACCGGGGCGCCGTCGGGGGCGGTGCGGGCGGCCGTGCGGGCGGCCTGGAACTCCAGCAGCGACGCCAGGCCGTGCACCTCGGGCTCCTTCGGCATCAGCGCCGCCAGCTGCCGGGCCAGCCGCAGCGCGTCCTCGCACAGCGCCGGGCGCAGCCAGTCGTCGCCGGCGGTGGCCGCGTAGCCCTCGTTGAAGATCAGGTAGATGACGTCGAGGACCGAGCCGAGCCGGGCCTCCCGGTCGGGGCCGTACGGCACCTCGAAGGCGACGTTCTTTGCTGCCAGCGTCTTCTTGGCGCGGACGATGCGCTGGGCGACCGTCGCTTCGGGGACCAGGAAGGCGCGGGCGATCTCGGGCGTGCTGAGGCCGCCGAGCAGGCGCAGGGTGAGGGCGATGCGGGCCTCGGCGGACAGCACCGGGTGGCAGGCGGTGAAGACGAGCCTGAGCAGGTCGTCGTCGATGTCGTCGGGGTCGGCGCTCTCCTCGGGCGCGGCGGTCGTGGTCTCCAGGTCGCGGCCGATCTGCTGGAGTTTGCGGGCGTAGTTCTCCCGGCGGCGGACCAGGTCGACGGCGCGGTGCCGGGCGGTGGCCGTGAGCCAGGCGCCCGGGTTGTCCGGCACTCCGTCCCGCGGCCACTGCTCAAGCGCGGCGACCAGCGCGTCCTGTGCCAGCTCCTCGGCGATGCCGACGTCCCGCACGACGCGGGCGACGGCGGCGATGACGCGGGGCGACTCCAGACGGAAGACGGTCTCGATGGCGGTCCGGGGATCCGAGGCGGCACGGGCCGCCGGGGCGGGCCGGGAGTTCGCGGCGGGCCGGGGGTTCGAGGCGGGCTGTTGTTCCACGACCCACCATCGAACACCCCGCGCCGCGCTCCGACCAAGGAACGCACCGACGCGCACCGACGTACGCAACGGGGAACGCTCAGCCCTCGGCGATCTCCCGCACCTCACAGGTCACGGTCCAGAAGTCGTCGTGGACCTTCAGGAAGCGCTTGGCCCACTCGATGGCCTCGGCCTGGTCCTTGCACTGCATGATCGCGTAGCCGCCGACTGCTTCCTTGGACTCGGTGAAGGGGCCGTCGGTGACGGAGATCCTGCCGCCCTCGAAGTGCACCCGGGTGCCCTGCGAGGTCGGGGTCAGCCCCGCGGTCTCCAGCATCACGCCGGCCTTGGTGAGCTCCTCGATCAACTCCCCCATGCGCTGCATCAGCTCGGGGCTGGGGCCCTCGGCGGGCGCGTTGTTCTCGTCGAGCCGCACGAGCGACAGGTAACGGGGCATGGTGACTCCTCATGACGTCCGGAGGACTCCGGCGGGCCGGGTCCTTCCCGGCCTCTCAACCCTGCGTCGAACGGCGGACGGCCGGATCGACACGCTCGCCGGAATTTATTTCAGCGACTTCCACAGCGCGCTCGCCGCCGGTTCCTCGGCCACCACCCGGTTGGGGTCGGAGGGGGCCGGCACGACGGGCATCATCACCGTCCTGACGTGGTCGGCGGAGAGGTTCTTCAGGCTCTGGCCGAGCTTGGTCAGCTCGGAGAGGGAGTTCAGGCCGGTGTCCGTGGTGAGGCTGCCGGTGACGGCGTCGGCGACGGCGTAGAGCTTGGTGGGGCTGGTGAGGAGGTCGGTGGCGGCGATCTGTTCCAGGAGGGCCTTCACGATCTTCTGCTGGAGGCCTATGCGGCCGAGGTCGCTGCCGTCGCCGATGCCGTGCCGGGTGCGGGCCAGGGCGAGGGCCCGGGCGCCGTTCAGGTGGTGGGTGCCCGCCTTGAGGTGCAGGTGGCTGTCGTCGTCGTCGATGTCCGCGTCGGTGGCGACGGTGACCCCGCCGAGCGCGTCCACGAGTTTCGCGAAGCCCGAGAAGTCGACCTCGATGTAGTGGTCCATGCGGACGTCGGTGATCGACTCGACGGTCTTGACGGCGCAGACCGGACCGCCGACCGAGTAGGCGGTGTTGAACATCGCGCCGTACGCCACGCCCGTCGAGCCGCCGTCGGCGAGCGGGCAGGAGGGGCGGGTGACGAGGGTGTCGCGCGGGATGCTGACGACGGTGGCGGAGGTGCGGCCGGCGTCGATGTGCACGACCATCGCCGTGTCGGAGCGGGCGCCGGTGCTGTCGCCGCCGCCGAGTGCCTGGTTCGCCGCGCCGCTGCGCGAGTCCGAGCCCAGCACCAGGATGTTGACGGCCTCGGTGGGCAGCGGGACGGCGGACGCCGAGCCGGACGGGGTGGGCGCCGGCACCGCCTTCGCGGGGCGGTCGTCGCCGAGCGCGTTGTCGATGTCGACGCTCTTGATGTTGCCGTTGAGGTGCCAGTAGGCCCAGCCGGCCGTGCCGACGCCCAGCACCAGGACGGCGGCCAGGGTGAGGCCGGCGGCCTTCAGCGCTCTCGACCGCCTGCCCGCCCCCATGCCGCCGTCCGGCCCGTTCGCGTCATGTCTCGCAACGTCTCCCGTCACAAGGCGAACATAGGTCCGAGTTGTGAGCGAAGTGTCAGGAGAGCGGACGCGAGCCGAACTTCTTCCGAAAATCTCATGATTCTCAGGACAGGATCAGCGCGGGATCGGCCCGCAATCAGCCCGAGGTCAGCCAAGCATCACCGTCGGCGCCGGATTGCTGCCGCTCCAGCTCGCGTTGAACCCGAACGACACCGAACCCCCGTCCGGGACCGTCCCGTTGTACGAGGCGTTCTGGCACGTGACGGCCGCGCCGGACTGGGTGCACGTGGCGTTCCAGGCCTGGGTGATCTGCTGGCCCGCGCCGTATGTCCAGGTCACCTTCCAGGACGACAGCGAGGCGCCCGAGCAGGAGATCGTCACGTTCCCGGTGAACCCGGTGTTCCACTGACTGCCCACGCTGTAGGCGGCCGTGCACGCACCCGTCGGCGGCGGAGTGGTGGTCCCGCCGCCGAGCGCCTCGGAGATGCCGTAGTACGCCGGCTTCGGCGCGTAGCTCGCGTCGTACGGCGTCGCCGCGCCCTGGCCCGGGAAGGTGCTCTCCACCCAGGAGTCGGAGTCGGTGAAGCCCCATACGGTCATGTTCACGCAGCGGGCGACGGCGACGCAGGCGGCGGTGACCGCCTTGTAGTCGGCCTTCTGCTGAGCGAGCTTGGCGCTGTCCGAGGGCAGCGTCATCCGGATGTCGAGCTCGGTGATCGCCACGTCGACGCCGAGGTCGGCGAAGCGCTGGATGTTCTGCTGGAGGGAGGACGGCACCTGGCCGAGGATGAGGTGCGCCTGGAGGCCGACCCCGTCGATGGGAACCCCCCGCTCCTTCAGCGACTTGACCAGGTTGTACAGGGCCGTCGACTTCGCGTTCACGCCCTCTACGTTGTAGTCGTTGATGTACAGCTTGGCGGCGGGGTCGGCGGCCCGCGCCCAGGTCAGGGCGTCCGCGATGTAGTCGGTGCCGAGGCCGTTGTACCAGAGGGTCGGGCGGTAGGTGCCGTCCTCGTTGAAGGCCTCGTTGACGACGTCCCAGGCGGCGAGCTTGCCCTTGTAGCGGCCGACCTCGGTGCTGATGTGGTTCTGGAGCAGGGTGCCGAGCTGGGCGGGCGTCCAGCTGCCGTTCGTCAACCAGTTCGGGTTCTGGCTGTGCCAGACCAGGGTGTGGCCGCGCACCTGCTGGTTGTGGGCCTGGGCGAAGGCGACGATCTGGTCGGCCTCCGCCCAGTTGAAGGTGCCCTGGGCCGGCTCGACCGAGCCCCACTTCATGGCGTTGCCGGGGGTCAGCGAGCTGAACTGCGCCCCGGCGAGGTCGCCGTAGGTGCCGGTGAGCTTGGAGCCGGTGACCGCGGTGCCGATGACCTTGCCCTTGGCGGCGCCGAGGTCGCGCAGCGGGGTGTCGGCGGCGTGCGACACGGGGGCCGCGACGAGCAGCGCCGCGGCGGCGGTGGCCCCGGTGACCAGTGTGGTCAGCCAGGTCCGTGCGGAGAGGGTTCTGGAGGATCTCATTGCGGGTGCCTCCGAAAGTTTCGGTCGTCCAACCGATTGACTTCGGAGGAGTGTGGAGGCGCCCACCACACCCGTCAATACGTCAACTTCCGGCCACGCCGGCTCCCTCAGGAGACGGGCGGCGCCCCCGTGCTCGTGCGCACCACCAGACTCGTCGCCAGTTCCACCCGCGTCGCCGTCGGCGCCTCCTCGGACGCCGAGCGGCCCAGTTCGAGGACCAGCCGGGCGGCCGCCTCCGCCATCTCCGTCAGCGGCTGGCGGACGGTCGTCAGCGGCGGGCCGACCCAGCGCGCCACCGGCAGGTCGTCGAAGCCGACCACGCTCACGTCCTCCGGGATCCTGAGGCCCAGTTCGCGGGCCGCTTCGTAGCAGCCGAGGGCCTGGAGGTCGTTGCCGGCGAAGACGGCGGTCGGCCGGTCGGGGCGGTAGAGCAGCTCGCGGCCGAGGCGGTAGCCGGTCTCGTGGTGGAAGTCGCCGATCTTGACGAGGTCCTGCTCGACCGGCAGCCCGGCCGTCTCCAGCGCGGCCCGGTAGCCGTCGATCCGGGCGCGGCTGCACATCATCTGCGGCGGCCCGCTGATCGCCCCGATCCGCCGGTGCCCCAGCTCGATCAGGTGGCGGGTGGCGGCGAGGCCGCCCTGCCAGTTGGTGGCCCCGATCGACGGCACGTCCGCCCCCGGGTCACCCGCCGGGTCCATCACCACGAACGGGATGGAACGGCTGGTCAGCAGCGCCCGCTGGGACTCGTCCAGGCCGGAGAGCACGAGCACGACGCCGTGCGGGCGGCGGGCGGCGACCTGGTCGGCCCAGGTCCGCCCGGGCGTGAGCCGCCCGGCGCTCTCACTCAGCACCACGCTCAGTCCGGCATCCCGCGCCACGTTCTCCACGCCCCGGATGACCTCCATCGCCCAGGCGCTCTCCAACTCGTGGAAGACCAGGTCGATCAGGGGGGAGCGGGTCGCCTCGGCGCGGCGGCGCCGGTAGCCGTGGGCGCGCAGCAGTTCCTCGACGCGGGTGCGGGTCGCGGGGGCGACATCGGCACGGCCGTTGAGGACCTTCGAAACAGTCGGTGCCGAGACGCCGGCCTCGCGGGCGATCTCCGCGAGCGTCGCGGTCTGTGTCGGCCGTGCTTCTGTCCGCGTTTCCACGGGCTCCGAGGGTGTCATGGCGGCGATCGTATCCCCACGCGCCCCCTTGACGAACCCAATGGGACGCCATAGGTTCCCGGAACATTCGAAGTGCATTACGAAACATTCGAATCCTTCGGGACAGGAGTCTCATGACGACCGCCTCCTGGCGTGACCCCGCCCTGCCCGCCGCCGCCCGTGTCGACGACCTCCTCTCCCGGATGACCCTCGAGGAGAAGACCGCCCAGCTGTACGGCGTGTGGGTCGGCGCCGCGACGGACGGCGACGGAGTCGCCCCGCACCAGCACGACATGACCGCCGACCACGACTGGGACGAGCTGATCACCCTGGGGCTCGGCCAGCTGACCCGCTCCTTCGGCACCGCCCCCGTGGACCCGGCGCTCGGCGTCAGAGCGCTGGCGCTCGCCCAGCGCCGGATCGCCGCCGCCGGCCGCTTCGGCATCCCGGCGGTCGCCCACGAGGAGTGTCTGGCCGGCTTCACCGCCTGGCGGGCCACCGCCTACCCGGTCCCGCTGGCCTGGGGTGCGGCCTTCGATCCGCCGCTGGTGGAGGAGATGGGCCGGGCGATCGGCCGCGACCTGCGGGCGGTCGGCGTCCACCAGGGTCTGGCCCCCGTCCTGGACGTCGTCCGCGACCTGCGCTGGGGACGGGTCGAGGAGACGATCGGCGAGGACCCGTACCTGGTGGGCACGGTCGGCTCGGCCTACGTACGCGGGCTGGAGTCGGCCGGGATCGTCGCCACGCTCAAGCACTTCGCCGGGTACGCCTCCTCGGCCGGGGCCCGCAACCAGGCACCGGTGCGGGCGGGCACGCGCGAGTTCGCCGACGTCACCCTTCCGCCGTTCGAGATGGCGCTGCGCGAAGGCGGCGCCCGCTCGGTGATGGCGGCCTACACGGAACGCGACGGCGTCCCCTCCTCCGCCGACCCGGAGCTGCTGACCCGCCTGCTGCGCCAGGAGTGGGGCTTCACGGGCACGGTCGTCGCCGACTACTTCGGCATCGGCTTCCTGCAGACCCTGCACCGGGTCGCCGGCACCCCCGCCGAGACCGCCCTGCTCGCCCTGACGGCCGGCGTCGACGTCGAGCTGCCCACGGTGAAGTACTACGGCGAGGCGCTGGTCGCCGCCGTGCGGGCGGGAGAGGTACCGGAGGACCTGGTCGACCGGGCCGCCCGCCGCGTCCTGCTCCAGAAGTGCGAGCTGGGCCTCCTGGACGAGGACTGGCGGCCCGAGCCGGAGGAGAGCGCCGGACCGGTCGACCTCGACCCGGCGTCGAACCGGGTCCTCGCCCGCAGGCTGGCGGAGGAGTCGGTGGTCCTGCTGGACAACCCCGACGCCCTGCTCCCCCTCTCCCCCGACACGCGCATCGCCGTGGTGGGCCCGAGGGCGGCGGACGCCCTCGCCATGCTCGGCTGCTACTCCTTCCCCTCCCATGTCCTCACCCAGCACCCCGAGGCGGAGCTGGGCATCGAGATCCCCACCCTGCTGGAGTCCCTGCGGAGCGAACTCCCGGACGCGAAGGTCACGTTCACGGAGGGCTGCGGCGTCTCGGACCCGGACCCGTCCGGGTTCACGGAGGCCATCGCGCGCGCCTCCGAGGCGGACGTCTGCGTGGCCGTGCTCGGCGACCGGGCCGGACTGTTCGGCCGGGGCACCTCCGGCGAGGGCTGCGACGTGGCCGACCTGAATCTGCCGGGCGTCCAGAGCCAGCTGCTGGACGCGCTGGTGGCGACGGGCGTCCCGGTCGTCCTCGTCCTGCTCACCGGCCGCCCGTACGCGCTGGGCCGCTGGGACGGGCGGCTGGGGGCGGTCGTCCAGGCGTTCTTCCCCGGGGAGGAGGGCGGCCCGGCAGTCGCGGGAGTGCTGTCGGGCCGCGTGAACCCCTCGGGCCGCCTCCCGGTGAGCGTGCCGCGCGCGCCGGGCGGCCAGCCCTGGACCTACCTCCAGCCGCCGCTGGGCCTGGCGGGCGAGGTCAGCAGCCTCGACCCGACCCCGCTGTACCCCTTCGGTCACGGGCGCTCCTACACGGCGTTCGCGTGGGAGGACTTCAGCGGCCCCGACGCGGAGATCCCCACGGACGGCTCCTACGACGTGTCCGTCACCGTCCGCAACACCGGGGAGCGGGCGGGCGCGGAGGTCGTGCAGCTGTATCTGCACGACCCGGTGGCGAGCGTGACCCGTCCCGACGTGCGGCTGATCGGCTACCGGCGGCTGGAGCTGGCGGCGGGCGAGTCGGCGCGGGTGGCGTTCCGCTTCCACGCCGACCTGTCGGCGTTCACCGACCGGGCCGGCAAGCGCGTGGTCGAACCCGGCGCACTGGAACTGCGGTTGGGCGCGTCCAGCGCGGAGGTGCGGGAGGTGGCCCGGCTACGGCTGACCGGACCGGTGCGCGAGGTGGGCACGGAACGGCGACTGCACTGTGAGGTGGAGGTTTTGCGCAACTGAGGTGCGGTGAGGGGGTGCCCGCGTGTCAGAATCCGCCGACCGCCCAGCCACGTGACGGGAACGCGACAGGAAGACCATGGACGCCCCCGTATCGCCCGTATCCCCCGTATCGCCTGTATCCGGCGTAGCCCCGGACGACCGCAGAGGCCGTGAATGGCTGCTCGGCCTCGCGATGCTACGGCCGACGTCCGATGACGGCATGGCGGGATTCGAGGACGACGTGGCTGGCGCTGACGGCCCCCGGGGGCGGCGCCCGCTACTGGCAGCGTGTCATGTGGCACCCGGCGCTCGACGGGCTCCGCGGTGAGATCGAGGTGGTCCTGCACCACGCGGGCACCGCACGCTGCCTGAGCCCGGCCCCCGTCACGCTGCCCGACGGCACCCGGCTGGTGCCGCTCGGAAAGCTGCGCGGGCACCGCCCCGTCGCCCTGTGCGCGGGAACGCTGAAGACTGTCGGACTGCGAGCGGTTCTTCTGACCGTTGCGGCTGCCCGCGTACTTCTCGGCCTGCTCGAGCTTCTTCTTCGCCGAGTTGTACGCCTTACGGTCGTAGGGACGGCCGTTGGCCTTGTCGTCGAGCGCCTCCTTCTCCTTCTTGCTCAGCGACGCCGGCTTCCTCGACGCCCGCCCGTCCAGGTCCGACTGGTTGACCGGGACGGTCCCGAGGCACAGCCACGCCCCCTTTTCAGGTTCTTCGCGCGACTTGTTCACCCTTGCCCCGGCAAAGTGAGGGTTTTCAGAGGCTTGACGGAATATCCGGGCAACCTTCACCGCATCCACCCATTGCACATGGAAGCTCCCGCGAACACCCCGCGAGGAGATGTCGTGTCGAAGATATGAATAGGATATGAAGCCCGCCCCGAGAGGGACTTCACGTGAGTGAACCGCAGGGTGGCGTCTGCCCGTTGTGCGGCGCACCCCGGGCCGCGGACGGCACCCCCGGCTGTGCCTGTGCCCGGCTCGCGTCCGACGCCCACCGCACCGCCCGCACCACGGAGGCAGCCGTCGCCGAGGACTTCGATCCGGTGCGGATCCGCCCGTTCGTCATGCTCGGCGACGACGACCAGGATCCACAGCACAACGACGCCGGTCCCGAGACCACGGCCGCGCCCACCGTGACGACTTCGCCGGAGCCGGTTGAGCCGCCGCCCTCCGAAGAGTCCGAAGAGTCCGAAGAGAGTGCGGAAGGCGGCGGGTCCGAGGCCCGGCCGAACGCCTCCGACGCGCCTCGCCCGAACCGGCGCCGATTACAACTGCTGGCTCTCGCAGGGGCCCTCGCGGCCGCCGTCACCGCGGCGGTGCTCGCCGCGGTCCTCCTGTACAAGGCCCCCGAACGGGACGGCTCGTCGGCCGAGGGCGTCCGGGCGCCGGTGCCCGAGGTGACGTCCGGGGCCGCCTCGCCGGCCGGACCGTCGTCTGCGCAGGCCTCGCGGACACAGCCGTCGTCGCCGACCGCCTCCGGCTCCCCCACCCCGTCCTCCCCGACGCCGGAAGCCCCCACCCGCTCCGCCGTCCCGCCCTCGGCCCCGTCCACCGGCACTGCCTCCGCCAGCCCCAGCGCGACGGTCTCCACACCCCTGGTCCTGCGCCTCGGGGACTCCGGCCCCCAGGTCGTCGAGCTCCAGCTGCGCCTGCGTCAGATCGGCTACTACGGCGGTGAGGCCGACGGCGAGTACAGCCGTCAGGTCGAGAGCGCGGTGCGCACGTACCAGCTCACCCGCGCCGCCTTCCAGGACGAGTCCGGGGTCTACGGCCCCGCGACCCGGGCCTCGCTCGAAGCGGAGACGGACGAGCCCTGACACCGGCTCTCCACCGACTCGAACCGCCACCGGTGCACCGCCCGCGTCACCAACTCCGCGTCGGGCTCCGGGAGTTCGGGCAGCCCGGGATCGTCGCAGGCGGCGTCCCACCAGGTGATGACCAGGACCCGGTCCTGCGGGGCGCGGAAGGTCTCCCGGCGCAGGGGTTCGTCCGCGAGCCGCTGCGCCCGCGCCCAGGCCAGCAGTGCGTCGGCCCGCCCCTCGACCGCCCGGGCCTCCCACATCAACGCGACGGTCATGACCTCGTCCTCATGAGTAGAGGTTGTCCTTGCCGACCTCGTGCACATGATCGTGGTCGTGCGGGTGGCCGGGAACGTGCGGGTCGGTCACCGGCAGCGACGAGTCCGCCGACAGGTCCCAGCTGGACGCGGCCCGCCCCCGGGCCACCATCTCCGCGCCCAGGGCCGCCACCATCGCGCCGTTGTCCGTGCACAGCTTGGGGCGCGGCACCCGCAGCCGGATGCCGGCCGCCTCGCAGCGCTCCTGGGCCAGCACCCGCAGCCGGGAGTTGGCGGCCACACCGCCGCCGATCATCAGGTGGTCGACGCCCTCGTCCTTGCAGGCCCGTACGGCCTTGCGGGTCAGGACGTCCACGACCGCCTCCTGGAAGGACGCCGCCACGTCCCGCACCGGAACGTCCTCGCCCGCCGCCCGCCTGGCCTCGATCCAGCGGGCGACCGACGTCTTCAGCCCGGAGAAGGAGAAGTCGTACGCCGGGTCGCGCGGACCGGTCAGTCCGCGCGGGAAGGCGATGGCCGAGGGGTCGCCCTCCTTGGCGTACCGGTCGATGACCGGGCCGCCCGGGAAGCCCAGGTTCAGCACCCGGGCGATCTTGTCGAAGGCCTCGCCCGCCGCGTCGTCGATGGTCGCGCCCATCGGACGGACGTCGGAGGTGATGTCGGTCGACAGCAGCAGCGAGGAGTGGCCGCCGGACACCAGCAGCGCCATCGTCGGCTCGGGCAGCGCGCCGTGCTCCAGCTGGTCCACGCAGATGTGCGAGGCGAGGTGGTTGACGCCGTAGAGGGGCTTGCCGAGGGCGTACGCGTACGCCTTCGCCGCGGAGACTCCGACCAGGAGGGCGCCGGCGAGGCCGGGCCCGGCGGTGACGGCGATGCCGTCGAGGTCCTTGGCGCTGACCCCCGCTTCCTTCAGCGCCCGGTCGATGGTCGGGACCATGGCCTCCAGATGGGCCCGGGAGGCCACCTCCGGCACGACCCCGCCGAAGCGGGCGTGCTCGTCGACGCTGGAGGCGATCGCGTCCGCCAGCAGGGTGGTGCCGCGCACGACGCCGACGCCGGTCTCGTCGCAGGAGGTCTCGATCCCCAGTACCAGGGGTTCGTCAGCCATTGGTCTCGGTTCCTTGTGTTCCGGCCACGGATGTGGAGGGGTCGGTCAGGCGCATCACCAGGGCGTCCACGTTCCCCGGCTGGTAGTAGCCGCGCCGGAAGCCGATGGCCTCGAAGCCGAAGCGCTCGTACAGCTTCTGGGCGCGGACGTTGTCGATCCGGCACTCCAGCATGACCTCGGCGCACTCGAAGTCGGTGGCCGCGCGCAGCAGCTCCGTCAGCAGCCGCCCGCCGAGTCCGGTGCCCTGCTGGTCGCGGGCGACGGCGATGGTCTGGACGTCGGCCAAATCCCCGGCGGCGGCCAGGCCCGCGTACCCGACGATCCGCTCCTCGTCGGCCGTCGTGTCGACCGCGACGACATAGCGCCGGGTCGCCTCGGGGCCGCGGGCGTGGGCCAGGTCGGACCAGAACATGCCCCGCGACCAGGCGTCCTCGGGGAAGAGGTCCTTCTCCAGTTCCAGCACGGGTTCGATGTCCCACCAGCGCATCTCACGCAGCACGGGGTGGCCGGGCGGGTTGACGGCTTCGGTCACTTGGGGGTGACCACCTTGTAGTTCTTCGGCACCTGGGCGTCCGGCCGGCGCAGATACAGCGGGCGCGGCGCCGGGAGCTCCTCGCCGGCGGCCAGTTTCTCAGCGGCCAGGCTCGCGAGCGCCGCGGCGGACACATGCTCGGGCTCGTGCGCGTTCGGGAACGTGTCCGGGTACAGCAACGCGCCCGCGCCGACGGCCGGCAGCCCGGCCACCTGCTCGGCGATGTCGGCGGGCCGGTCCACAGCGGGGCCCGAGACCCGGGTCCGGGAGTCGGCGTAGCGCGCCCAGTAGACCTCCTTGCGGCGGGCGTCGGTCGCCACCACGAAGGGTCCTTGGAGGTCGGAGGCGTACGCGAGGCCGTCGAGCGTGCACAGGCCGTGCACGGGGACGCCGAGCGCGAGCCCGAAGGTGTCGGCGGTCATCAGACCGACCCGCAGCCCGGTGTAGGGGCCGGGGCCGACGCCGACGACGATCGCGGTGACGGCGTCGAGTCTGAGCCCGGCCCCGGCGAGCAGCCGGTCGACGGCCGGCAGCAGCAGCTCGCCGTGCCGGCGGGCGTCCACCTGACTCGAGGAGGCGACGACGTCCGTGCCGTCGTGCAGCGCGACGGTGACGGCGGGGGTGGCGGTATCGAGAGCGAGCAAGAGCACGCAAACAGCCTACGGCTCCCGCGCCCTCGACACCGCCGCGCCGACGGGGCCCGTACGGACTGCTAACGTCACCACGAAACGTGACCTACGGGACATATCAGTAGTCGGGCAGACAGAACGGACGAGGTGGTCGTCGGTGCCAAGCAGCAGCTCGACTTTCGTGGCCGGGCTCACCGTGGCGGCCCTGGCGACGGTCGGGTTCCTCGCCTTCCGGGCCTCGGCGAGCGCGCCCGCCGACCTCGCCGGAGCGCAGCGCAGCAAGGCCCCCGCGACGCCGGCGCCGAAGGCGCCCCGGGACAAGCAGCACCCGGCGGCGCTCCCGGGCGGCTCCGGCACGGGTGAGCGGGTCGTGTACTCGCTGGACGACGACCGGGTCTGGCTGGTCGGCGCGAACGGCAAGGTCACCCGCACGTTCAAGGTCGCCCCCGGCAGTGTGGACCCGCGGCCGGGCAGCTACCGCGTCACCTCCCGGGCGGGCGCCGTCACCGGCACCGACGGCATCCCCATCGAGCACGTGGTGCGCTTCGCCACGGTGAACGACGTGACGATCGGTTTCAGCGCGGCGCTGGACGGCTCGCTGCCCGAGCCCGATCCGACGATGCTCACGGGCGGCATCCGGCAGAGCACCGCGGACGGCGACGCGATGTGGGAGTTCGCGACGATCGGCGAGCCGGTCGTCGTGATCCGGTAGGGCCCTGCCGCGCGCTCACGCCGCCCTGGGGCGCTCCACGGGCCGTTCCACGACCGTCGCCGGGTCGGGCAGTCGCGGCGGAGTGGAGACGGCCTCGGCCGCCGCACAGGAGGCCAGCAGGTCACGCATGGACACACCGGCGGCGACCTCGACCGGCTGGCGCTGCTTCTTCTCGGTGGCCGACATGGACGCCTCCTGAGGTTCGGGGGCGGGCGAAGTTAGGTAGGCCTAACTTCGAACTGGGTACCATGTGACCACGCACAAGACGCCGAACGCAACACTTTGCCGACGTCCTGTCGGAACGTTCACGCCGTGAGGACGCTCAGGTCCGCCGAAGCCCACCGCTCACCCAGCCCGGTGACGGTGACGTGCCGCACCTCGTCGGTGGTGTCGCCGACGGCCCGGTGGATACGGACCTGGAGCCGGTCGTCGGTCAGCTCCTCGACCTTGCCCTCGCCCCACTCCACGACGATCACCGAGTCGGACAGCGAGACGTCCAGGTCGAGGTCCTCCATCTCGTCGAGCCCGCCGCCCAGGCGATACGCGTCGACGTGGACGAGCGGCGGCCCCGCCGAGAGGGAGGGGTGCACGCGGGCGATCACGAAGGTCGGGGAGGTCACGGCGCCCCGGACCCCGAGGCCCTCGCCGAGCCCCCGGGCGAGCGTCGTCTTGCCCGCCCCGAGTTCCCCGCTGAGCATCACGAGATCACCGGCCCGCAACAGCTTGGCCAGACGGCGACCCAACTCCCGCATCTGCTCAGGGGAGGTGACGACCATCTCCACGCCGTTGCCGACCGGGTCGGGCTCAGCCGGGTTGTGCGGTGTTGCTGGTGCTTCCATAGCCGTTCACGGTAGCGCCCGCCGGGACGGCGCCCGCGCGGGTGAGCAGGTCGGCGAGCCGGTCGGTGACCACTTCCGGGTGCTCCAGCATCACGAGGTGCCCGGCGTCCGGCACCAGGACCAGTTCCGCGTCCGGCAGCAGGTCGGCGATCGCCTCGCTGTGCTCGCTCGGCGTGACCAGGTCCCCGATCCCGGCCAGCACCAGCACCGGCATGTCGATGAAGCAGGCCAGCGCCTCGGTCTTGTCGTGGTCCGTGAAGGCCGGGTAGAACTCGGCGACCACGTCGATCGGCGTGCCCTCGATCATCCGCTCCGCGAACCGCGCGACCGCCGGATCCACGTCCCGCGAGGCGAACGAGTACCGCTTGATGATCCCGGCGAAGAGATCGGCGGTGGCCCGCCGCCCCTTCTCCACCAGGGCCGCCTGCTGTCCGAGCGCCTTCAGCACGCCCGGCAGCACCCGTCGCACCGCGTTCACGCCGGCGACCGGCAGCCCGAAGTTGACCTCGCCGAGCCGCCCGGACGACGTTCCCACGAAGGCGGTGGCGACGACCCGGTCACGGATCAGCTCGGGGTACAGCGCGGCCAGCGCCATCACCGTCATCCCGCCCATCGAGTGCCCGACGAGCACGATCGGCCCCTCGGGCACGGCCGCGTCGATGACGGCCCTCAGGTCCCGACCCAGCTGGTCGATGGTGAGCGGCTCATCGTCCCGGACCTGGGCGTTGCCGCGCCCCGAGCGGCCGTGGCTGCGCTGGTCCCAGTGCACGGTCCGCACGACGCCGCGCAGGGCCGCCCGCTGGAAGTGCCAGGAGTCCTGGCTGAGGCAGTAGCCGTGGCTGAAGACGACCGTGACGGGCAGCGGCGCCTTGCGGCCGAAGAGCCGCCGCCGGCGGCCCGCCGGTCCGCCCTGCGGCTCGACGTCGTCGACCTCGTAGTACAGCTCGGTGCCGTCGTCGGCGTACGTCTTGTCCGGGGTGCCGCGCAGTCCGCCGTAGGGGCCCGCCGAGTCGAGGGCGAGCCGGGCCTTGGCCCGCATGCCCCGGCCCACGGTCATCCGTTCCAGGGCGACACCGGCCGCGGCGCCCGCGGCGATCACGCCTATCGCGGCGCCGGCGATACCGGTCGCCCGGCGCCAGCCGCCCGCCCCCGTGGCGGAGGCGGCGGCGACGGCCGCCGAGGCGGCACTCGTCACTGCCTCCGCGCTGCTCTCGCTCACGTACCGCTCCTCCTAGGCCGATGTCCGTGCACTGACTGCGGGTTACCCGTCTTGTCACTCATTCACATAGACGCGGGGAACGCGCGCTCCGATGCGCGTGACGATCTCGTACCCGATGGTTCCGGCCGCCTGCGCCCAGTCCTGCGCCGTGGGCTCGCCGCGATCGCCGGGTCCGAAGAGGAGCGCCTCCGCGCCGGGCCCGGGTTCGTCGCCGCCGAGGTCGACGACGAACTGGTCCATGGCGATGCGTCCGGCGGCCGTCCGCCACTTGCCGCCGACCAGCACGGGCCCGGTCCCCGAGGCATGCCGGGGCACCCCGTCCGCGTAGCCGAGGGGCACCAGCCCGAGGGTGGTGGCGCCGGGGGTGACGTAGTGATGGCCGTAGCTCACGCCGTGTCCGCCCGGGACGTGCTTCACCAGGGCGAGCGAGGCGGCGAGTGTCATCACGGGGCGCAGTCCGAAGTCGGCGGAGGAGCCCAGCTCGGGGCTGGGCGAGACGCCGTACATCGCGATGCCCGGCCGGACCAGGTCGAAGTGGGTGTCGGGGAGCGTCAGCGTGGCCGGCGAGTTGGCGATGTGCCGCACCTCGGGCCGCACGCCCTGCCCCTCGGCGTACGCCACCAGCTGGCGGAAACTGCCGAGCTGGAGGCCGATGGAGGGATGGCCGGGCTCGTCGGCGCAGGCGAAGTGCGACCACAGCCCCGTGACGCGGAGCAGCCCCTCCGCCTCGGCCCGCAGCGCCTCGCCGACCAGTTCGGGCCAGTCGGCGGGCTGGCAGCCGTTGCGCCCGAGCCCGGTGTCGGCCTTGAGCTGCACCCGGGCGGCCCGCCCGGCGGCCCGTGCCGCTTCCTCGACCTCGCGCAGCGCCCACAGTCCGCTCACGGACACGTCGAGGTCGGCCTCGACGGCCTCCCGCCAGGGTCCGCCCGGGGTCCACAGCCAGCACATGATCCTGACGTCGGCCGGCAGCCCGCCGTCCGCGCGCAGCGCCAGCGCCTCCTCGGGCGTGGCGGTGCCCACCCAGGCGGCACCGGCCTCGACGGCGGCCCGGGCGCACGGCAGGGCCCCGTGCCCGTACCCGTCGGCCTTCACCACGGCCATGAACTCCGCTCCCGGCGCCTTGGCACGCAGGGTCCGCACATTGGCCCGCAGCGCGGCCAGGTCGATCTCGGCACGGGCGCGCGCGGGGTGGGCGGGCGGCTTGGCAGTCTCACTCATCGCGCCCAGTGTCTCAGAGCGCTCGGACAGCCCCCCGAGTACCGGGCCGAGTACGGCAGGGTGCCGGGGCGGCGCCGGCTCATGTGCCGGGCCGGTGCCCCCAGACGTAGACCTTGTCGCCGTTCTTCAGCACGCCCCACAGTGCGCGCGCGTCACCGAGGGTGAGATTGACGCAGCCCATGGAGCCGATGACGGTGTGGAGGGTGCCGTAGACGGCGTGGAAGGCCTGTCCGCCGTCGAAGAACTGGGCGTACGGCATGGGGGTGCCGTAGAGCGTCGACACATGGTTCTTGTGCCGCCAGTAGACGGTGTGCCAGCCCTTGCGGGTGGGATGGACGGCCCGCCCGCTGCGCATGGACACCGGCCCGAAGACGACCTTCGCCCCCTTCTGCACCCAGGTCACCTGCCGGTCGAGGTCGACGCAGGCGACCCGGTAGGTCCGCACCGGGCACTTCTTGCCGGCGTTCGGGTTCTTCCCGGCGGAGATCAGCTGCATCCGCGCCCAGGTCACGGGCCCCGCGAACCCGATGGCGGGCTGGATCTTCTGCGCCTGCTGGAACGCGCGGACGGCCTTGCAGTCGGCGGCGGACTGCTTCCCGTCCACCTTCAGTTTCAGCCACCGCTCGACCGCCCGCTGGTAGGGCCCGGTCCGCTTGGTGCACGCCGTCCGCGCGGCGACCTCCTCCAACGGCACGTACTCGACCAGCGCGTACGTCCCCGCGGCGGCGTCCGGCGGCTCGACGGCGTCCTCGGCGGCGGTCGACTCGTACATCCTGGGGGCGACCAGCTGATCGGGGGTTGCGATCTGCCAGGGCTGATACGACCCCGGCGGCACACCGGGCACGAGCTGGGTCCACAGGTCGGGGGGCGCGGGGGCGGCGCGGGCGGCGCCCGGGCAGGACAGGAGGGACGCGACGGCGAGAAGGACGGCGGCGGCGGTTCGTGTGCTGATCATGCGATCAGCCAAACGCGGGGCTCCGGCGTCCGGGCAGTGGCGCGCGGCGGGTCACCCGTAAGCCACCCCCAAGCCACCCGGAAGGAGGTGCGTCGCACAGATAACGATCAGCCAGAATCTCCGACGGCCGGTAATCGCGGCCGAGTTCCGCAGGGAAATCCACGGGCGAACCAGCCCGTCCGTTCTGAGCTCATTTCCGAAACCTGGTTTGCATTTCGTTTCTGCCGCCTCAGCCAAACCTTGAAGGTCCGCCCACCCTCTCTTCCTCCAGGTCAAGAGGGTTTGAGGAGAATCCGAGGATCGTGTTTCCCCGGTGAAACTTCCGTTCCGGTTTATGCACGGAATCCTCCTTCATCATCACGTCCAGCAGCGCACCGCGCGCTGTCGAAGTACGTACAGGAGATGTGATGAGACTCAAGGGGAGATGGGTCTTAAGTGGAAGGCGAAGACGTGACGGACAACGGCAGGAAGACCGACTGGCGTGGTGTTCATCCCGATCATCGGCGTGCCGGCCCCACCCGGCGCCACCCCCTCCAGCCCCGCACGACCCCTCCAGCCCCGCACGACCCGTTCAGGCCCGTACGTCGCGCCAGGCCTCTTGAATCGCCCCGGCCACGTCGTGCGCGCCGATCGGTGCTCCCTGGGCCGCGAAGCGGCCGGCCAGGCCGTGCAGGTAGGCTCCGACGCTGCCCGCGTCCAGTGGGGTCAGCCCGGCCGCGAGCAACGACCCCGCGAGCCCCGACAGGACGTCCCCGCTGCCGGCCGTCGCCAGCCAGGCCGTCCCCGTGGCGTTCACCCGCACCACGCCCTCGCCCCCGGCCTGCGCGACCAACGTCGTCGCCCCCTTCAGCAGCACGGTCGCCCCGTACCGCGCCGCCAGCTCCCGCGCCGAGGCCAGCCGGGCCCCCTCCACCTCCTCCCGCGCCACGCCCAGCAACGCGGCCGCCTCCCCGGCGTGCGGCGTCATCAACGTGGGCGCGCCACGCCCCCGCACCGCACGCGCGTCCGCCAGCCGCAGCCCGTCCGCGTCGATCAGCACCGGCACCTCCGCGGCCAGCACCTCCGCCACCGTCCCCGCGTCGTCCCCGGCCCCCGGCCCGACGACCCACGCCTGCACCCGCCCGGCCTGCTTCGGCCCCCGGTCGGACACGAGCGTCTCGGGAAACCGCGCGATGACCGCGTCCCCGGCCGGACCCACGTACCGCACGGCCCCCGCCCCGCCCCGCAGCGCCCCCGCCACGGCCAGCACGGCGGCCCCCGGATAGCGGGCGGACCCGGCGGCGATCCCCACGACCCCCCGCCGGTACTTGTCGCTCTCCCCGCCCGGCACCGGCAGCAGGGCCGCGACGTCCGCGTGCTGCAGGGCCTCCAGCTCGGGCGCGGCGGGCAGCGCGTCCCTCAGCCCGATGTCGACGAGCCGCACCGACCCGGCGTACTCCCGCGCGGGATCGACGAGCAGCCCCGGCTTGTGCGTGCCGAAGGTGACGGTCAGATCGGCGCGGATCGCGCTCCCGTGCACCTCGCCGGTGTCGGCGTCGACGCCGCTGGGCAGGTCGACGGCGACGACGAGGGCCCGCGTGTCGGCGACGACCGTGGCCAGCGCGGCGGCGTCCGGCCGCAGTCCGCCCTTCCCGCCGATCCCGACGATGCCGTCCAGCACGAGATCGGCCCGCCGCAGGACCTCCTCGGCGCCGCCGGGCAGGGCCGTGCGCCCACCGGCCCGACGCAGCGCCGCCAGCCCCCCGGCATGCGTGCGCTCGGGCGCGAGCAGCACCGCGCTCACCCCCGCCCCCCGCCGGGCCAGCCGAGCCCCGGCGTACAGGGCGTCACCCCCGTTGTCCCCGCTGCCCACCAGCAGCACGACCCGCCGCCCGTACACCCGCCCGAGCAGGTCCACGCAGGAGGCGGCGAGCCCGGCGGCGGCCCGCTGCATCAGAGCCCCTTCAGGAACCCGGGCCATCAGCTCCCGCTCGGCACGACGGACGGTCTCGACGCAGTAGGCAGTACGCATACGTCGAGTCTGCCCCGCCCGCCCCCACCGCCGCACGCGGTCGCCTCACCCCTCGGCCACCACCACCGCCGAAGCGACGCCCGCATCATGACTCAACGACACATGCCACCCCGTCACCCCCAGTTCGGCCGCCCGCGCGGCGACACTCCCCCGCACCCGCAGCCGCGGCCGTCCGCTGTCCTCGACGAACACCTCCGCGTCCGTCCACAACAGCCCCGGCGGCGCCCCCAGCGCCTTGGCGAGCGCCTCCTTCGCCGCGAACCGCGCCGCCAGCGAGGCGACCCCCCTGCGCTCCCCGCTCGGCAGCAACAGCTCGCTGTCCAGGAACAACCGCTGGGCGAGCCCCGGCGTCCGTTCCAGCGACGCCGCGAACCGCTCGATCTCGGCCACGTCGATACCGACCCCGATGATGCTCATGCCGAGCACCCTACGGCCGGACTGTCACAGGCGGCTGCTAGCCTGCGGCGACTTGATCACGTCAAGTCGGATCCAGACTTTCACCGCCGCGCGCCCTGGGGGGCCAGCCCGCGCGCCGCGGACAGCAACGCCAGGGGGCGCGGAGGAATGACCAGCACACCCATGAGCGCGGGCTCTTCGGGTCCGACGTTCGACCCGTACGACAACACACCCGAGCTGATCCCGCTGCGCACCGCCGCGCAGGCCGGGGACTGGCAGGCCGTTCGGGCCTGCTTCGCGGCGCTCGAGTCGGTCGACCAGCTCGCCTCCGCCTCCAGTCTCGTCGCCGACATCGCCGGCGTGGAGAACTTCCTGGAGCGGGCGGCCGCCGACCTCCCCGGCGACCCGCTGCCCCGCACACTCCTCGCCGAGCGGTACGTCTACATCGGCTGGGACATCCGCAGCGGCGCCCGCGCCCAGCACGTCTCGCAGGACCAGTTCACCCAGTTCCACGACTGGCTGCGCCGGGCCGAGCAACTCCTGATCGGGGTCTGCGCCGAGCAGCCCGCGTATGCCCCCGCCTGGACCGCCCGTCTGATGACCGCGCGCGGCCTGCAACTGGGCCAGGCGGAGGCCCGCCGCCGCTACGACCGGCTGTCCGCCCACCACCCGCACCACTACCGCGCCCAGACGCAACTGCTCCAGCAGCTGTGCCCGAAGTGGAGCGGCTCCTGGGACGCGGCGCACGGCTTCGCCCGCGAGTGCGCGACCGCCGCCCCCGACGGCGCGAACTCCGGCGCCCTGGTCGCCCTCGCCCACATCGAGCACTGGCTCGACCTGGACAGCGGCGAGCGCACCGCGTACATGCGGGGCCTGCCGGTCCGCGACGATCTGCGCAACGCCGCCCGGGTCTCCGTACTGCACCCCGGTCACCGGCCCGACTGGAACTCGATCGGCGCGCACAGCGCGTTCGCGTTCGCCTTCTCGGTCGGCGGCCACTTCGCGGACGCGGCCCCGCACTTCGCCTTCCTCGGCGACCGTGCGACCGAGTTCCCGTGGCAGTACCTGCCCGACAAGAAGTCGGCGTTCCTGAAGTTCCGCAAGTCCGCGCTGGGGGCCTGACCACCGATGACCACCGAACTGCACGCCCTCGACGGCCTGATCTCCCACACCACCACCGACCACATCCCCACCCTCTACGCCCCGGCCTCCGGCAACGAGATCACCGCCGGTCTCTTCTTCCGGGTGGGCCGCGCCGACGAGACCCTGGCCACCGCCGGCCTCACCCATCTCGTCGAGCACCTCGCCCTGCACCGCCTCGGCCTGTCCGACCTGCACTACAACGGCGCGACGGCGAACGCGTACACCCTCTTCCACGTCACCGGCAGCGAGGAGGAGGTCGTCAAGTACCTCAACAGCGTGTGCGCGGGGCTGCGCGACCTGCCGATGGAGCGGCTGGAGACGGAGAAGGAGATCCTCCGCACGGAGGCGGCCGGCCGCGGCGGCGGCCCCCAGCACCAGATGCCCCTGTGGCGCTACGGCGCGCAGGGCTACGGCCTGACCAGCTACAACGAGCTGGGCACCTGGAGCCTGACGCCCGACCAGGTACGCCACTGGGCGCAGACCCGCTTCACCCGGGACAACGCGGTGCTGTGGATCACCAGCGACCACGTCCCCGAGGGCCTCGACCTCACCCTCCCCGAGGGCGCACGCTTCCCGGCCCCCGCCGCGACCAGCGCACTGCCCACGACCCCCGCGTACATCAGCGGCGACGACGGCCATGTGGTCCTCACGTCCGTGCTGCGCCGCTCCACCGCGGCCAGCGTCTTCGCGGACGTCCTCGGCCGGGCCCTCTTCCAGGACCTGCGCCAGGAGGGCGGCTACTCCTACTCCGCGGAGGCCGACTACAGCCCGCGCGACGCCGACTTCGCCACCCTCACCGCCTACGCCGACTCCCTCCCGCAGAAGCAGGACGCGGTCGTCGGCGGCTTCGTCGACACCCTCGCCCGCCTGCGCGCGGGCCGCATCGAGCAGACGGAACTCGACTCGGCCCGCACCAAGCTCCTCAAGATGTACGACACCCCCGACCTCGGCGCCGCCGCCCTCCCCTCGTACGCGCTCAGCCTGCTGCTAGGGCACCGCATCCTCACCCCCGAGCAGCACAGGGCGGAGCTGAACGCGGTGACGCTGGACGACCTGCGCGAGGTCGCCCGCGAGACCTGGGACGGCGCGCTGCTCCAGGTCCCCGGCCGGGGCGTCGACTGGGCGGGCTTCACCCTCGCCCCCCAGTTCTCCACGACCTCGGTCACCGGCACCCGCCACCAGTCCCTGGAGGACGAGCAGGTCACCCTGGTCATCGGCGCCGAGGGCGTGAGCCTGCTGACGCCGAGGGGCCCGATCACCGTCCGCTACGACGCCTGCTCGGCGATGGGCGCCCGCCCCGACGGCGCTCGTACCCTCACCGGCCACGACGGGTTCTCGGTCACGGTGGAACCCACCCTGTACCGGGGAGTGACCCCGGACCGGATAGCGGCGCTGGACGCGGCGGTCCCCGCGCAGGCGATGGTACGGATGCCGGCCCGTGAGCCCGACCACATCCCCCAGCCCCGCAAACGGACGTCCGCACCCCAGTCCTCGGCCACCGCCCGCTCCACCTGGGCCTGGACCGCCGCCCTCTGGCTCGTGGGCCTGCTGGCGGCGACCTGGGGCCTGCTCTGCGCGGTGATCACCGCCGACGAGTCGGGGGCCGCCGACCCGGAGTGGGACGCGGTCGTCGGCGTCTGGATCCTGGCCCTGCCGATGGCTGCGGCCACGGTGGCCCTGTACCGAGCCCGCAAGCGCCGCGGCCGCTCCTGACCCTCTTCGCCAGGAGGAACGCTGAACACAGTGTTGGGTTCGGCGGTGCGCAGCCGCCGAACCCAACACCGCTGGGGGACCGTGAGGCCGGGCTTGCTCAGTGAGCTACCGGCCTGCGGTCACGAGGCGGCCGTGCAGTGGTTGGCCTGCAGTTGGGCGCTGGTGCTGATCACCGCGGTCAACGCCAGGGCGACCTGGGTCTGGTTGATCGGGAAGGTGGTCAGTGCGGTGTTCAGGGCCTGCAGGTTCTGCTGCAGTTGGAGGGCGAGAGCCGCGCAGGTCGGCGAGGGCGTCGCCGGGAGGCACCCCTGTGCCTGGAGCTGTACGACCGTGGCCTGGGCCGCGGTGATGGCCGTCTGGGCCGCAACGACGTCCGGAGTCGCAAGGGCGAGCGCTGTCTGAGCGGCCTGCAACTGCGTGGAGAGCTGAACGGTCAGTTCGGCGCACGTCAGCTTCTTCGATTCCTGGACGACGGGCTGAGGGATGGGCAGGCCCGTGTCCGCTGTGGCTGCCGGGGCTATGGCAACGGCCAGAGAGGTCAGAACCGCGGCCGACACGACAGCGGACCCGAAGCGCTTGAGAGATGGCATTCCGCGCCTTTCCTTGTGTGCGAGTGAACAAGCTGGTGGGGGCTTCTGCCCCCGTGTTCACGACGCCACGAGGCGTGACCGTCTGCAACTCCGGTCCCGCTGTCCACCGCGGGCCGAGAGAGCCGCCGACAGCCCGTGATCTACAGAAAGCCCAGCTCAGAGCGGAGCGGTGACGGTCAGCCGGGACCGGGGCGACCAATACGGTGAACGAGTGGTCCAAGGCGGGACCGGCCGGGAGGTCCTCGCCCTCAGGCGGCGTTCCGCGTTCACGCCCGCTTGTATGCGCCCAGACTGCCGAATCGACATGGCCCGCAGTGCGAGCGACAGGAGCAGGCCTGGACGATCGCGGGACCGCGCCCGCTTTCGGCGGCCTCCTCATCCGATGGAGGGCGACAGCGACGCCTGCGCCGAAATCGCCACCACCCCCACCCCCACCTCTCTGCGCGTCACGAAAGCCCCGGCCAGGGCAACCCTGGCCTTCCCGGCCGAGGCCTTCGACGCGTTCCTGACCTACTCGACCGTCACCGACTTCGCCAGGTTGCGCGGTTGGTCCACCTCGTTGCCCCGGGCCGTCGCCAGCTCGCACGCGAACACCTGCAACGGGACCGTGGCCACCAGCGGTTGCAGCAGCGTCGGCGTCACCGGAGTCCACACCAGATGGTCGGCGTACGGCACGACCGCCTCGTCGCCCTCCTCCGCGATGACGATGGTCCGCGCACCCCGCGCCCGGATCTCCTGGATGTTGGACACGATCTTGTCGTGGAGGACGGACCGCCCGCGCGGCGACGGCACGACCACCACCACCGGCAGGTCCTCCTCGATGAGAGCGATCGGCCCGTGCTTCAGCTCCCCCGCGGCGAACCCTTCGGCGTGCATGTACGCCAGCTCCTTCAGCTTCAGCGCACCCTCCAGGGCGACGGGATACCCCACGTGCCGCCCCAGGAACAGCACCGTGTCCTTGTGGGCGAGCGAGCGCGCCAGCTCCCGCACCGGCTCCATGGTCTCCAGCACCTGGTCGACCGCGCCGGAGATCCGCGCGAGGTCCCGGATGACGGACTGGATCTCGTCCCCCCACTTGGTGCCGCGCACCTGGCCGAGGTACAGGGCGACCAGATAGCAGGCGACCAGCTGCGTCAGGAACGCCTTCGTCGAGGCGACCGCCACCTCCGGCCCGGCGTGCGTGTAGAGCACCGCGTCCGACTCACGCGGGATGGTCGAGCCGTTGGTGTTGCAGATGGCCAGCACCTTGGACCCCTGCTCGCGCGCATGCCGCAGCGCCATCAGCGTGTCCATCGTCTCGCCGGACTGGGAGATGGCGATGACGAGCGACCGTGAGCCCAGGATCGGATCCCGGTACCGGAACTCGCTGGCCAGCTCCACCTCGCACGGGATCCGCGTCCAGTGCTCGATGGCGTACTTGGCGATGAGGCCCGAGTGGAAGGCCGTACCGCACGCGACGATGACGACCTTGTCGACCTCCCGCAGCTCCGACGGCGGGATCCGCACCTCGTCGAGGGTCAGCGCCCCCGAGGCGTCGATGCGGCCCAGCAGGGTATCGGCGACAGCCTTGGGCTGCTCGGCGATCTCCTTGAGCATGAAGTAGTCATAACCCCCCTTTTCCGCGGCCGACGCGTCCCAGTCGACGTGGTAGGCACGCACGTCCGCCGGACGGCCGTCGAACCCGGTCACCGTCACGCCGTCCCGGCGCAGCTCCACCACCTGGTCCTGACCCAGCTCGATCGCCGACCGCGTGTGGGCGATGAACGCGGCGACGTCCGAGGCGAGAAAGGCCTCACCCTCTCCAACGCCCACCACCAGCGGTGAGTTCCGCCGCGCCCCCACCACCACACCGGGCTCGTCCGCGTGGACCGCGACCAACGTGAACGCCCCCTCCAGCCGCCGGCACACCAGCCGCATCGCCTCCGCCAGGTCGGAGGTCACGGAGAACTCCTCGGCGAGCAGATGCGCCACGACCTCGGTGTCGGTCTCGGAGAGCAGCTCGTGCCCCCGCTCGGCCAGCTCGGCCCGCAGCACCGCGAAGTTCTCGATGATCCCGTTGTGCACGACGGCGACGCGTCCCGCGTTGTCGAGATGAGGATGGGCGTTGGCGTCGGTGGGCCCGCCGTGCGTGGCCCAGCGCGTGTGCCCGATGCCCGTCGTCCCGGCCGGCAGCGGCCGTTCCGTCAGCTCCTTCTCCAAGTTGACGAGCTTGCCCGCCTTCCTGGCCGCGGCGAGCCCCCCGTCGGCAGGCACGGCGACCCCCGCCGAGTCGTACCCCCGGTACTCCAACCGCTTCAGCCCGGCCATGACGACGTCGAGCGCCGACTGAGACCCCACGTATCCCACGATTCCGCACATGCGCGGCAGCCTACGACCGAATCCCGCCCCGAAAGAGCCTCCACGTGCCCGATTTCGGAAATTCCCACGGCTGTACGCCCCCGCACGGCAGGGCCGGCCAGAGCGTGACCGACCCCACCCACCGCCCCGTTCAAACTCCGTTCACAATGGAGTGTGATCTCTCCGGTCTCCCCGATGCCCCGGAGCGCCCACCGGCACAGGCCGGAGGCGACTCCCTACGTCGACCTCACCCGAAGCGAGTGGAGCGCGCTGCGCGAGAAGACACCGCTGCCGCTGACGGCCGAGGAGGTCGAGAAACTGCGCGGACTCGGTGACGTCATCGACCTCGACGAGGTCCGCGACATCTACCTCCCGCTCTCCCGCCTCCTCAACCTCTACGTGGGCGCGACGGACGGTCTGCGCGGCGCCCTGAACACCTTCCTCGGCGAACAGGGCTCCCAGTCCGGCACCCCGTTCGTCATAGGCGTCGCGGGCTCCGTGGCCGTGGGGAAGTCCACGGTCGCCCGCCTCCTCCAGGCCCTCCTCTCCCGCTGGCCGGAACACCCCCGCGTGGAGCTGGTGACCACGGACGGCTTCCTGCTGCCCACCCGGGAACTGGAGGCCCGCGGCCTGATGTCGCGGAAAGGTTTCCCCGAGTCCTACGACCGCCGCGCGCTGACCCGCTTCGTGGCCGACATCAAGGCGGGCAAGGACGAGGTCACGGCCCCCGTCTACTCCCACCTGATCTACGACATCGTGCCCGACCGCAAGCTCACCGTCCGCCGCCCCGACATCCTCATCGTCGAAGGCCTGAACGTCCTGCAGCCCGCCCTGCCCGGCAAGGACGGCCGCACCCGCGTCGGCCTCGCCGACTACTTCGACTTCAGCGTGTACGTCGACGCGAGCGCCGAGGACATCGAGCGCTGGTACCTCAACCGGTTCCGGAAACTGCGTCAGACCGCCTTCCAGAACCCGGACTCCTACTTCAGGAAGTACACCCAGGTCTTGGAGGAGGAGGCCGTCGACTACGCCCGCACCCTCTGGCGCACCATCAACAAGCCCAACCTGGTGGAGAACATCGCCCCCACCCGCGGCCGCGCCACCCTCGTCGTCCGCAAGGGCCAGGACCACAAGGTCCAGCGCCTCAGCCTGCGCAAACTCTGACGGCTACCCTGCCCCCATGCTGCACCTGCGCCTGATCACCCCGGCCGACAGTACCGACGACGTGGTCCGCCTGATCGAGAAGACCGTCGGCACCACGCATCTCGTCGTCGTGCCGGGCGCCGCCCGCAACCCGGCCGGCGATGTCGTCATGTGCGACGTGGCACGCGAGGCGGGCGACGAACTCCTCACCGGACTCCAGGAGTTGGGCCTGGACAAGACCGGCTCGATCGCCGTGGAGAACATCGACCTGTCGCTGTCCCTGCGCGCCGACAAGGCCGAGGCGGAGGCCCCCGGCGAGGGCGCCGACGCCGTCCTGTGGGAGCACCTCACGGACGCCACCCACGAGGAGTCGACGCTCTCCGTCACCTACGTCGCCTTCATCACCCTCGCCACGATGATCGCGGCCTGCGGTGTGGTCCTCGACAACGCGATCCTGATCGTGGGCGCGATGGCCGTGGGCCCCGAGTTCGGCCCGCTGGCCGGCGTCTCCACGTCGATCGTGCGGCGCGCTCCCCGCCTGGCCCTGCGCTCCCTGATCGCCCTGCTGGTCGGCTTCGCGGTGGCGATGGCGGCGACGGTGGGCTTCAGTCTCCTGATGGACGCTCTCGGCCAGTTCAGCCAGGAACAGTTGGACGGCGCCCGCCCCCAGACCGGCTTCGTCTACGCCCCCGACGCGTTCTCCTTCATCGTGGCCGTCCTGGCGGGCGCCGCCGGCACCCTCTCCCTGACCTCGGCGAAGTCCGGCGCCCTGGTCGGCGTGGCCATCTCGGTCACCACGGTCCCGGCCGCCGCCAACGCCGCCGTAGCCCTCAGCTACGGCGACACGAAACAAACCTGGGGCTCAACAGAACAACTCCTGCTGAACCTCCTGGGCATCATCCTGGCGGGAACCCTGACATTGCTGGTCCAGAAGGCACTCTGGGCACGCCAGCGTTCGAGTAAGCGGTAGGGCTGCTCACCTAGGGTCGCGGGGACCTTGGCCTTCAGACGCGCGGGGCTGCTGCCCTTAGGGGCGCGGGGCTCTGTCGATATGCGGCTCCGCCGCGTGGGCGCGACGAGCCCGCAGCCCGCAACGCACAGATCCCCCACCCCGAACCCGACCCTGCGGCCCTTAACCCAGCGCGGACTTCACAACATCCGCCAGCCGCCCGGCAACAGCCCGCGCCTGATCGATATCCGCCGCCTCGACCATGACCCGAACCAACGGCTCGGTCCCGGAAGGCCGAAGCAACACCCGCCCGGTGGCACCGAGTTCCCGCTCCGCCTCACCGACGGCAGTCGCCAGCTCGGCCGAGTCCGCGACCCGCGACCTGTCGACGTCGGGCACGTTGATCAGCACCTGGGGCAGCCGCTCCATCACCGAGGCCAGCTCGCGCAGCGACCGCCCGCTCTCGGCGACCCGCGCCGCCAGCATGAGCCCCGTCAGCGTCCCGTCGCCCGTCGTCGCGTGGTCGAGGATGATCACGTGCCCGGACTGCTCACCGCCGAGCGCGTACCCGTGCTCCTTCATCTCCTCCAGCACATACCGGTCGCCGACGGCGGCCTGCACCAGCCGGATCCCCTCGCGCTCCATGGCCAGCTTGAAGCCGAGGTTGGACATGACGGTGGCGACGACGGTGTCCGAGCGCAGCACGCCCCGCTCCCGCATGGACAGGGCCAGCACGGCGAGGATCTGGTCCCCGTCGATCTCCTCGCCGGTGTGGTCCACGGCGAGGCACCGGTCGGCGTCCCCGTCGTGCGCGACGCCGAAGTCGGCCCCGTGCTCGATGACCGCGGCCTTCAGCTTGTCCAGGTGCGTGGACCCGCAGCCGTCGTTGATGTTGAGCCCGTCCGGCTCGGCCCCGATGGTCACGATCTCCGCGCCGGCCCTCGTGAACGCCTCCGGCGACACCCGGGCGGCAGCGCCGTGCGCCTCGTCCAGGACGATCTTCAGCCCGTCGAGCCGGTTCGGCAGGACGGCGATGAGGTGGGCGACGTACCGGTCGAACCCCTCGTCGTAGGAGCGCACGCGGCCGACGCCGGCGCCGGTCGGCCGGTCCCAGGGCGCGCCGGTGCGGTGCTCCTCGTAGACGGACTCGATGCGGTCCTCGAGCTGGTCGGCGAGCTTGTGGCCGCCGCGGGCGAAGAACTTGACGCCGTTGTCGGGCATGGCGTTGTGGCTGGCGGAGAGCATCACGCCGAGGTCGGCGCCGAGCACGCCGGTGAGGTACGCGACGGCGGGCGTGGGCAGCACGCCGACCTTCAGCACGTCCACACCCGCGCTCGCGAGGCCCGCCACCACGGCGGCTTCCAGGAACTCCCCGGACGCACGCGGGTCCCGTCCGACCACGGCCACCGGCCGGTGGCCCTGGAAGGTGCCCGCCTCGGCCAGCACGTGCGCCGCGGCGACGGACAGGCCGAGGGCCATCTCCGCCGTCAGATCCGCGTTGGCGACACCGCGCACGCCGTCCGTGCCGAAGAGTCGTCCCACTTGTCCTCCTGAGGAAGCGTCGGTTTCAAAGGCTGTGCGGTCGGGTTCGATGCCTGAGCGGCTCCCGCATCCAGGCATTGGATGCCCTGAACATCCGATCACACAAGCCTTTGAGCACCTTGTGCCGTTATACGCCCAGACTTGCGATAAAACGAACGCCCCGGCGGCACAATGGCGTGCCGCCGGGGCGTTCGGAGTACGAGCGAGTGAGCCGGAGCTCGCTCCACATACGTACGAGCAGGCAGCGAAGCTTAACGCTTGCTGTACTGCGGGGCCTTGCGGGCCTTCTTGAGACCGGCCTTCTTGCGCTCGACCGCACGGTCGTCACGCGTGAGGAAGCCGGCCTTCTTCAGGGCGCCGCGGTTGTTGTCGACGTCGGCCTCGTTCAGCGCGCGGGCGACACCGAGACGGAGCGCACCGGCCTGACCGGAGACACCGCCACCCGAGATACGGGCGATGACGTCGTAGCGGCCTTCGAGCTCGAGCACCTTGAAGGGCTCGTTGACTTCCTGCTGGTGCACCTTGTTCGGGAAGTAGTCCTCGAGGGTGCGACCGTTGATCTTCCACTTGCCGGAGCCCGGAACGATCCGGACGCGGGCAATGGCGTTCTTGCGACGACCCAGGCCGGCGGCCGGCTGGGGCTCGCCGAAGCGGGAGGCCAGGGACTCCGAGGTGTACTCACCCTCGACGGGGACCTCGGACTCGGTGGTGTAGCTGTCGATGTCGACGAGCTCGGTCTCTTCGAGCGGCTGCTCGGCAGTGGTCTCGGCCACGGTTCTCCTCAGATTCTCTTCAGCTTGGGGTGGTGTGGCCGGACTTACTGCGCGACCTGGGTGATCTCGAACGGCACGGGCTGCTGCGCCGCGTGCGGGTGCACGTCACCCTTGTAGACCTTCAGCTTCGAGAGCATCTGACGGCCGAGCGTGTTCTTGGGGAGCATGCCCTTGACGGCCTTCTCGACGGCCTTCTCCGGGTTGTTCGCCAGCAGGTCGTCGTAGCGCACGGAGCGCAGACCGCCCGGGTACCCGGAGTGGCGGTAGGCCATCTTCTGGGTCCGCTTGTTGCCGGAGAGGTGCACCTTGTCGGCGTTGATGATGATGACGAAGTCACCGGTGTCGACGTGGGGCGCGTAGATCGGCTTGTGCTTGCCCCGGAGGAGGGACGCGGCAGTGGTGGCGAGACGGCCCAGGACGATGTCCTGAGCGTCGATGACGTGCCACTGGCGCGTCACATCGCCGGGCTTGGGGCTGTACGTACGCACGGTTCGTAGCCTTCGCTTCTTCAGTGAATGGTCCTGACAAGGTCACCGAAGACGATCACGACAGCCCAGACCGCACTGCGGTGACGCAAACCGCGTGCTGGTCGCTGGTCATCGGCCCGGTGGACCGGTGTAAGGGCCCGTCCCGTGAGAAGAGCGCGCCAATACACAACGAAGAAGCAGAATACCCGCGTCCTGGGGGCCGGGTCAAAACGAGGCCGGCCACCCACGGAAACCGCCGCCCGAGTGGCCCGCGCCACACGCGCGAGGGCCGCCTGGAGAAACGCCGCACCAACCACCCGGAGATGTCACGTTTTCCCGTACTCCCGTTCGGGAAACCGGGGGCTTCGGCGCTTGTCCGGGCGGAACAGGACCCCCCGCTCCCCGTCTAAGATGCGGCCCATGAGCTATGGGCAGGGGGGACCTCAGTCCCAGTGGGATCCGTGGAAACCGAACTCCCAGCAGCCGTGGACCACCGGCGATGACGGCCGGACCCCGGACTGGGCCGCGCTCGCCGAGGCGTCCGAGACGCGCAACAAACGCCGTCGGCTGCTCTTCATAGGCGGCGGCGCGCTCGCCACCCTCGCCATCGGCACCTTCGTGGCCATGGCCGTGGTGTCGGCGAACGGCAAGGACGAGGCGAACAAGCCGACGTCCTCGGCGCCGGCGACCGGCGACCTGCCGAGCGCGTCCACCACCCCGTCCTTCGCGCCGACCAGCGCCCCGCCCCCGCTGGACCCGAAGGAGTTCGTGGCCAGCAAGGCCAAGGACACCGCGCCCAACGGACCCGACCTCCTCTTCCCCGGCACACAGCTCACCATGGGCTCCGCCGTGTACAAGAAGGGCCCCAAGGCGGACAGCGCCACCTGCGCCACGGGCGCCGCCGGCACCCTCGGCAAGGTCCTCACCGACAACGGCTGCACCCGCATGATGCGCGTGACGTACACCAAGGACGGTCTCGCGGTGACGGTCGGCGTGGCCGTCTTCGACACCGAGGCGCAGGCCCTCAAGGTCAAGAGCCAGTCCGACGCGAAGAGCATCGTCAAGGCCCTCACCGGCGGCGCCGTCAAGGCCTTCTGCAACGGCGCGGTCTGCCGCTCGACGACCAACTCCTATGGCCGGTACGCCTACTTCACGATCACCGGCTTCACCAACGGCAAGGACGTGACGACGAAGGACACGGCCGCCTTCACCACGGGCGACGACCTCGCCGAGTTCGCGTTCCAGCGGATCCGCCAGCGCGGCGAGGCCCAGGCGTCGGCGGCGGCCAACGGCTGACCGCCCGCGCCGACGCCAAGACCGAGCTTCAGCAGCACCCGGCCGCACCGGGCAGCGACCGCTTGTTCCGCGCCTCCTTGTTGCGCGCGGCGAGCAGCTCGTCGGCCGGGTAGCCGACCTCCTCCAGCGTCAGCCCGTGCGGCCGTACGACATGCACGGCCGAGTCCCGTACGCCCGCGGCGAGCACCTTCCCCGGCCACTCCGGCCCCCGGTGCCCGTCCCCCACGAACAGCAGCGCCCCGATCAGCGACCGCACCATGTTGTGGCAGAAGGCGTCGGCGCGGACGGTCGCGGTGATGATCCCGTCGTCCCCGCGCACGAGGCTGAGCTCCTGGAGGGTGCGGATGGTGGTCGCACCCTCCCGCCGCTTGCAGTAGGCGGCGAAGTCGTGCTCGCCGAGCAGCCGCCGCGCGGCCTCGCTCATGGCGTCGACGTCGAGCGGCCAGTCGTGCCACAGCACATGCCCCCGCAGCAGCGGGTCGACGCCCCCGGGGTTGTCGGTGACCCGGTACGCGTACCGCCGCCAGACGGCCGAGAACCGCGCGTTGAAGCCGCTGGGGGCCTCCCGAAGGGCCCACACCCGCACATCCCTCGGCAGCCGCCCGGCGAGCCGCTTGAGCAGCTTCTCGTGGTGCTCCACCCAGACCTCCCGCGGCAGATCGACATGGGCGACCTGCCCCCGGGCGTGCACCCCGGCATCGGTGCGCCCGGCCACGGTCAGCTCGTACGTCTCGCGGGACCGCGTCACGGTCCGCAGGGCGTCCTCGATCTCTCCCTGCACGGTCCGTCGGCCGCCGGCCTGCTTGGCCCACCCGGAGAACTCGGTCCCGTCATAGGAAAGGTCGAGCCGCATCCGCACATGTCCGGGCTGTACTTCGTCACTCACCCCTGGATCCTCTCAGCACTGCAACCTCCCGAGAACGCGGAACGGGCCCGCCCTCAAAAGGGCGGACCCGTTCACTGCGAGGCAGAACCTCAGGCGTCCTTGGCGCTTTCACCAGCCGCTTCCGCGGCGGGCTCGGCAGCGGCCTCCTCGGCCGGAGCCTCGGTGGTCTCCTCCGCCTTGGCCTCGTCGGCCTCCTTGACCGCACGCTTGGTGGCGGCCTCGGCCTCGCCGGTCGCCTGCTGCGCCACGGTCAGCGCCTCGACCAGCTCGATGACGGCCATGGGCGCGTTGTCGCCACGGCGGTTACCGATCTTGGTGATGCGGGTGTAGCCACCGGGACGGTTCTCGTAGCGCGGGCCGATCTCGGTGAAGAGCGTGTGCACGATGCTCTTGTCCGTGATCACCTGGAGCACCTGACGGCGGTTGTGAAGGTCGCCCTTCTTCGCCTTGGTGACCAGACGCTCGGCGTACGGGCGCAGCTTGCGCGCCTTCGCCTCGGTGGTGGTGATGCGGCCGTGCTCGAACAGCTGCTTCGCGAGGTTCGCGAGGAGCAGCTTCTCGTGCGCGGCGCTGCCGCCCATACGGGCACCCTTGGTGGGCTTCGGCATTGTTCTTCTCCTGTGTGTCTGCCCCGGCCGTATCAGGTACCGAGGTCAGGAACCCGATGAGCGGATGCTCACCGGCAACGACCGATCAGTACTGCTCGGTCTCCACGAAACCCGCGTCCGCGTCGTCGTCGGCGCCGAAGGCGTCGGCAGCGGCCGTGGGGTCGAATCCGGGCGGGCTGTCCTTCAGGGCCAGGCCCATGCCGGCCAGCTTCGCCTTGACCTCGTCGATGGACTTCGCACCGAAGTTGCGGATGTCCAGGAGGTCGGCCTCGGAGCGGGCGACGAGCTCACCCACGGAGTGGATGCCCTCACGCTTGAGGCAGTTGTACGACCGAACGGTGAGCTCGAGCTCCTCGATCGGCAGCGCAAGATCAGCGGCGAGGGCGGCGTCCGTCGGGGACGGACCCATGTCGATGCCCTCGGCGTCGATGTTCAGCTCACGGGCGAGACCGAACAGCTCGACCAGCGTCTTACCGGCGGACGCCATGGCGTCACGCGGACGCATGGCCTGCTTGGTCTCGACGTCGACGATCAGCTTGTCGAAGTCGGTGCGCTGCTCGACACGCGTGGCCTCGACCTTGTACGTGACCTTGAGAACCGGCGAGTAGATCGAGTCGACCGGGATGCGCCCGATCTCCTGACCGACCTGCTTGTTCTGCACGGCGGAGACGTAACCGCGACCGCGCTCGACGGTCAGCTCCATCTCCAGCTTGCCCTTGCCGTTGAGCGTGGCGAGGACGAGGTCGGGGTTGTGCACCTCGACACCGGCCGGGGGCGCGATGTCGGCGGCGGTGACCAGACCCGGACCCTGCTTGCGCAGGTACATCACCACGGGCTCGTCGTGCTCGGACGACACGACCAGCTGCTTGATGTTGAGGATCAGGTCGGTGACGTCCTCCTTGACGCCCGGCACGGTGGTGAACTCGTGCAGGACGCCGTCGATCCGGATGCTGGTGACAGCGGCACCGGGGATCGAGGACAGGAGCGTACGGCGGAGGGAGTTGCCGAGGGTGTAGCCGAAGCCCGGCTCCAGCGGCTCGATCACGAACCGGGAGCGGAACTCGTCGACGACCTCTTCGGTCAACGAGGGACGCTGAGCAATCAGCATGTTGCGATCCTTCAGTCAGGGGCGCCCGCTATTTGACGCCCTGAGATGAGACAAGGGTACGGGCGATACGGCCTTTTTAAGGAGCCATACCGCCCGAAAAACCCGAAACTACCGGCCGTGCGTCAGACGCGGCGACGCTTGGGCGGACGGCAGCCGTTGTGCGGGGTCGGGGTGACGTCCTGGATGGAGCCGACCTCGAGGCCCGTGGCCTGCAGGGAACGGATGGCAGTCTCACGACCGGCGCCCGGGCCCTTGACGAAGACGTCGACCTTGCGCATGCCGTGCTCCTGCGCGCGACGGGCAGCCGACTCGGCGGCCATCTGCGCGGCGAACGGCGTGGACTTGCGCGAGCCCTTGAAGCCGACGTGGCCGGCGGAGGCCCAGGAGATCACGTTTCCGGCCGGGTCCGTGATGGACACGATCGTGTTGTTGAACGTGCTCTTGATGTGCGCCTGGCCGTGCGCGACGTTCTTCTTTTCCTTGCGGCGCACCTTCTTGGCAGCGCCCTGACGACCCTTGGGGGGCATCTACAAACTCCTACGGGGAGGTGGTCGGTCCTACAGCGAAGACCGCTGATGAAGCGTTGTCCGCTGAGGACTACTTCTTGCCCGGCTTCTTCTTGCCGGCGATGGCGCGACGCGGGCCCTTGCGGGTACGAGCGTTCGTGCTGGTGCGCTGACCGCGGACGGGCAGACCACGACGGTGACGGAGACCCTGGTAGCAGCCGATCTCCACCTTGCGGCGGATGTCGGCCTGGATCTCGCGACGAAGGTCACCCTCGGTCTTGATGTTGGCGTCCACGTACTCGCGGATCGCGACGAGCTGCTCCTCGGAGAGGTCGCGAACGCGGGTGTTCGGGTCGACGCCGGTCGCTGCCAGCGTCTCCTGGGAAAGGGTCCGGCCGATGCCGAACACGTAGGTGAGGGCGACCTCCACACGCTTTTCGCGCGGGATGTCGACACCGGAAACGCGTGCCATTCAATGGCTCCAGTTGATCCTCGGAGGTCTTCCACAGAACCGAATCCCAGCCGCCGGCCTCTTCGCTCAGAAGATTTGGTACGGACTGGGTCCCCGGCCTCCGAACCGGGGGTGTCAGACGGGAGGTCCCGTCCGGGCTCTGCGTATGAACAATTCAGCTCGCGTCGCGCGAAGTCTCTGCGATATCGATGCAGAGGGTGTGATCTTTAAGCGATCAGCCCTGGCGCTGCTTGTGGCGCGGGTTCTCGCAAATGACCATGACCCGACCGTGACGGCGGATCACCCTGCACTTGTCGCAGATCTTCTTGACGCTCGGCTTGACCTTCATTGGGTGAGGTTCTCCGGGTCAGTTGCCGGCAGCCCCGAACGCCAGAACGGCGCCCGAGGGCATGGGCAAGATCTACTTGTACCGGTAGACGATCCGGCCACGCGTCAGGTCGTACGGAGACAGCTCCACCACGACCCGGTCGTCAGGGAGGATACGGATGTAGTGCATACGCATCTTGCCGCTGATGTGTGCCAGGACCTGGTGGCCGTTCTGGAGCTCGACCTTGAACATGGCGTTCGGAAGAGACTCGACGACAGTGCCCTCGATCTCGATGGCACCTTGCTTCTTGGCCACGCTTCGCCCTTCGAATCGACTACCTTGATCGACTCCCCTGCTTTTCCCTCAAGGGCGCATGCGGACATGCGGGTGCACGAGAGCCGACGAGTCAGTCTACGTCAGCCCTTGCAGAAACACGAATCGAGAAGTCTGCCCCACACCGGAGATCCTTAAGCGATACTCCCGGCACCCCTCAGCCCGTCTGGGGGCCGAAGCGGGGGTCTGGGGGCGGCAGCCCCCAGGGACGGGACGGGTAGCCCCGGAGGGCAGCCTCAGGCCAGCGGATCCGGCGCGGCCACAATCCCGTGCTCGGCGAGCTTCGCCTTCCCCCCGTCGGGAGACGTCAGCACGAGCGGCCCCGCCTCCGTCAACGCCACCGAGTGCTCCCAGTGCGAGGACCAGGTCCCGTCCGTCGTGATGACGGTCCAGTCGTCCTGAAGCACCTCGGTCCGCGGGGTCCCGAGCGACACCATCGGCTCGATCGCCAGGCAGAACCCGGGCACCAGCTTCGGCCCCTTGCCCCGCCGCCGGTCGACGTAGTTCAGCAGGTGCGGGTCCATGTGCATCTCGGTGCCGATGCCGTGGCCGCCGTAGTCCTCGATGATCCCGTACCGGCCGCCGCCGGGCTTGGGCTGGCGACGGATGTACGTCTCGATGGCCCGCGACACGTCCACCAGCCGGCTGCCCTGCTTCATGGCCGCGATCCCGGCCCACATCGACTCCTCCGTCACCCGGGACAGCTCGATGAGCTCCGGGGCGTGCCCGGAGCCGACGAACGCCGTGTAGGCCGCGTCGCCGTGCCAGCCGTCCACGATCGCGCCGCAGTCGATGGAGATGATGTCGCCGTCCTTGAGGACGACCTCGTCGGAGGGGATGCCGTGGACGACGACGTCGTTCACGGACGTGCAGATCGTGGCCGGGAAACCGCCGTACCCGAGGAAGTTCGACTTCGCGCCGTTCTCCGCCAGGACCTTGCGGGCCACCTCGTCCAGGTCCTTCGTCGTCGCCCCGGGCACCGCCGCTTCCCGCGTCGCCGCGTGGATGGCGGCGACGACCAGCCCCGCCGCTCGCATCTTGGCGATCTGCTCGGGGCTCTTGATCTGCACCATGGGGGGCCTGCGCTCTCCGTCACTCAGGTGGGTCGGTCATGTACGTACACAACACTACGGCCGTGGCGTCCTTGAGGACTCCACGGCCGTATCAGGGCCGACGACTACTGGTCGTCGCCCTCGCGCTTCAGCGCCGCCAGCGCACGGCCGGTGACCTCGTCCACCGGGCCCATGGCCTCGATGGTCACGACCAGGCCCTGCGCCTTGTAGTAGTCGATGATCGGCTCGGTCTGCGTGTGGTAGACCTCGAGCCGGGTGCGGACGGTGTCCTCGGAGTCGTCGTCCCGCTGGTACAGCTCGCCACCGCAGACGTCACAGACGCCGTCCGTCGCGGGCTTCTTGTACGACACGTGGAAGACGTGCGAGGAGTCGTTGCGGCAGATGCGCCGGCCGGCGATCCGCTTGACGACCTCCTCCTCCGGGGCCTCCAGGTCCAGTACCGCGTCCAGCTTGATGCCCTCGGTGGTGAGGAGCTCGTCCAGCGCCTCCGCCTGCGAGACGTTGCGCGGGAAACCGTCCAGCAGGAAGCCGCGCTCGGCGTCCGGCTGCTCCATGCGGTCCTTGGCCATGGCGATGGTGACCTCGTCGGGGACGAGGTTGCCGGCGTCCATGTAGGACTTCGCGAGTTTCCCGAGTTCCGTCTGCCGGCTGATGTTGGCGCGGAACAGGTCGCCCGTGGAGATGTGGGGAACGCGCAGCTTCTCTGCCAGACGAGTGGCCTGCGTTCCCTTTCCGGCGCCAGGCGGCCCGACGAGGACGATACGCATCAGCGGAGGAACCCTTCGTAATTGCGCTGCTGGAGCTGGCTCTCGATCTGCTTCACCGTTTCGAGACCGACACCCACGATGATCAGGATGCTGGTACCACCGAACGGGAAGTTCTGGCTTGCCCCGAAGCCAACCAACGCCATCGTCGGTACAAGAGCGATCAGACCCAGATACAGCGAACCCGGCCAGGTGATCCGGTTGAGCACGTACGACAGGTACTCAGCCGTCGGTCGGCCAGCCCGGATGCCCGGGATGAAGCCACCATACTTCTTCATGTTGTCGGCGACTTCCTCGGGGTTGAAGGAGATCGCCACGTAGAAGAACGCGAAGAAAACGATCAGCAAGAAGTACATGCTGATGTAGATCGGGTGGTCGCCCTTGGTCAGATTCGTCTCGATCCAGGTCTTCCAGCCGGACTGACCGCTGGAGAACTGGGCGACGAGGGCCGGGATGTAGAGCAGCGACGAGGCGAAGATGACCGGGATCACACCGGCCTGGTTCACCTTGAGCGGGATGTACGTCGAGGTGCCGCCGTAGGAGCGGCGGCCGATCATGCGCTTGGCGTACTGCACGGGGATCCGGCGCTGGGCCTGCTCGACGAAGACCACCAGACCGACCATGACCAGGCCGACCAGGATGACGGTGCCGAACTCGATCCAGCCGTCGGCCAGGGTGCCCTGCTTCTTGATGGCCCACAGCGCGGACGGGAACGTCGCGGCGATCGAGATGAACATCAGGATCGACATGCCGTTGCCGATGCCGCGGTCGGTGATGAGCTCACCGAGCCACATGACCATGGCCGTACCGGCGGTCATGCAGATGACCATGACGATGGTGGTGAAGATCGCGCGGTCCGGGACGATGCTCGACGCGACCGTGCAGCCGGAGAAGAGGGCGCCGCTGCGGGCGGTGGCCACCAGGCCGGTGCCCTGCAGGATGGCGAGCGCCACGGTGAGGTAGCGGGTGTACTGCGTGATCTTCGCAGTACCGGCCTGGCCCTCCTTCTTCAGGGCTTCCAGGCGCGGGATGACCACGGTCAGCAGCTGAAGGATGATGCTCGCCGTGATGTACGGCATGATGCCCAGCGCGAAGATGGTGATCTGCAGCAGCGCGCCGCCGCTGAACATGTTCACCAGACCGAAGAGGCCCTGGTTGCCGGACGCCTCGTCCACACACCGCTGAACGGACGTGTAGTCGACACCGGGGATCGGAATGTGCGTGCCGACCCGGTAGATCACGATGATCCCGAGCGTGAAGAGGAGCTTCTTGCGCAGGTCGGGCGTCTTGAACGCCCGGGCGAACGCGGTGAGCACGGTGCCTCCTGCGACCCCCGCGCATCTGCGTCAAGGGTGACGGTCTTGAGGGTCCAATAAGAACAACGACAGCGACATGTGTAACGGTCGACTGCCGCTCAAGGTGCCCCATGGGAAGCACCTTGTGAAAGTGGGCAGTGCTGGTCACCTTACCGGCGAGACCGCCACCCTAGGAACGACCAACCGGGGATACCCCATTTGTGGGGTATCCCCGGTCGGGATCGCTCAAGTCATCGAGACGCCTGACTGGGTCAGATGAGCTCGGTGACGGTACCGCCGGCGGCGGTGATCTTCTCCTTGGCGGAGCCGGAGACGGCGTCAACCGAAACCTGCAGCGCGACGGAGATCTCGCCCTGGCCGAGGACCTTGACGAGGCTGTTCTTGCGAACGGCACCCTTGGCGACGAGACCCTCGACGGTGACCTCGCCACCCTCCGGGTACAGCGCGGCCAGCTTGTCGAGGTTCACGACCTGGAACTCGGTCTTGAACGGGTTCTTGAAGCCCTTCAGCTTCGGAAGACGCATGTGGAGGGGCATCTGCCCACCCTCGAAGCGCTCCGGAACCTGGTAGCGGGCCTTCGTGCCCTTGGTACCACGACCGGCCGTCTTACCCTTCGACGCCTCACCACGACCCACACGGGTCTTGGCGGTCTTGGCGCCCGGGGCGGGACGGAGGTTGTGGATCTTGAGCGGGTTGTTCTCCGCCATGATCAGTCGACCTCCTCGACCGTCACGAGGTGGCGGACGGTGTGCACCATGCCGCGGAACTCGGGGCGGTCCTCCTTGACGACCACGTCGTTCAGGCGCTTGAGCCCGAGCGAACGCAGGGTGTCACGGTGGTTCTGCTTGCTGCCGATGTACGACTTCGTCTGCGTGATCCTGAGCTGAGCCATTACGCAGCACCAGCCCCGGCACGCGCACGAAGCAGAGCCGCGGGAGCGACGTCCTCGAGGGGCAGACCGCGGCGGGCCGCGATTTCCTCGGGACGCTGCAGGCCCTTCAGGGCCTCCACGGTCGCGTGCACGATGTTGATCGCGTTCGACGAGCCGAGTGACTTCGACAGGATGTCGTGCACGCCGGCGCACTCGAGCACGGCACGCACCGGGCCACCGGCGATAACGCCGGTACCGGGGGACGCCGGCTTGAGCAGGACGACGCCCGCCGCCTTCTCACCCGTGATCGGGTGCGGGATGGTGCCCTGGATACGGGGGACCTTGAAGAAGTGCTTCTTGGCCTCCTCAACACCCTTGGCGATGGCGGCCGGCACCTCCTTGGCCTTGCCGTAACCGACACCCACGGTGCCGTCACCGTCGCCCACCACGACCAGCGCGGTGAAGCTGAAGCGACGACCACCCTTCACAACCTTGGCGACACGGTTGATCGCGACGACGCGCTCAACGTACGCGGTCTTCTCGGCGGCAGCAGCGCCGCCGTCACGGCCCTTCCGGTCCCGCCGCTCGCCGCCACCGGCACCGCTTCCACGGCGCTGGGGTCCAGCCATTGGATTACCTCTCTCTTTCCGCTAGCTACGGAAGCGGCTCAGAACTTGAGCCCGGCTTCGCGGGCGGCGTCCGCCAGGGCGGCGATGCGCCCGGCGTACTGGTTACCACCACGGTCGAACACGACTGCCTCGACACCCGCGGCCTTGGCGCGCTCGGCGACCAGGGCGCCGACCTGCTTGGCCTGGGCGGACTTGTCGCCCTCGGCACCGCGGATCGAGGTGTCCAGCGTGGACGCCGAGGCCACGGTGTGGCCCTTGAGGTCGTCGATCACCTGCGCCACGATGTGGCGGTTGGAGCGGGTAACGACCAGACGGGGACGCTCCGCCGTACCGGAGATCCGCTTGCGGATCCGGATGTGACGGCGCTTGATCGCGGCGCGCTTGTAGGCGTCGCCCTTCAGGATCTTCTGCCCGTATGCCATGGGTTACTTACCCGCCTTTCCGACCTTGCGGCGGATGACTTCGCCCTCGTACTTGACACCCTTGGCCTTGTACGGGTCGGGCTTGCGCAGCTTGCGGATGTTGGCCGCAACCTCGCCGACCTTCTGCTTGTCGATGCCCTCGACCGAGAACCGCGTCGGGTTCTCGACCTTGAAGCTGATGCCCTCGGGCGCCTCGACGGTGATGGGGTGGCTGTAGCCGAGCGCGAACTCGAGGTTCGAGCCCTTCGCGGTCACGCGGTAACCGACACCGCTGATCTCGAGCTTCTTCACGTAACCCTCGGTCACGCCGGTGATCATGTTCGCCACCAGCGTGCGGGACAGGCCGTGCAGGGCCTTGCTCTGACGCTCGTCGTTGGGGCGGGTGACGTTCAGAACGCCGTCCTCACCCTTGGCGATCTCGATCGGCGAAACGACGGTGTGGGTCAGCGAGCCCTTGGGGCCCTTGACCGAAACCGTCTGGCCGTCGATGGTGACGTCCACGCCGGCGGGAACCGTGATGGGGAGCTTGCCAATGCGCGACATAGCTGTTTCCTCCGTTCCCTTCCGTTACCAGACGTAGGCGAGAACTTCTCCGCCTACGCCCTTCTTGCCGGCCTGCTTGTCGGTGAGGAGACCGTGCGACGTGGAGATGATCGCCACGCCGAGGCCACCGAGCACCTTGGGCAGGGAGGTGGACTTCGCGTAAACCCGGAGACCGGGCTTGGAGATCCGCTTGATGCCCGCGATGGAGCGCTCACGGTTCGGGCCGAACTTCAGCTCGAGAACGAGGTTCTTGCCGACCTCGGCGTCCTCGGTCTTCCAACCCGTGATGAAGCCCTCCTGCTGGAGGATCTCCGCGATGTGAGACTTGATCTTCGATGCCGGCATCGTCACGGAGTCGTGGTACGCCGAGTTCGCGTTCCGCAGACGCGTAAGCATGTCTGCGATCGGATCAGTCATGGTCATGAATTGGCCTGTGGCCTCTCTCGCCGGGGTTTCCTGGTGCGCCATCCCTCTCCCCGATCCGAGACGGGACGGGTGCGGCGCGGTGGACCTACGGCGTAGTAAGTCGTACGGGCGTCAGGCGCCCAACCCTCCCAGCCTACGCCATGGAGGGACGGGCACCTGACACTGCCCTTTACTTACCGAGAGCCTCTGGAACCCTGTTTAGGGGGTTTACCAGGAGCTCTTGGTCACGCCCGGCAGCTCGCCGCGGTGAGCCATCTCACGAAGGCACACACGGCAGAGGCCGAACTTGCGGTACACGGAGTGCGGACGACCGCAGCGCTGGCAGCGGTTGTAAGCCCGCACAGCGAACTTGGGCTTACGAGCAGCCTTCGCGATCAGAGCCTTCTTCGCCATCTCGCTCACGCCTCCTTGAAGGGGAAGCCGAGGTGACGAAGGAGCGCGCGGCCCTCAGCGTCGTTGGTCGCCGTGGTGACCACGGTGATGTCCATACCCCGGACGCGGTCGATCTTGTCCTGGTCGATCTCGTGGAACATGACCTGCTCCGTGAGACCGAAGGTGTAGTTGCCACGGCCGTCGAACTGCTTGGGGGACAGGCCGCGGAAGTCGCGGATGCGCGGGAGCGCGAGCGACAGGGTGCGGTCCAGGAACTCCCACATGCGGTCGCCACGAAGCGTGACGTGGGCACCGATCGGCTGACCCTCACGCAGCTTGAACTGCGCGATGGACTTGCGGGCCTTGGTGACGGCCGGCTTCTGACCGGTGATCGTGGTGAGGTCGCGGATGGCGCCCTCGATCAGCTTGGAGTCGCGGGCGGCGTCGCCCACACCCATGTTGACCACGATCTTGACGAGGCCGGGGATCTGCATGACGTTCTCGTAGGAGAACTCCTCACGCAGCTTGCCCGCGATCTCCTCGCGGTACTTCGTCTTCAGACGCGGAGTCGTGGTGGTAGCCATCAGATGTCCTCACCCGTCCGCTTGGCAACGCGGATCTTGTTGCCCTCGTCGTCGAAGCGGTAACCGACGCGCGTGACGACCTTGTTGCCGTCCTTCTCCACGACCAGCTGAACGTTGGACACGTGGATCGGGGCCTCGGTGGTCACGATGCCGCCGGCCTGCGAGCCCTTGGCGGTCGGACCGGCCTTCGTGTGCTTCTTGACCCGGTTGACACCCTCGACCAGGACGCGGTCCTCACGGGGGAAGGCCGCGATGACCTTGCCCTGCTTGCCCTTGTCCTTACCGGTGATGACCTGGACCAGGTCGCCCTTCTTGATCTTCATGCTTACAGCACCTCCGGAGCCAGCGAGATGATCTTCATGAACTTCTTCTCGCGCAGCTCACGCCCGACCGGGCCGAAGATGCGGGTGCCGCGAGGGTCGCCGTCGTTCTTCAGAATGACGGCGGCGTTCTCGTCGAAGCGGATGTACGAGCCGTCCGGACGGCGGCGCTCCTTGACGGTGCGAACGATGACCGCCTTGACGACGTCACCCTTCTTCACGTTGCCACCGGGGATCGCGTCCTTGACGGTGGCGACGATGACGTCACCGATGCCCGCGTAGCGGCGACCGGAGCCACCGAGCACACGGATGCAAAGGATTTCCTTCGCACCAGTGTTGTCGGCGACACGCAGTCGCGACTCCTGCTGGATCACGTCTATCTCCTGTTTGTCTGCCGGTTCCCCAACGGGGCTGATCAATCAGCCCCGTTGGAGCCTGGCGGAACTGTCCTGCCGGGTTTGCCCCGCAGGAATTACTTGGCCTTCTCGAGGATCTCGACGATGCGCCAGCGCTTCGTCGCGGACAGCGGCCGGGTCTCCGCGAGGAGGACACGGTCGCCGACGCCCGCAGCGTTCTGCTCGTCGTGCGCCTTGAGCTTGTTCGTACGGCGGATGACCTTGCCGTACAGCGCGTGCTTGACGCGGTCCTCGACAGCGACGACGACGGTCTTGTCCATCTTGTCGCTGACGACGAGACCCTCACGGGTCTTGCGGAAGCCGCGGGCCTCTGCAGTCTGCTCAGTCACGTTGTTCTCACTCATCAGGCGCTCTCCACCGTCTCGATGCCCAGCTCGCGCTCACGCATCAGGGTGTAGATCCGCGCGATGTCCTTACGGACGGCCTTCAGCCGACCGTGGTTCTCGAGCTGACCCGTCGCCGCCTGGAAGCGGAGGTTGAACAGCTCTTCCTTGGCTTCGCGAAGCTTCGCCAGAAGCTCCTCGTCACCCAGTTCGCGCAGCTCGGACGCCTTGGTACCGGCCGACATCACGCTTCACCTGCCTCGCGCTTGACGATCCGGCACTTCATCGGCAGCTTGTGGGCTGCGCGAGTCAGGGCCTCACGGGCGATCTTCTCGTTGGGGTAGGACAGCTCGAACATGACCCGGCCCGGGTGCACGTTCGCGATCCACCACTCGGGAGAACCCTTACCGGAACCCATGCGGGTCTCGGCAGGCTTCTTCGTGAGCGGGCGGTCCGGGTAGATGTTGATCCAGACCTTGCCGCCACGCTTGATGTGGCGGGTCATCGCGATACGGGCCGCCTCGATCTGGCGGTTGGTCACGTACGCCGGCGTGAGGGCCTGAATGCCGTACTCGCCGAACGAGACCGTCGTACCGCCCTTGGCCTGACCACGGCGCTTCGGGTGGTGCTGCTTGCGGTGCTTGACCCTACGGGGGATCAGCATGTCGGTCAGGCCTCCGTTCCGGTGCTCTCAGCCGGAGCGGCAGCCGCCGGAGCCTCGGCCTTGGGGGCCTCGGCGGCGGGAGCCTGCTGCGGCTTGCGACCGCGACCGCCACGCTCGCCACCGCGGCCACCACGGGCCGGGCGGTCAGCGCCACCACGGGCCGGGCGGTTGCCGGCGCGGGCAGCGGCGTTCTCGGCGCGGACCTCGGCGATGTTCTTGACGTCGCCCTTGTAGATCCAGACCTTCACACCGATGCGGCCGAAGGTCGTCTTGGCCTCGAAGAAGCCGTAGTCCACGTTCGCGCGGAGCGTGTGCAGGGGCACACGGCCCTCGCGGTAGAACTCCGAGCGGGACATCTCGGCGCCGCCGAGGCGGCCACCGCACTGGATCTTGATGCCCTTGGCGCCCGCCTTCATCGCCGACTGCATGCTCTTACGCATGGCGCGACGGAAGGAGACGCGGGAGGAGAGCTGCTCGGCGACGGCCTGGGCCACCAGCTGAGCGTCGACCTCGGGGTTCTTGACCTCGAGGATGTTCAGCTGGACCTGCTTCTTGGTCAGCTTCTCCAGGTCGCCGCGGATACGGTCGGCCTCGGCGCCGCGGCGGCCGATGACGATGCCCGGACGCGCGGTGTGGATGTCGACGCGGACACGGTCACGGGTGCGCTCGATCTCCACCTTCGAGATGCCGGCGCGCTCCATGCCGGACGTCATCATCCGACGGATGGCGACGTCTTCCTTGACGTATTCCTTGTACGACTTGTCGGCGTACCAACGGGACTTGAAGTCCGTGGTGATGCCGAGCCGGAACCCATGCGGGTTAACCTTCTGGCCCATTACCGGGTCCCTTCCTTGCTGCTGACGACCACGGTGATGTGGCTGGTCCGCTTGCGGATCCGGTAGGCGCGGCCCTGGGCGCGCGGACGGAACCGCTTCAGGGTCGGGCCCTCGTCGACGTAGGCCTCGGAGATGAAGAGGCTGTCGGCGTCAGTGTGGTCGTAGTTGTGCGCGGCGTTGGCGATGGCGCTGTCCAGCACCTTGCCGACCGGCACGCTCGCGGCCTGCGGGGCGAAACGCAGGACCGCCTGAGCCTCCGTGGCGTCCATGCCACGGATAAGGTCCACCACCCGGCGGGCCTTCATGGGCGTGACGCGGATGTACCGCGCCTGGGCCCTGGCTTCCATGGTTGTCCTTCCAGTGTCTGTCATGGTCATTCCACCCCGCTACTAGCGGCGCTTCGACTTCCGGTCGTCCTTGACGTGACCCCGGAAGGTGCGCGTCGGCGAGAACTCGCCGAGCTTGTGGCCGACCATCGACTCGGTGACAAACACCGGAATGTGGGTCTTGCCGTTGTGCACCGCGATCGTGTGGCCCAGCATGCTGGGAATGATCATCGAGCGACGGGACCAGGTCTTGATGACGTTCTTGGAACCTGCTTCGTTCTGGGCGTCCACCTTCTTTACGAGGTGTCCGTCGACGAAGGGCCCCTTCTTGAGACTGCGCGGCATCTAAACCCGCTCCTAGCGCTTCTTGTTCGTCTTGCGGCGGCGGACGATGTACTTGTTCGAAGCCTTCTTCGGCGAACGAGTACGACCCTCCTTCTGACCCCAGGGGCTGACCGGGTGGCGACCACCGGAGGTCTTGCCCTCACCACCACCGTGGGGGTGGTCAACCGGGTTCATCGCCACACCGCGAACGGTCGGGCGGACGCCCAGCCAGCGCTTGCGGCCGGCCTTGCCCCAGTTGATGTTGCTCTGCTCGGCGTTGCCGACCTCGCCGACCGTGGCGCGGCAGCGCTGGTCGACCAGGCGGATCTCACCGGACGGCATACGAAGGTGGGCCATCGTGCCCTCCTTCGCGAGCAGCTGCACGGAGGCGCCGGCGGAGCGGGCGAACTTGGCACCGCCACCGGGACGGAGCTCGATCGCGTGGATCGTGGTACCGACCGGGATGTTGCGGAGCGCCAGGTTGTTGCCCGGCTTGATGTCGGCCCCGGGACCGTTCTCGACGCGGTCGCCCTGCTGCAGGTTGCGCGGGGCGAGGATGTAGCGCTTCTCGCCGTCGGCGTAGTGCAGCAGCGCGATGCGCGCGGTGCGGTTGGGGTCGTACTCGATGTGCGCGACCTTCGCCGGCACGCCGTCCTTGTCGTGACGACGGAAGTCGATGACACGGTAGGCGCGCTTGTGTCCGCCACCCTGGTGGCGAACGGTCACACGACCGGCGTTGTTACGGCCGCCCTTGCTGTGCAGCGGGCGGACCAGCGACTTCTCCGGCGTGGACCGCGTGACCTCGACGAAGTCGGCGACGCTGGAGCCACGACGGCCCGGCGTAGTCGGCTTGTACTTGCGGATTCCCATTTTTCAGTCCTCGTCCGATATCGGACGATCCGGACCGCCCTTAGGCGGTCGGACCGCCGAAGATGTCGATACGGTCGCCCTCAGCAAGGGTCACGATCGCTCGCTTGGTGGCGGCACGCTGACCGAAACCGGTCTTCGTGCGCTTGCGCTTGCCGATGCGGTTGATCGTGTTGACCCCGGTGACCTTGACCGAGAAGACCGCCTGGACGGCCTGCTTGATCTGGGTCTTGTTGGCGTTCGGGTCGACGATGAACGTGTACTTGTTCTCGTCGAGGAGCGCGTAGCTCTTCTCCGACACGACCGGCTTCAGCAGCACGTCACGGGGGTCCGTGTACGCCTTGCTGGGCGCGGTGACGACGGTGTTCTTGCCCTCGGTGGCGTGGCGCTTCGCCTTGGCGACGCGCGCGGCCTTGGCGGCCTTGGCAGCCTTGGCGGCAATGCTCGGGTGACGCGTAGCCATCAGGCGTCACTCCCTTCGGTGTCGTTGGCCTTCGGGCCGGCGACGAAGGACTCGAGAGCGGCCTGGGTGAAGACCACGTCGTCCGAGACGATCACGTCGTACGTGTTCAGCTGGCCCGGCTCCAGGATGTGCACCTGGGGCAGGTTGCGGGCGGACAGCCACGCGGCCTCGTCGGCGCGGTCGACGACCAGGAGCAGGTTCTTGCGCTCCGAGATCTTGCCGAACAGCGTGCGAGCGGCCTTGGTGGAGGGGGTCTCGCCCTCGATCACGCCGGTGACGACGTGAATGCGGTTGTGGCGGGCCCGGTCGGTGAGGGCGTGACGCAGGGCGGCAGCCTTCATCTTCTTCGGGGTCCGCTGCGAGTAGTCGCGCGGCACGGGACCGTGCACGACGCCACCACCGGCGAACTGGGGCGCGCGGGTAGAGCCCTGGCGCGCACGGCCGGTGCCCTTCTGACGGTAAGGCTTCTTACCGCCACCACGAACCTCGCCGCGGGTCTTGGTCTTGTGCGTGCCCTGACGGGCAGCAGCGTTCTGCGCGACGACGACCTGGTGGATCAGCGGGATGCTGACCTTCTCCACGCCGAAGATCTCCGCGGGGAGCTCGACGCTACCGGTCTTCTCGCCGGCAGGCGAAAGGATGTCAACAGTGCTCATCGGTTACCTCAGGCCCCCTTGGCCGCGGTGCGGACCAGGACGAGGCCGCCGTTCGGACCGGGGACGGCGCCCTTGATGAGCAGCAGACCCTTCTCCGCGTCAACGGCGTGGACGGTCAGGTTCTGGGTGGTGACGCGCTCGTTGCCCATGCGACCCGCCATGCGGAGGCCCTTGAACACGCGGCCCGGGGTGGCGCAGCCACCGATGGAACCGGGCGAGCGGTGCTTGCGCTGGGTGCCGTGTCCGGCGCCGAGGCCCTTGAAGTTGTGACGCTTCATGACACCGGCAAAGCCCTTGCCCTTGCTCTTGCCGGTCACGTCGACCTTCACGCCGGCCTCGAAGACCTCGGCGGTGATTTCCTGACCGAGCGTGTACTCGGCGGCATCGGCCGTCCGGATCTCGACGAGGTGGCGACGGGGCGTGACGTCGGCCTTGGCGAAGTGGCCCTTGAGGGGCTTGTTCACCTTGCGCGGGTCGATCTCGCCGAAGGCGATCTGGACCGACTCGTAGCCGTCGCTGTCGTTCGTGCGGACCTGGGTCACGACGTTCGGGCCGGCCTTGACGACGGTGACCGGAACAACACGGTTGTTCTCGTCCCACACCTGCGTCATGCCGAGCTTCTCGCCCAGGATGCCCTTGATCTGCTTAGCCATTCTCAGATCACCAGCCCTCAGAGCTTGATCTCGATGTCGACACCGGCCGGGAGGTCGAGTCGCATCAGAGAGTCAACGGTCTTGGGGGTCGGGTCGAGAATGTCGATCAGGCGCTTGTGCGTGCGCATCTCGAAGTGCTCGCGCGAGTCCTTGTACTTGTGCGGCGACTTGATGACGCAGTACACGTTCTTCTCAGTGGGCAGCGGCACCGGGCCCGCGACCGACGCACCAGTACGCGTCACCGTCTCGACGATCTTCTTCGCCGAGCTGTCGATGACCTCGTGGTCGTAGGCCTTGAGCCGGATGCGGATCTTCTGTCCCGCCATGGCTACTCAGTAGTCCTGTCTCTTCTAACGCTCTGGAACCGGGTGTTCCGTTACTCGATCCTCCGACCCACGCGGTCGGGTGTGTCGCACTCTCGCCACACACGGATGCCCCTTGTTCGAACATCCCTGCTGGGAAAGCACGGCCCTTCCGGAACCGCAAGCCGGGGACGAAAGGCCCACCGGGTGCCTGGTCGGCGCTGCACTGACACTTCCCGAAAGATTCCCGTACGTCCGCCCCAGCGCTGCCATCAGGCAGTTAGGGCGACGAGTACTGTGGGACTCGCTTCCGGTCCCCCCGGCGGGAGGCGCGCAGCATCAACACTCGACCGAGCAACTCCGACAGTCTGCCATATGGGGCAGGGGCCTGGCCAATCGAGCCGGAGACAATACCCGGCACGTGACGCAGGTCAAACGCGGATCCGGTCAGACCGGATCGGCCCAGGCGCCCATGGTCTGCTCCAGGGTCCAGATGCGCACCCGCGCCTGGACACGGGACGCGTACAGGTCGCGCTCGGCGACGATGCTGAGATCCCCAGTGCCGAGCAGGCCTGTCGCCGCGTGCTCGCCCAGATCCATGCCGGTGCTTCCGCCGTCGCACAGGGAAGCGAGGAACGCGCCGTCCCAGGTGCGTTCGTGCAGACGCCATGGGGCCTCGCCCCGGGCGGTGCGGCGCAGGGTTTTCATGAACACGTCCGCGCAGCGTCGGCGAGCCCGGCCCTCCTTGATCTGGAAGACGTGATTGCCGGTCTCGATCACCGTGGCGGTCGGCAGGACGAAACTGACTCCGCCGCGCAGCCGGACGTCCATCTCGGTAAGGACGTCCGACCTGTGGTCGTTCATGTAGGGGACGTCAAGGATTTCGACGAAGACGGACGTGTCCAGAAAGTCGACGACGGGCAGCTGGAACCCCGAACCGGATCGCTTGCTCACGCGCTCACAGACTCCTCAAGAAGTCCTCGACGGTGCCCGCGCCCGTGTCCCGGGGGCGCAACGCGTCGGGCAGTCGCCCTCTGCTCACCGCATCCCCCAGATCTCCCGCGGCGAGGAGATCGACGTAACCCGGCAGTTCGGTGAGCCGTGTCAGTCGGCTCTCCCCCGACTCCGGATCCCTGGTGCACACCACCACCCCGGAGTGGTCCTCGGCGGTGAGCGAGTTCAGCAGGGCCGGGCTGTGCGTGGTGAAGAGGACGTCGATACGACGGTGCTGCGACTCCTCCTTCATCAGCTGCAGCACCCGGGCGGCCTGCGTCGGGTAGAGACCGTTCTCGATCTCCTCGATAACCAGGTGGCGCTGAGCACCGGCGCTCGCCTCGTCGTCCGCGGCCGGAGCGCTGAGCAGCGCTGTGCCGAAGGCGAGGAAACGGAGCATGCCGTCGCTGAGAAGCCTCGCCGGAACGTCGTGCTCCGCTCCGTGATAACCCGCCTCCTTCAGGAGAAGCTGCACGTCTCCGAGCCGTGTCTCCACCTTGCCGATCGCCCGCACCGGGTACTCCGGCATGCCCGCCACCAGCTGCGTGAGGCGGGTGAAGGCAGCCCGGTCCTTCCTCATCAGCTCCACGACCGCGGCGCTCAGATTGTCGCCGCTGCGCCTGAGCTCCCCGTCGCGGGCGTTCACGTACTGCCTCATCAGGTGCGGGACCGGATCCAGCAGGAAGACCTCCCGCAGGACCCCGAGCACGTCCTGAGCGGCCTGGTGGACGAGTTTGTTCGCCTCGGTGGTGGCGGGGACTCGCAGCGGCACCTGGCCCGTCAGAAGGCGGTCCGAGGAGAACGGCACGCCCGGGTCCATGCCACGCCGCCCGTTGAAGCACCGCACGTTGAGGTCGCCTCGCCGGACGTCCGCCGGATCGCTGACCAGCAGGGGGCGGCCGGCCCCGAGTCGCCGGCCCGCGTAGCGCACGCCCTCGACCGCCGTCAGTTCCTCGTGCAGCACACGCACCTCGGGGAAGGTCGCGATCTCCACGTCGAGGTCGTAGACGGCCTGCCCGGACCGGACCCGGCAGCCGAGCCGGAACGACATCTCCCCCAGCGGCGCGCACCCCTCCGCACCGCCTCGGACCGGCTCCTCGCCACCGCTGCGCGGACCGTCCAGAGCGTCCCGCAACGACTCCCCCAGCGCCGCCAGCCGGGACAGCGCCATCAGTCCGTCCAAAGCGTTCGACTTGCCGCTGCCGTTGCGGCCGATGAGCACCGTCAGGTCGTTGAGCGGCAGACACTGCCCGGTGAAGCTCTTGAAAGAGGTCAGCCGCACCTCTTCCAGGCGGGGAGTTTCCACCGGCGACCTCGCTCACTCGTGTTCAACCGTCACTGCCGTTGTCAGCTAAGCAGCAGCCTCAGCGAACCGTCCAACGCGCCTCGCCCAGGCAATGTGAGTAGCCGACGTCAGCGACATGAGTACGACGCCCGACGCCTTAGCCGTGCGGCGCTGCTGAAGTAGTTCTCATGACGACGTCGAAGGCCACGCCTCAGCGCCGAGCCGATCACCCGACCTGGTGGAGGGTCCCCCTGGTGGCCTCTGCGCTCGGCCTGCCGGTCCTCGCGCTGGAGTACAGCGTGATCCGGGCTCACGACGGCATGGGCCAGTACGGAGCGGTGATCTACTGGGCCCTCGCGCTGTTCGCCACGACCTGGGCCCTCCCCCACCGCCGCTCCTACAGAACGCTCCGCATCCTGACGGCCGGAGCGGCCCTGGCCATCACGCTCCTGCCAGTGACACTCCTGCTGCTACTCGGCGCACTGCTGGCCTCGGGCTGAGGCATACACCACGAACTCCGTCCAGGCGGCCGAGGCGACGTGGAAGGTGGGGCCGTCGGTGACCTTGGAGTCACGGACGTGGACGGCGGCGGGGGCGGCGGCGACTTCGACGCAGGAGTCGCCTTCGGAGCTGCTGCTGTAGCTGCTCTTGAACCACACCAGGTCCCGGATCATGTTTCCCCCAGCAGTTGCTCGATGAAGGCCAACGACTCACGCGGAGTGAGTGCCTGAGCTCGGATGATGCCATACCGCAGTTCAAGGATACGGAGCTGCTTCAGGTCGGATACCGCCCGGCCGTTGGCCACTGCCGGCGAGCGCCCCAAAGCCGAGCCGTCTCCGAACTTCAGCACCTCGATGCCACCGGCCAGACCAGCGTGCTCCTCGCGATCCATGGGCATCACCTGAAGCTCGACATTCCGCAACTTCCCTGTCTCCAGCAGGTGTTCGAGCTGGCGGCGCAACGCATCCCTCCCGCCGAGCGGACGTCGCAGGGTCCACTCCTCCACCACGAAGCTGAGCTCCGGCATGGGGTCCCGCTCGAAGACGGACTTGCGTCCCACACGGGCGGCGATGAACCGCTCCACCTCGGCCTCTGTGTATGCGGGCCGCCGCATCAGCAGCAGCGCCCGCCCGTACTCAGGCGTCTGCAGCAGCCCGTGGATGTTCAGGGGATCGTAGAGCTGGATCTCGACCGCCTTCGCCTCCAGCTCCGCGATCTCGCGCACCTTCTTCGGGTACTGGACCCTCTTCACGTCCTCGTTCATGGCCGAGAGCAGCCCGCCCGCCGTCAGGATCTCGTCCGCCCTGTCCAGGTATTCGGGCCTCGGGATCCGCTTCCCGCTCTCGATCTTGTAGACCATGTCCTCGCCGTAGCCCACCGCCACCGCGAAGTCGGCGACCCGCATCCCCACCGCCTCGCGCCGCAGCCTCAGCTGCCGCCCCACCGTGGCGACGACCGCGACTCCCCACTCGTCGTCCGGGTCCACCTCCCAGCCCGGCTCGTCCGTCTCGTCCTTGAGCCGTACCGCCTGTACCGCCTGCCCGTCGACCGACATCCCGCACCTCTCCGTCGTCCCGTCACGCCACCGCCCGCCCTCGACAAGCTCGGACACGGCCGGACAAGAGGTGGACAGTGACCCTACGCAACCGCGTTGTCACTGTTTACGGTACGCATCCGATGCCACGCTGAGTGACGTGATCCAGAAAACCCCCCAACTCGGCTCCCCCATCCGCCACTTCGACGTGCGCCTGTCCTCCACGCCCCGCGGAGCCCGCCTCGCCCGTCTTCTCGCCACCGAACAACTGCGCTCCTGGGGGCTGCCCTTGGACCCCGCGGCGCACATCGTGGCCGAGCTGGCGGCCAACGCGGTCACCCATGGCCGCGTCCCTGGCCGGGACTTCCAGCTCCTCCTCTACGTCATCGGCGACGCCCTCCGCATCGAGGTCACCGACACGCGCGGCGACCGGATGCCGTGCCTTCAGCCGGCCGGCGGCGACGGTGAATCGGGCCGTGGGCTGCTGCTGGTGGACGCGCTCGCCGGCCGCTGGGGAGTGACCGAGGGACGGCGGCCGTGCAAAACGGTGTGGGCGGAGATCCGTGTGTCATCGGCACCGGAACCCGATTCCCTGCACTTCGGTGTCAGGGGCGTTCTCTTTCCAAGGACCACCGAGGGGAAATGACCCCGCCAAGCCCCACCCCTCCCGCCCGCAGCGGCAAACTCACTCCCGCGAGTGAATATGCCCAACTCGGCTGGATTCGGGACGGGTTGCCTGCCCTACGCTCAGCGCAGCATCACCACCACACAGCCGCAGACATGCGACGGCCCCCGCCGGGACTGCAATCCCAGTGCGAGGGCCTGACCACCGAGGAAGTTCGGAGCTTCCTGATGGACACCGAAAACCCTAGCGCGCCGCCGTGCGCCGAGTCCCGTATCCCGGGCAAAAAACACCCCCACGCGGGTGGACTCACCCACGAAAACGCCCGCCACACCACCCGCTTCACGGTGATCGGCAACCACCTCGCCCAGCACAAGGAGCTGTCGCTGCTGGCGATCGGCCTCGCCGTGCACATCCAGTCGCTGCCCAAGGGCGTCCGCGTCGACATCAAGACGCTCACCGCCCGCTTCCCCGAGGGCGCGACCCGTATCGCCGCCGCCCTGCGCGAACTGGAGACCCACGGCTACCTCCGCCGCGAACGCACCCGCATCCCCGGCGGCCGGATCATCACCCGCACGATCTCCTGCAACCGCCCCGGCCACCACGAACGCCGTCCGGCAGCCGACCACGTCCCCGCCAAGCGTGCGGCAGCCCCCCGCAAGGCCCTCCCCGCAGTGCCGCGCCCCGCATACCCCGCTCCCGCCCTCATCCAGACGGCGACGGACCTCCTCGCTCGCCTCCGCCGCCACGACTCCCGCCTCCTGCTGTCCGCCACCGACGTGGAACACCTCGCCCCCGGAGTCGCCACCTGGCTAGAACGGGACGTCGGCCCCGCAGCCGTGGTGCAAGCCCTCACCGCCGAACTGCCGGCGGACCCGCTACGCCGACCGGCCGCCCTCCTCGCCCACCGCCTCGCCGCCCAGCTCCCACCCCCGCCTCCCTTCCGGGCGCCGGAGCCTCCACCGCCCGCGCGAGGCCCGCTCCCGACCTGCCACGGCTGCGACCGCCCCTTCCGCTCACCCACGTCTGGACTCCTCTGCCGTGACTGCCGCGCTTCCCGTGTCACCACCGCCCCCTGAACCCGTTCTGTCCCGTTCTCAGGCCGACCACGGGCACGAGCTGATCCCCCGTCCCGAGCTGACTCCTGATGCCCTGCACGCAGCTCTCGCCGTCGTTGCCCCACGTCGCCTGGACGAGATGCAGGCCATGAAGGACGAGGCCTTCGCCAAAGGTGTCGAGTGGCAGTCGCTCAGCCCGGTACAGAGCTGGGTCCTGATCTGGGCCAAGGAGATCGAGATCGCTCGCCGCCCGGACCTCTCCACCCGCTACGCCCAGGCGGAGAGCGATCTGGAGCACGAGGATCCGGTCATCGCGCGGGAAGCCCTCAAAGAACTCAGCACTGTTCTGGACGAAGCCATGAGCAGTGTTCGACACCTGGCGACCGCGCCTTCTGCGCCCCCCAGGCCACCGTCGTTGCCGAACCGAGCACCATGACCATCGCCTCGGACAACACGCAACAGGGCGCCTCCCACAGGTACCGGGCCATGCGCGATTTCGTTCAGGCCATGGACGACACCCTGCCCGGCAAGTTCGAGGTCACCGAAGAAGGCATCGTCCACGATCTCAGGGCACCCGTCGGCCGGCACGAGCTCACTGCTCTCCATCTACGTAAGCGCCTTGAGAAGGCGATGCCGGAAGAGATCGTCGCCCACACGGGCAAACCCGATGTCGAGTGCGAGCCCGAAAGGATCCTGCGACGGCCTGACGTCATGGTGATCGCCGAGGCGGACATGCGGGAAGAGGGCTCCTTCGACCCCCGCACCCTCCTCGCCGCCATCGAGGTCGTCTCCCGCTCCAACCCGGACAACGACTGGGTGAGCAAGGCGCGTGACTACCCCCTGATGGGCATCCCTGCCTACGCGATCTTCGACCCGCGCACCGGCGCCGGCGCGGTCCTCACCGACATCCACCCCACCCCCGACGGCCCCCGCTACGCCACCCGCAAGGACTTCGTCTACGGCGAGGACGTCACCATCGCGGAGTGGACGATCTCCACCGAGGGCCTCCCCCGCTACCCCGCCTGAGCAGGCCCGGCAGGCCCGGCAGGCCCGTTCCCTGTCGCAGCTCATGCGAAAGGGCCCGTACGACCAAAGTCGTACGGGCCCTCTCAGGTGCTCAGCTCAGGCTGGAGCTACCAGGTCGAACAACAAGACTTACTTGTTGATCTTGGTGACCTGGCCGGCGCCGACCGTCCGGCCACCCTCACGGATGGCGAACTTCAGGCCCTCTTCCATGGCGACGGGCTGGATGAGCTCCACCTTCATCTCGGTGTTGTCACCCGGCATGACCATCTCGGTGCCCTCGGGGAGGGTCACGACGCCGGTCACGTCCGTCGTACGGAAGTAGAACTGCGGACGGTAGTTGTTGAAGAAGGGGGTGTGACGGCCACCCTCGTCCTTCGACAGGATGTAGGCCTGGGCCTCGAACTCGGTGTGCGGGGTGACCGAGCCCGGCTTGATGATGACCTGGCCGCGCTCGACGTCCTCGCGCTTGATGCCGCGGAGCAGCAGACCGACGTTCTCACCGGCCTGGCCCTCGTCGAGCAGCTTGCGGAACATCTCGATACCGGTGACCGTGGTGGTGGTCTTGTCCTGCTTGATACCGATGATGTCGACGGTCTCGTTGACCTTCAGGACACCACGCTCGATACGGCCGGTGACGACCGTACCGCGACCGGTGATCGTGAAGACGTCCTCGACGGGCATGAGGAACGGCTTGTCGACGTCACGCTCGGGGGTCGGGATCGACTCGTCGACCGCGGCCATCAGGTCGAGGACCGTCTGACCCCACTCGGCGTCGCCCTCGAGCGCCTTGAGCGCCGAGACCTTGACGACCGGCAGGTCGTCGCCCGGGAACTCGTACTCGGAGAGGAGCTCACGGACCTCGAGCTCGACGAGCTCCAGGATCTCCTCGTCGTCCACCATGTCGGCCTTGTTCAGGGCGACGACGATGTACGGAACGCCGACCTGGCGGGCCAGGAGCACGTGCTCCTTGGTCTGCGGCATCGGGCCGTCGGTGGCGGCGACCACGAGGATGGCGCCGTCCATCTGCGCCGCACCCGTGATCATGTTCTTGATGTAGTCCGCGTGACCGGGGCAGTCGACGTGGGCGTAGTGACGCGTCTCGGTCTGGTACTCGACGTGCGCGATGGAGATCGTGATACCGCGCTGGCGCTCCTCAGGAGCCTTGTCGATCTGGTCGAAGGCCGAAGCCTCGTTCAGGTCCGGGTACGCGTCGTGCAGCACCTTGGTAATGGCGGCCGTGAGGGTCGTCTTACCGTGGTCGATGTGACCGATGGTGCCGATGTTGACGTGCGGCTTAGTCCGCTCGAACTTCGCCTTCGCCACTGGGGTCCTCCTGGGAGTGGTTCTGGTACGCCTTACTTCATCGGCGCCAGGTGATCTTTGCTGTCATAGCCCGGGCCCGGGGCAAACACCCACGATCCTTGACGAATGCGGGTGGTTGCCCCAGAGGCTCCGGAGTCAAGCCTAAAGCGTGTGAACGCGGTGCGTTACTCGCCCTTGGCCTTCGCGATGATCTCCTCGGCGACGTTCCGGGGAACCTCGGCGTAGGAGTCGAACTGCATCGAGTAGCTCGCGCGACCCGACGTCTTGCTGCGGAGGTCGCCGACGTAGCCGAACATCTCCGACAGGGGCACCAGGCCCTTGACGACGCGGGCACCGGCCCGCTCCTCCATGGCCTGGATCTGACCACGGCGGGAGTTGATGTCGCCGATGACCTCGCCCATGTAGTCCTCGGGCGTGGTGACCTCGACGGCCATCATCGGCTCGAGCAGCACGGGGCTGGCCTTGCGCGCGGCCTCCTTGAAGGCCTGCGAACCGGCGATCTTGAAGGCGAGCTCGGAGGAGTCCACCTCGTGGTAGCCACCGTCGAGCAGGGTGACGCGCACGCCGGTCATCTCGTAACCGGCGAGGATGCCGAACTGCATGGCCTCCTGCGCACCGGCGTCCACCGAAGGGATGTACTCCTTCGGGATACGACCACCGGTCACCTTGTTCACGAACTCGTAACTGGCGTCGCCGCCCTCGATCGGCTCGATCGCGATCTGCACCTTGGCGAACTGGCCGGTACCACCAGTCTGCTTCTTGTGCGTGTAGTCGACCCGGTCGACCGCCTTGCGGATGGTCTCGCGGTAGGCGACCTGCGGCTTGCCGACGTTGGCCTCGACCTTGAACTCACGGCGCATACGGTCGACCAGCACCTCGAGGTGCAGTTCGCCCATGCCGCCGATGATGGTCTGGCCGGTCTCCTCGTCCGAGTGGACCTGGAACGACGGGTCCTCCTCGGCCAGGCGCTGGATCGCGATGCCCAGCTTCTCCTGGTCGCCCTTCGACTTGGGCTCGATGGCGACCTGGATGACCGGAGCCGGGAAGTCCATGGACTCCAGGATCACGGGGGCCTTGTCGTCGCACAGCGTCTCACCGGTCGTGGTCTGCTTCAGACCCATGACGGCGACGATGTCGCCGGCGCCGACCGCGGCGATCTCCTCACGCTTGTTCGCGTGCATGCGGTAGATCTTGCCGATGCGCTCCTTCTTGCCCTTGACGGAGTTCAGCACGGCGGTGCCGGACTCCAGGCGGCCGGAGTACACGCGGACGAAGGTGAGCTTGCCGAGGTGCGGGTCGCTCATGATCTTGAACGCCAGCGCCGACAGCGGCTCGTCGTCGGACGGCTTGCGCTTGACGACCTCCTCCGGGTCGTTCACGGCGTGGCCCTCGATGGCCTCGACGTCGAGCGGGGAGGGGAGGTAGCGCACGACCGCGTCGAGCAGGGGCTGAACGCCCTTGTTCTTGAACGCGGTACCGCAGAACACCGGGGTGACGGTGGTGTCCTTGGACTTGCCGGACGCGATGGTGATGCGACGGATCGCGGCGTACAGCTGCTCCTCGGAAGGCTCCTCGCCCTCCAGGTACAGCTCCATGATCTCTTCGTCGTTCTCGGCGACGGCCTCGATGAGCTTGCCGCGGTACTCCTCGGCAGCCTCGGTGTGCGTGGCCGGGATGTCGACGATGTCGTACATCTCGCCCTTGGTGGCCTCGGCGGACCACACGAACGCCTTCATCGTGACCAGGTCGACGACGCCCTTGAAGTCGGCCTCGGCACCGATCGGGAGCTGCATGACGATCGGCTGAGCGCCGAGGCGGTCAGAGATCATGTCGACGCAGCGGTGGAACTCGGCACCGGTCCGGTCGAGCTTGTTGACGAAGCAGATGCGGGGGACGCCGTAGCGGTCCGCCTGACGCCACACCGTCTCGGACTGGGGCTCGACGCCGGCGACGCCGTCGAACACCGTCACGGCACCGTCGAGCACGCGCAGGGAACGCTCCACCTCGACGGTGAAGTCGACGTGGCCCGGGGTGTCGATGATGTTGATGGTGTGGTCGACGTCGGCCAGCGGCCAGTGACAGGTGGTGGCAGCAGAGGTGATCGTGATGCCACGCTCCTGCTCCTGCTCCATCCAGTCCATGGTGGCAGCGCCGTCGTGGACCTCACCGATCTTGTAAGACACACCGGTGTAGAACAGGATCCGCTCGGTGGTGGTCGTCTTGCCCGCGTCGATGTGGGCCATGATCCCGATGTTGCGGACCTTGGCCAGGTCAAGTGAAGTGGTAGCCATAAGGCTTCAGTCTTCTCTCGGTCTCGATGTGGGTAGCGACTACCAGCGGTAGTGCGCGAAGGCCTTGTTGGACTCGGCCATCTTGTGGGTGTCCTCGCGCTTCTTCACAGCGGCGCCGAGGCCGTTGGACGCGTCGAGAAGCTCGTTGAGCAGGCGCTCGGTCATGGTCTTCTCGCGACGGGCACGGGAGTAGCCCACGAGCCAGCGCAGCGCCAGGGTGCTCGCGCGACCCGGCTTGACCTCGACCGGAACCTGGTAGGTCGCGCCACCGACACGGCGGGACTTGACCTCGATGGTCGGCTTGATGTTCTCGAGAGCGCGCTTCAGCGTGATGACCGGGTCGTTGCCGGTCTTCTCGCGCAGGCCCTCCATGGCGCCGTAGACGATGCGCTCGGCGGTGGAGCGCTTGCCGTTCAGCAGCACCTTGTTGATGAGCGACGTGACAAGAGGAGAACCGTAGACCGGGTCGATGATGACCGGGCGCTTCGGGGCAGGGCCCTTACGAGGCATTTCTTACTTCTCCTTCTTGGCGCCGTAGCGGCTGCGGGCCTGCTTGCGGTTCTTGACACCCTGGGTGTCGAGGGAGCCGCGGATGATCTTGTAGCGAACACCCGGCAGGTCCTTCACACGGCCACCGCGCACGAGCACGATGGAGTGCTCCTGCAGGTTGTGTCCCTCACCCGGAATGTAAGCGGTGACCTCGATCCCGCTGGTCAGACGCACACGCGCGACCTTACGCAGGGCCGAGTTCGGCTTCTTCGGGGTGGTCGTGAACACACGCGTGCAGACGCCGCGGCGCTGAGGGGAACCCTCGAGTGCGGGCGTCTTGTTCTTCTCGACCTTGTCCTGCCGGCCCTTACGGACCAGCTGCTGGATCGTAGGCACTACTTCTCCGGTTTCTGTGTGCCGATTTGTACAGCTAACCTGGAACTTCGCCGACCCACGCGGTCGGGTGTGTCGAACCCGCGGATTTCCGCCGCGAGGCAGAAAGAGACGCAGATTGCGGTGGCCACTTCTCAGACCCCTGTGCGGTTGAAGACACGCACATGGGCCAGGGCACACCCCAGGCACAAGGTCTGAGCGTACCTAGCGCATTCACTTCGGTCAAAACAAAGGCCCCGCTACCGACACGCCGAAGGTTTACGAGCCCTGCCGCAGGCTCTGTGGTAGCGGAGCGCTCTCCTGTGCGGCGTCCTGCGCCGTGTCCCGTCCGACGAAGTACGTCGGACGGTTCTGTACGGCCGTGTAGATGCGCCCGACGTACTCGCCGAGCAGCCCCACGCAGATCAGCTGGACCGCGCCGACGAACATCACGCCGATGAACAGGGACGTCCAGCCGGGCACCGTGCGACCCAGGGCGTAGGCGCTCAGGGTGTAGCCCATCAGAGCGAGGCAGACCAGGAAGGCGAAGCCGCCCAGCCAGGTGGCGATGCGCAGGGGGGCCGCGGAGAACCCGGTGACGCTGTCGACGGCCAGCCGGATCATCCGGCCCAGGGGGTACTTGCTCTCGCCCGCCGGCCGCGGCGCGCGCTCATAGGTGACCTCACCGCTGGGGAAGCCCAGCCAGGGCACCAGGAGCCGGTAGACCCGCTGCTGGTCGGGCAGGGCCTTCAGGGCGTCCACCGCGGCCCTGCTCAGCAGCCTGAAGTCACCGGCCTGGGCCGGGACGTCCTCCCCCGCGAGCCGGCGCACGAGACGGTAGTACAGGCCCGCCGTCCACCGCTTGAACCCGGTGTCGCTGGCCCGGTCCGCGCGGATGCCGTAGACGATGTCGAGGTTCTCGGCGCGGGCCAGCGCGAGCATGTCGGCGATCTTCTCGGGCGGGTCCTGGAGGTCGGCGTCGATGCTGACGACGTACGCGCCGAGCGCCCGGTCGAGGCCGGCGGTGAGGGCCGCCTGGTGGCCGGAGTTGCGGCGCAGGCCGATGATGCGCAGTTCCGGCCAGCCCAGCCGGAAGGCGGCGAGCAGCTCGGCCGTGCGGTCGGCGCTGCCGTCGTCCACCGCGACGACCTCGTAGCGGACACCGAGACCCGCAAGGACCGGTCGCAACCGGCTGACCAGCGCCGGAAGGACCTCTTCCTCGTTGTACATCGGTATGACGACCGACAACACAGTCGCCGTGTCCTCGGCGGTTCGCGCTTCGGTCACCCGTCCTCCCCCAACCCGTGGCGCACATGTGCGACTCTGTTGCGCGATCTTATGACCACATTCTTATGACCAGACTTCACGATCAACCGGACAGCTCTGCCGCCTCGCCCTGGTGTCCGACGATCGGCCGAGGGGGGACCCCAGCCATGAGCACGGCTTCCAAGGACACGGCGACGGGATCCGCTGTGCCCGGCGGACGAGAGGAGCGGCTCTCGAGGCTCCGCCGCCTCACCCTGCCGGCCGGGGTACGACCGTACCTCGCCCCGCTGCTCCTCTACGGCACCATGAAGCTCGTCGGGCTGACCGTGTTCGCCTGGCTCCTGGAGTGGGCCGGCGAGTACCAGAAGAAGAACCCGCGCTTCGGCGGCGGCGCCCACTGGTGGGACGTCCTCGCCACCTGGGACGGCTGGTGGTACCTGCAGGTCGCCGAGAAGGGCTACGACCCCAAGCCGCTCCAACGGCTCGATCCGGGCGGCCTGTTCACGGTCAAGCAGGACTCGGTCGCCTTCTTCCCGCTCTACCCGGGCCTGATCCGAGGCGTGTCCGAGATCACAGGACTGGGCCTCTACGGCTCCGGGATCCTCGTGTCGGTCCTGGCCTCCTTCCTCGCCGCCGCCGGCATCTACGCCGTCGTCTCGACGCTCGCCGGGGTGCGGGCGGGCACCATCGCGGCCGGACTGTGGGCGGTGGCGCCCGGCGCGGGCGTGGAGTGGGCGGTCTACTCGGAGTCGGTGTTCGTCGCCATAGCGGCCTGGTGCTGCTACTGCGTGATGAAGGGCCGCTGGGTGGCCGCCGGGCTCCTCGCCTTCCTCGCCGGGCTCAACCGGCCGACGTCCGCCGCGCTCATCGGCGCCGTCGGGCTGGCCGCGATCGTGACCCTCGCCCGGCGCGACAGCAGGCGCGAGCACGGGATCGCCGGTCCCGTGTACGCGATGATCGCCGCGCCGCTCGGCCTGCTCACCTACATCGCCTGGGTCGGCCTCAGCATGGGCGACCTCACCGCGTACTTCACGCTCCAGCGCGAGGGGTGGGCGCACTACTTCGACTTCGGCGCCTACACCCTCGACGTGCTGCGCAACACGGCCGTCGGCCGCCACGACTACCTGTTCGCGTTCACGGTCCCCGACCTGCTGGCCGTCCAGCTCGTGCTGGCGCTGCCCTTCCTGATCGCGCTGATGCTGCGCAAGAAGCCGCCGCTGGTGCTGGTCGCGTACACGCTGGCGAGCGTGATCACCGTGCTGGGCACCCAGCAGATGTTCGGCAACACGGGCCGCTACCTGCTCCCGGCCTTCCCCCTCCTGCTGGCCCCGGCGGCGGCCCTGAGCCGGCTGAAGTGGCCGAGCCTGGTGGTGTTCTTCGCGACGGCGTCCATCGCGTCGGGCTGGTACGCGCACTACGTGATCTTCGAGCTCGGCATCCCGTAGCAGCCGGGCGCCGCAGCAACCGCGCATGCCGCAGGAACCGGAAATTCCGTAGGAACGCCGAAGGGCGCCCACCCCGTACGAGACGGAGTGGGCGCCCTTCTCAGCGATCGCTCACCGCTTACTGGTTGTACGGACCGTAGTCGTAGTCCTCCAGCGGAACGGCCTGGCCGGAGCCCGTGCCGAACGGCGAGTAGTCGATGTCGTCGTAGCCGACGGCCGAGTACATCGCGGCCTTGGCCTCCTCGGTCGGCTCGACCCGGATGTTGCGGTAGCGGGACAGACCCGTACCGGCCGGGATGAGCTTACCGATGATGACGTTCTCCTTGAGGCCGATCAGGGAGTCGGACTTGGCGTTGATCGCCGCGTCCGTCAGCACCCTGGTCGTCTCCTGGAAGGACGCCGCCGACAGCCAGGACTCCGTGGCCAGCGAGGCCTTGGTGATACCCATGAGCTGCGGACGACCGGAGGCCGGGTGACCGCCCTCCTGGACCACACGACGGTTCTCGACCTCGAACTTCGAGCGCTCGACGAGCTCGCCGGGCAGCAGCTCGGCGTCGCCGGACTCGATGATCGTCACACGGCGCAGCATCTGCCGGATGATGATCTCGATGTGCTTGTCGTGGATCGACACACCCTGCGAGTTGTACACCTTCTGGACCTCGCCGACCAGGTGGACCTGGACGGCACGCTGACCCAGGATGCGCAGCACGTCGTGCGGGTTGGTGGCACCCACGGTGAGCTTCTGGCCCACCTCGACGTGCTCGCCCTCGCTGACCAGAAGACGGGCGCGCTTCGAGATCGGGAACGCCGTCTCGTCGCTGCCGTCGTCCGGCGTGATGACGATCTTCTTGGTCTTCTCGGTCTCCTCGATCCGCACGCGGCCGGAGGCCTCGGAGATCGGGGCGACACCCTTCGGGGTACGGGCCTCGAAGAGCTCGACGACACGCGGCAGACCCTGGGTGATGTCGTCACCGGCCACACCACCGGTGTGGAAGGTACGCATCGTCAGCTGGGTGCCGGGCTCACCGATGGACTGGGCGGCGATGATGCCGACCGCCTCACCGATGTCGACCAGCTTGCCGGTGGCCAGCGAGCGGCCGTAGCACATGGCACACGTGCCGACCTGCGACTCACAGGTCAGGATCGAGCGGGTCTTGACCTCCTCGACGCCGTGGCGCACGAGCTGGTCGATGAGCACGTCGCCCAGGTCCACGTTGGCCGGCGCGATCACCTTGCCGTCGATGACGACGTCCTCGGCGAGCATGCGGGCGTAGACGCTGGTCTCGACGTCGTCCGTCTTGCGCAGGACGCCGTCCTCGCCGCGGACCGCGATCTTCAGCTTCAGACCGCGCTCGGTGCCGCAGTCCTCCTCGCGGATGATGACGTCCTGCGAGACGTCCACCAGACGACGGGTCAGGTAACCCGAGTCGGCGGTACGCAGGGCGGTGTCCGCCAGACCCTTACGGGCACCGTGCGTGGAGATGAAGTACTCCAGCACGGACAGGCCCTCACGGAAGGACGCCTTGATCGGACGCGGGATGGTCTCGTTCTTCGCGTTCGACACCAGACCGCGCATACCGGCGATCTGCCGCATCTGCATCATGTTTCCTCGGGCACCCGAGTCAACCATCATGAAGATGGGGTTGGTCTTGGGGAAGTTCGCGTTCATCGCCTCGGCGACCTCGTTGGTCGCCTTGGTCCAGATCGCGATGAGCTCCTGCGTGCGCTCTTCCTTGGTGATCAGACCGCGCTCGTACTGCTTCTGGACCTTCTCGTCCTGCGCCTCGTAGCCCTTGACGATCTCCTTCTTCGCCTCGGGAACGACGACGTCGGAGATGGCCACGGTGACACCGGAACGGGTCGCCCAGTAGAAGCCGGCCGCCTTCAGGTTGTCGAGCGTCGCCGCCACGATGACCTTGGGGTAGCGCTCGGCCAGGTCGTTGACGATCTCGGAGAGCTGCTTCTTGCCCACCGAGTAGTCGACGAACGGGTAGTCCTCGGGCAGCAGCTCGTTGAAGAGCGCGCGGCCCAGGGTGGTGCGCAGGCGGAAGGTGTCCCCCTGCTGCCACTCGGGCTCGCCCTCCTCACGCACCGGCGGCGTCCAGCCACGCGGCGGGATGGTGCCCACCGGGAAGCGGATGTCGACCGGCGACTGCAGCGCGAGCTCACCGGCGTCGAACGCCATGATCGCCTCGGCCGAGGAGCCGAAGGACCGGCCCTCGCCCTTGGTGTCACGCAGCTCGCCGTCGGTGGTGAGGAAGAACAGACCGAGGACCATGTCCTGGGTCGGCATCGTCACCGGACGGCCGTCGGCGGGCTTGAGGATGTTGTTCGAGGACAGCATCAGGATGCGGGCCTCGGCCTGCGCCTCCGCGGAGAGCGGCAGGTGGACGGCCATCTGGTCACCGTCGAAGTCCGCGTTGAACGCGGTGCAGACGAGCGGGTGGATCTGGATGGCCTTGCCCTCGACCAGCTGCGGCTCGAAGGCCTGGATGCCGAGGCGGTGCAGGGTGGGCGCACGGTTCAGCAGCACCGGGTGCTCGGCGATGACCTCTTCGAGGACGTCGTACACGACGGTGCGGCCGCGCTCCACCATGCGCTTGGCGCTCTTGATGTTCTGCGCGTGGTTCAGGTCGACCAGGCGCTTCATCACGAACGGCTTGAACAGCTCCAGCGCCATCGCCTTCGGCAGACCGCACTGGTGCAGCTTCAGCTGCGGACCGACGACGATCACGGAACGCGCGGAGTAGTCCACACGCTTGCCGAGCAGGTTCTGACGGAATCGACCCTGCTTGCCCTTCAGCATGTCGCTGAGGGACTTCAGCGGGCGGTTGCCGGGACCGGTGACCGGACGGCCACGACGGCCGTTGTCGAACAGCGCGTCCACGGCCTCCTGGAGCATGCGCTTCTCGTTGTTCACGATGATCTCGGGCGCACCGAGGTCGAGAAGGCGCTTCAGGCGGTTGTTGCGGTTGATCACACGGCGGTACAGGTCGTTCAGGTCGGAGGTCGCGAAGCGGCCACCGTCCAGCTGCACCATCGGGCGAAGGTCCGGCGGGATGACCGGCACGCAGTCCAGCACCATGCCCTTGGGGCTGTTGCTGGTCTGCAGGAACGCGGAGACGACCTTCAGGCGCTTGAGCGCACGGGTCTTCTTCTGGCCCTTGCCGGTACGGATGATCTCGCGGAGGCGCTCGGCCTCCTCGTCCAGGTCGAAGGACTCCAGGCGCTTCTGCAGCGCCGCGGCGCCCATCGAACCGTCGAAGTACGTGCCGAAGCGGTCACGCAGCTCGCGGTAGAGGAGCTCGTCGCCCTCCAGGTCCTGGACCTTGAGGTTCTTGAAGCGGGTCCACACCTCGTCGAGACGGTCGATCTCGCGCTGCGCACGGTCGCGCAGCTGCTTCATCTCCCGCTCGGCGCCTTCGCGCACCTTGCGGCGCACGTCGGCCTTGGCGCCCTCGGCCTCCAGCTCGGCCAGGTCGGTCTCGAGCTTCTTGGCGCGGGCCTCGAGGTCGGCGTCGCGACGGTTCTCGATCTGCTGACGCTCGACGGAGACGTGCGCCTCCAGCGAGGGCAGGTCACGCGTACGGCGCTCGTCGTCGACGAACGTGATCATGTACGCCGCGAAGTAGATGACCTTCTCGAGGTCCTTCGGGGCGAGGTCGAGCAGGTAGCCGAGGCGCGACGGAACGCCCTTGAAGTACCAGATGTGCGTGACGGGGGCGGCCAGCTCGATGTGGCCCATCCGCTCACGACGCACCTTGGCGCGAGTGACCTCGACGCCGCAGCGCTCGCAGATGATGCCCTTGAACCGGACACGCTTGTACTTGCCGCAGTAGCACTCCCAGTCCCGGGTCGGACCGAAGATCTTCTCGCAGAAGAGTCCGTCCTTTTCCGGCTTGAGCGTGCGGTAGTTGATCGTCTCGGGCTTCTTGACCTCGCCGTGGCTCCACTGACGGATGTCGTCCGCCGTGGCCAGGCCGATCCGGAGCTCGTCGAAGAAGTTGACGTCGAGCACTATGCGTCAATCCCTCTCAGGGTTGTAAGTCTTGGGGTCTGATACGGGGGTCCCGGGGCCGGCCGGAGGCTCAGGGATCTTCATCGCTGAACCTCCGGACCGGACTCCCGTCAGACCTCTTCGACGCTGCTCGGCTCGCGCCGGGACAGGTCGATGCCGAGCTCCTCCGCCGCGCGGAAGACGTCCTCGTCGGTGTCACGCATCTCGATGGACATACCGTCGCTGGACAGCACCTCCACGTTCAGGCAGAGAGACTGCATCTCCTTGATGAGCACCTTGAAGGACTCGGGGATGCCGGGCTCGGGGATGTTCTCGCCCTTGACGATGGCCTCGTAGACCTTCACGCGGCCGGTCACGTCGTCGGACTTGATGGTCAGCAGCTCCTGGAGGGCGTACGCGGCGCCGTAAGCCTCCAGCGCCCACACCTCCATCTCACCGAAGCGCTGACCGCCGAACTGCGCCTTACCACCCAGCGGCTGCTGGGTGATCATCGAGTACGGGCCGGTCGAGCGGGCGTGCAGCTTGTCGTCGACCAGGTGGTGCAGCTTCAGGATGTACATGTAGCCGATGGAGATCGGGTCCGGGAACGGCTCACCGGAGCGGCCGTCGAACAGCCGCGCCTTACCGGTCGGCTGCACCATGCGCTCGCCGTCGCGGTTCGGGATGGTGTGCTGCAGCAGACCCGCCAGCTCGTCCTCACGCGCGCCGTCGAAGACCGGGGTGGCGACGTTGGTGCCGGGGGCGACCGAGTCGGCGCCGATCACCTGCAGACGCTGCGCCCACTCCTCGCCGAGCCCGGAGACGTCCCAGCCGCGGCTGGCGAGCCAGCCGAGGTGGATCTCCAGGACCTGTCCCGGGTTCATTCGGGACGGCACACCCAGCGGGTTGAGGATGATGTCGACCGGGGTCCCGTCCTCGAGGAACGGCATGTCCTCGATGGGCAGGATCTTGGAGATGACGCCCTTGTTGCCGTGACGGCCCGCGAGCTTGTCACCGTCCGTGATCTTGCGCTTCTGCGCCACGTAGACGCGAACCAGCTGGTTCACGCCCGGCGGCAGCTCGTCGCCCTCTTCACGGTCGAAGACGCGGACGCCGATGACCTTGCCGATCTCGCCGTGCGGCACCTTCAGCGAGGTGTCACGGACCTCACGGGCCTTCTCGCCGAAGATCGCGCGCAGCAGGCGCTCCTCCGGGGTCAGCTCGGTCTCGCCCTTGGGCGTGACCTTGCCGACCAGGATGTCGCCGGCGACGACCTCGGCACCGATGCGGATGATGCCGCGCTCGTCGAGGTCGGCGAGGACCTCCTCGGAGACGTTCGGGATGTCCCGGGTGATCTCCTCGGGGCCGAGCTTGGTGTCACGGGCGTCGACCTCGTGCTCCTCGATGTGGATCGAGGAGAGGACGTCGTCCTGCACGAGGCGCTGCGACAGGATGATCGCGTCCTCGTAGTTGTGACCCTCCCACGGCATGAACGCCACGAGCAGGTTCTTGCCCAGCGCCATCTCGCCGTTCTCGGTGGCCGGACCGTCGGCCAGGACCTGGCCCTCGATGATCCGGTCGCCCTCGTTGACGATGACCTTCTGGTTGACCGAGGTGCCCTGGTTGGAGCGGGCGAACTTGGCCAGGCGGTACGTGATGTACGTGCCGTCGTCGTTGGTGGTGGTGATGTAGTCCGCGGAGACCTCCTGGACCACACCCGCCTTCTCGGCCTTGACCACGTCGCCGGCGTCGACGGCGGAGCGGTACTCCATGCCGGTGCCGACGAGCGGGGACTCGCTCTTGATGAGCGGCACGGCCTGACGCATCATGTTCGCGCCCATGAGGGCACGGTTGGCGTCGTCGTGCTCGAGGAACGGGATCATGGCGGTCGCGACCGACACCATCTGGCGCGGCGAGACGTCCATGTAGTCCACGTCGTCACCGGCGACGTAGTCGACCTCGCCGCCACGGCGGCGGACCAGGACGCGGGCCTCGGTGAACTGCATGTCGTCGTTCAGCGTGGCGTTGGCCTGCGCGATGACGTAGCGGTCCTCCTCGTCGGCCGTCAGGTAGTCGACCTCGTCGGTGACCTGGCCGTCGACGACCTTGCGGTACGGCGTCTCCACGAAACCGAACGCGTTGACGCGGCCGTAGGAGGCGAGCGAACCGATCAGGCCGATGTTCGGGCCTTCGGGGGTCTCGATCGGGCACATGCGTCCGTAGTGGGACGGGTGCACGTCACGGACCTCGAAGCCGGCCCGCTCACGGGAGAGACCACCCGGGCCGAGCGCCGACAGACGGCGCTTGTGGGTGAGACCCGACAGCGGGTTGTTCTGGTCCATGAACTGCGACAGCTGGCTGGTGCCGAAGAACTCCTTGATGGAGGCGACGACCGGCCGGATGTTGATCAGGGTCTGCGGCGTGATCGCCTCGACGTCCTGGGTCGTCATGCGCTCGCGGACGACTCGCTCCATACGCGCCAGACCCGTGCGGACCTGGTTCTGGATGAGCTCGCCGACGCTGCGCAGACGACGGTTGCCGAAGTGGTCGATGTCGTCGGTCTCGACGACGATCGTCTGGCCGTTGTCCGCGGCCGTCTCGGTCTCGCCGGCGTGCAGCTTGACCAGGTACTTGATCGTCGAGATGACGTCCTCGACGGTCAGGACACCCGCGTCCAGCGGAGCGTCCGCACCCAGCTTCTTGTTGACCTTGTAGCGGCCGACCTTCGCGAGGTCGTAGCGCTTGGGGTTGAAGTAGAGGTTCTCGAGCAGCGTCTGCGCGGCCTCACGCGTGGGGGGCTCGCCCGGACGCAGCTTGCGGTAGATGTCGAGCAGCGCGTCGTCCTGGCCCTGGGTGTGGTCCTTCTCCAGGGTGGCGCGCATGGACTCGTACTCGCCGAACTCCTCGAGGATCTGCTCGGTCGTCCAGCCGAGAGCCTTCAGGAGAACGGTGACGGACTGCTTGCGCTTGCGGTCGATGCGCACACCGACCATGTCGCGCTTGTCGATCTCCATCTCCAGCCAGGCACCCCGGGAAGGAATGATCTTGGCGGAGAAGATGTCCTTGTCGGACGTCTTGTCGATGGAGGAGTCGAAGTAGACACCCGGCGAACGGACCAGCTGGGACACCACGACACGCTCGGTGCCGTTGATGACGAAGGTGCCCTTGTTCGTCATGAGCGGGAAGTCGCCCATGAAGACCGTCTGGGACTTGATCTCGCCGGTCTCGTTGTTCGTGAACTCGGCCGTCACGAAGAGCGGGGCCGCGTACGTGAAGTCACGGTCCTTGCACTCGTCGATGCTGTTCTTAGGCGGCTCGAAACGGTGGTCGCGGAAGGTCAGCGACATCGACCCGGAGAAGTCCTCGATCGGGGAGATCTCCTCGAAGATCTCCTCCAGACCGGACTTCGTGGGGACGTCCTGACCCGACTCCAGAGCCGCCTCGACCCGACTCTGCCAGGCGGTGTTCCCGAGCAGCCAGTCAAAGCTCTCGGTCTGCAACGCGAGCAGGTTGGGAACCTCGAGGGGCTCCTTGATCTTTGCAAAGGAGATGCGCAGCGGGGCGGTGCTGGCAGCGTTGTTCGTATTCGCGGTCGAGGCGTTGCGCGAGGCGGCCAAGAGGGGGTCCTTCCGAGGGCTCGGACTCACTACGCGCGTACCGGCCCCTCTCCTGTGCACGGAGACAGCTTTCCGGATCTGGCAAAAAGGGCCAGGTCAGGGAGGTCTGATCGTCCGGACTCAAGGGAGGGCATGCCCCTGGTGACGGGCAGGGGACAGCTAACAGGCAGCGCAAAGGGTCAGTGTAGCCACTTGGCACACTGATGTCCAGTGCGGGTTTTTCGAGACCCTCGTGGTTCTCAACGCCCTCGGTCTGCTCGTCCTCAACGCACGGTGATACTGCCCTCTTCGTCGCCGATCCATGCCTCGGATTCGGATCCTTGTGACGACGCGTCCTGAGAATTGCGCGCTGCGTGCGGTTCGTCAAGGCCTCCCCGCGCTGACCGGGGCGCTCGGAGACACGACGAAGATCACCATACCCCCCGCTCACAGGGGTGCGAGGTAACCGTGGCCGCGCCCCCAGGAACGACGAAGAGCGACCACCCAGATGGATGATCGCTCTTCGGTGCGTCGGCGTTACAACCCCGGAGGGACTGATTCAGCCTTCGCGTACGGTCGTCGCCGACCGTGAGCCACCCGGCGGTAGCCGGACAGGGTTACTTACTTGACCTCGACCGAGGCGCCGGCGGCCTTGAGGGACTCGGCGGCCTTCTCGGCGGCCTCCTTGGCGACCTTCTCGAGAACGGGCTTCGGGGCGCCGTCCACGAGGTCCTTGGCCTCCTTCAGACCCAGGGAGGTCAGCTCACGCACGACCTTGATGACCTGGATCTTCTTCTCGCCGGCGCCGGTGAGGACGACGTCGAACTCGTCCTGCTCCTCGGCAACCTCAGCGACGGCGGCGGGGCCGGCCGGGGCAGCGGCAACCGCGGCGGCGGCGGTGACGTCGAACTTGTCCTCGAAGGCCTTCACGAACTCGGAGAGCTCGATGAGGGTCATCTCCTCGAACTGCGCGAGCAGGTCTTCCTGGCTGAGCTTCGCCATGGTGGGCGATCCTTCCACTTATTCGGCTGGTGCCGGTATGTACATGTCTGGCGGGCGTACGTTCGGCCCGCTAACGACCACTGCTTCAGGCGGGCTGCCTCAGGCCGCGGTCATTTCGGGAGCCGAATTACTCGGCACCGCCCTGCTCGGCCTGCTTGGCGCGAAGAGCGTCCACGGTGCGGACGAGCTTCGAGGGAAGCGCCTGGAAGAGCTGAGCAGCCTGAGACTGCTTGCCCTTGAAGGCACCCGCCAGCTTGCTGAGCAGAACCTCGCGGGACTCGAGGTCCGCAAGCTTCTTGATCTCGTCGGCGGACAGCGCCTTGCCGTCAAGGACACCGCCCTTGATGACGAGGTTCGGGTTGTCCTTGGCGAAGTCACGAAGACCCTTCGCCGACTCCACCGGGTCACCGGTGATGAAGGCGACCGCCGTCGGACCGTTGAACAGGTCGTCGAGCGTTTTGATCCCGGCCTCGTTGGCCGCAATCTTGGTCAGCGTGTTCTTCACCACGGCGTACTGGGCGTTCTCACCGAGCGAACGACGCAGCGTCTTCAGCTGCGCCACGGTGAGACCCCGGTACTCGGTCAGCACGGCGGCGTTCGAGCTGCGGAACGACTCCGTCAGCTCGGCTACCGCGGCAGCCTTGTCGGGCCTTGCCATAGAGCGTCGGCCTCCTTCCGGGTGATGAGGACCGCTCAGAAGGGGCTGTGACAGACGAAACGCCCCGGCGCAGGCGCACGGGGCGTAGCTCGACCGAACGAATCCATGGAAGGAGTTCGATCCGGGAGCACATCCACTGACACCTGCGCGGGTCGTCCGCATTGCAGCGGATCCTTCGGCCACCGCCCCCTCTGTCCGAGAGCACGGCAACGACCAGCGGTCTTTGGCTTCTGGGGAAGAGTACGTGAACGGGTCACCGTCAAGCAAATCCGCCCGGACGGGCCCTCTTCCGGCTCAGCCGCGGGCCTCCTTCAGCTCCTTGGCCATGTCGACGGTGTCGGAGGCGGGCGGCGCCTTCACGGTCACGGGCTTGCCGAAGTCGAGGAACGTGATGGTGAGGTCGAGCTGGCCGTGCCGCCCCATGCCCTGCATGCGCAGCTGCCGCGTGCGGTCCTCGGCGTCGACCCACAGGTCCATGGTGAGCTCGTCGACGCCCAGCTTCTCGTACTGCGCGAGACTCTTCTCGGTCCGCTGCCGGACGCCCGCGGCGTCGCCCTTGTAGGCGGCGCGGATCTCGTCGATGGTGGCCGTGCCCGTGTAGTGCGTGGTGCGGACGCCCTCGACGGTCTCGGCGCCGGCCTTCTTCAGGTCGTCGGCCGCGGTGAGGAAGCCGCTCTCGTGGGAGGGGTTCTCACGGACCTTGTCGGTCGCCGTGCCGGTGTCGACCTTGAGGCCGCCGGGCGTGCCGGACTTGCCCGGCGCACCGAACTTGACCCAGTGCTTTCCGTCCTCGTTGGCCTCGTCGGTGCCCACGTACAGCGCTCCGTCGACCATCCGGTACTCGCCCGTGCCCTGGTCCGGGCCGCTGAGCACGGTGGATTTCAGGCTCATGGCCGGCGGCTTGACGCCGATGGCGGCCTCGGCCTTGATCCGGCCCTCCTCCGGGGTCCGGCCGGTCATGCGGTAGCGCAGGGACACGGGCTGCTCCGCCTTCTTCGCGGCGCGGGTGACGGCGGCTGCGGCCTTCGAGTCACCGCCGCCGTCCGTGCCGCCCGTCGCCGCGCAGCCGGCGACGAGCAGCGCGGACAGCCCGAGGACGCCTACGGAAGATCTCATTCATTTCCCCCAGAACCCCATACAGAGAACACACGGTCGATGCGCAGCAAGACCGTGAAGGTATCCCGCAGAGGCCGGGGAGGTCTCGTGAATTACGAGCCGACGCCTGCCCCCTTCTGCTGCTTCACCAGCTCCGTGAAGTCGGCGGTGTCGCTCGCCGGGGGCGTCCGGGCGGAGATCTTGGTGCCGTAGTCGGTGTAGTACGCGGTCTGGGAGTAGGCGCCCGCCGTGGTCTGGCCCTTCTCGATCTTCTTGACCAGCAGGTCCCGGTCGTCGACCCAGATGTCGACGGTCTCGGTGGTCACGCCGGCCTGCTCCAGCGTCTTGCGCAGGTCGTCGAGCTGGCTGCGGGTGAGGCTGGAGTTCTTCTCGGCGAGGTCGGCCACGGCGAGCGTGCCCGAGTAGTGCGTGGTGTGCTGCCCCCGCACCTTCTCCTCGCCGACCTCCCGCACGTCCCCGGAGGCCAGCAGGAGCTTCACCGACTGGTTGGGGGTGGTGTTCTGCATCTGGTCCTTCAGATACGCGCCGGAGGAGCCGCCGAGGCTCTCCAGGTCGTCGTAGGCGTACTTGATCCAGTGCCGGCCGCCGGCCTGGGTGGCGAAGGTGTCGCCCATCCTGGCGTAGTAGGCGTCGGGCAGATAGCGGGCCTCCATCGACGTGGTGCCCAGCTGGCGCATGGTGTCGGCCATGGTGCCACCGGTGTAGGTGATGGTGAGGGTGCCGGTGAGGCCGTCGCCCCAGCCGAGGGCGCCGTCGGCGGTCATCGACATCACCGAGCCCATCGTGGTGGTCGACTCGACCTTGGCGGAGTCGGCGCCGTCGGTGGACTTCTCGGCGGTGCGCAGGGCCGCTATGGGGCTGAGCCGCGGACTGCCGCCCCCGCCGCCCTTGTCGGAGCCACCACCGGATCTCGCGGAGCTTTCGGAACTCGAGGAGCTCGCGGACCCGCCCGACCCGCCGGAACTGCAGGCGGCCACCCCCGTGAACAGCGTCATCGCAACGATCGACAGACTTGCCCGGCGCACGGTCGCACGCTTCACTCGCCCCACCCCCAAGGATTCCCGTGACTGCACGCTAACGCACAGCACTGACACCCGTACGGCGAAAGGGACGAGCCCCGCACCTCGAAAGGTTGCGGGGCTCGTCGCCGACTCAGGGCGAACCGTCAGGTTCAGACCGCGGCCGGGTCCTCCTCGACGAGGAGGTTGCGGGTGCGGTTCGGGTCGACCTGGATGCCGGGGCCGATCGTGGTGCTGATCGCGGCCTTCTTGATGTAGCGACCCTTGGCGGCGGACGGCTTCAGACGGAGGATCTCCTCCAGGGCCGCGCCGTAGTTCTCCACCAGCTGGGTGTCGTCGAAGGACGACTTGCCGATGATGAAGTGCAGGTTCGAGTGCTTGTCGACGCGGAACTCGATCTTGCCGCCCTTGATCTCCGTGACGGCCTTGGCCACGTCGGGGGTGACAGTGCCGGTCTTCGGGTTCGGCATCAGACCACGCGGACCGAGCACGCGGCCGAGACGGCCGACCTTGCCCATGAGGTCCGGGGTGGCGACGACGGCGTCGAAGTCCAGACGGCCCTTCGCGACCTCGTCGATCAGTTCGTCGGAGCCGACGATGTCGGCGCCCGCGGCCTCCGCGGCCGCAGCACGGTCACCGGTCGCGAAGACCAGGACCCGGGCGGTCTTGCCGGTGCCGTGCGGCAGGTTCACGGTGCCACGGACCATCTGGTCGGCCTTGCGCGGGTCGACACCCAGGCGGAAGGCGACCTCGACGGTGCCGTCGAACTTGCTCGTGGAGGTCTCCTTGGCGAGACGGACGGCCTCGAGCGGGGCGTACAGCTTCTCCCGGTCGATCTTGGCGTCCGCAGCGCGGAGAGACTTGCTGCGCTTGCTCACTACTGCTCCTGGTGATTCTGAGGAGTCGTGGTACGGGCCGAGCAGGCCCTTCCACACGTCTGCTTGGTACGGGGGGGTGAGGTCAGCCCTCGACGGTGATGCCCATGGAACGGGCGGTGCCGGCGATGATCTTCGACGCGGCGTCCAGGTCGTTGGCGTTCAGGTCGGGCAGCTTGGTCGTGGCGATCTCACGGACCTGCGCCTCGGTGATCTTGGCGACCTTGGTCTTGTGCGGCTCGCCCGAGCCCTTCTCGACACCGGCGGCCTTGAGGATCATCTTCGCGGCCGGCGGCGTCTTGGTGACGAAGGTGAAGGAACGGTCCTCGTAGACCGTGATCTCCACCGGGATCACCCAGCCACGCTGCGACTCGGTCGCGGCGTTGTAGGCCTTGCAGAACTCCATGATGTTGACGCCGTGCTGACCGAGCGCGGGGCCGACCGGCGGGGCCGGGTTCGCCGCACCGGCGTTGATCTGGAGCTTGATGAGCCCCGTGACCTTCTTCTTCTTGGGAGGCATTGCTCTCCGGGTCCTTTCATTCGGGTCCATGCCCGCGCCAGGGAACCAACCGAACGCAGGCATACCGCACAACGATAACGGGTATAGATGCGCGGCCAAAAACCGAGCAGGTCAGGCAAGCTGAGGCAGCCCGCCTGACCTGGTCGGAAGCAGTGAGATCTAGTTCTTCTGGATCTGGTCGAAGCTGAGCTCGACCGGGGTCTCGCGACCGAAGATCTCGACGAGGCCCTTGACCTTCTTCGAGTCGGCGTTGATCTCGTTGATCGTGGCCTGCAGCGTGGCGAACGGGCCGTCGGTGACGGTGACCGAGTCGCCGACCTCGAAGTCCAGCACCTGGACCTCGACCTTGCGGGCCGGAGCCGGCTTGCCCTCGGCCTCGGCGGCCTCGCGGGCGGCCTTCTCCTCGGCCTCCGGGGCGAGCATCTTGACGATCTCGTCCAGGGTCAGCGGGTACGGGTCGTAGGCGTTGCCCACGAAGCCGGTGACGCCGGGGGTGTTGCGGACGACGCCCCAGGACTCGTTCGTCAGGTCCATGCGCACCAGCACATAGCCGGGGAGCTTGTTCTGACGGATGGTCTTGCGGTCGCCGTTCTTGATCTGGACGACCTCTTCCTGCGGCACCTCGGCCTGGAAGATGTAGTCCTCGACGTTCAGCGAGACGGCGCGCTGCTCCAGGTTGGTCTTCACGCGGTTCTCGTAACCGGCGTACGTGTGGATCACGTACCACTCGCCGGGGAGGGTGCGCAGCTCCTCGCGCAGGGCGACGACGGGGTCGACGGGCTCGGCCGGCTCCGCTTCCTCGGCCTCGTCGGCGACGACGTCCTCGTCCTCGACGTCCTCGTCGGCTTCCTCGCCCTCGGCTTCCTCGTCCTCGACGTGGAGCGCGGCTTCCTCAGCGGGCTCGCCCGCCTCGGCCTCGGCAGCCTCGAACTCGTCCAGGTCCTCGTCCGCGCCCTCGACGATGTCGAGCTCGTCGTCCACGGACTCGACGTCCTCGTTCAGGTTCTGGTCAGACACGGTGGCTGCTTCTTCCTGGATACATAGGGGTGGAACATGCGAAAGGGGCGCCGGATACCTCGGCGCCCTTCGCGATTGGATCAGCCGAAGACGTACTTGGCGGCGTGGCTGAGTCCATAGTCAATCACGGTCACCAGGCCGATCATGATGACGACGAAGACGATCACCACGGTCGTGTACGTCGTCAGCTGGCTCCGCGTCGGCCATACGACCTTGCGGAGCTCCGCGACGATCTGCCGATAGAAGATGGCCAGACGCTTCAGCGGGCCCTTCTTGGCGCGCTTGCCGCCCTTGCGGGTCTTCTTCTGCGCCTCAGGCACCTCGTCCTGGGCATCAGGCGTGTCGATGGAGCCCACGGCGTCCGCCATTCGTCCTCACCTGTTCCCGGGTCGTGGCCGTGCCGCGCCCGGTCTGAGCCGCACGGCGGTGCATTGCTGCTGTACGTACATGCGCTGCGCACACATCCTGGTGATGGTGTGTGTAGCAGGGCCGGAGGGACTTGAACCCCCAACCGCTGGTTTTGGAGACCAGTGCTCTACCAATTGAGCTACGACCCTTTGTTGTGTTCCCCAACGTACCGCATCCGACCGGGTGCTCGGTGTGCACCTGTTGTGGCGCGGCGTTGAAGGCCAACGACGTGTGAGTGTACGTGGTCTTGGGCCCCTCGTCGAACGGAAAGCGTTCTTGATCGGATTCGCTCCGCTGTTCACCACGATGTTCACGCTGATGGACCGTCGGCTGACCAGTCCGTGAAACCCGTGTGCCGGGCGGGTTTCCGGTCTGAAACCATGGACCCCATGAGCGCTGCAACCCCTCCCACCGAGCGCCGGGTCTCCGCCCGAGTCGGCGCGATCTCCGAGTCCGCCACTCTCGCCGTGGACGCCAAGGCCAAGGCCCTGAAGGCCGCCGGGCGGCCGGTGATCGGCTTCGGCGCCGGTGAGCCCGACTTCCCGACTCCGGACTACATCGTCGAGGCCGCGATCGAGGCCTGCAAGAACCCGAAGTACCACCGGTACACGCCGGCCGGCGGTCTGCCCGAGCTGAAGGCCGCGATCGCCGCGAAGACGCTGCGCGACTCCGGCTACGAGGTCGACGCGTCCCAGATCCTGGTGACCAACGGCGGCAAGCAGGCGATCTACGAGGCGTTCGCCGCGATCCTCGACCCGGGCGACGAGGTCATCGTCCCGGCGCCGTACTGGACCACGTACCCGGAGTCGATCCGGCTGGCCGGCGGTGTCCCGGTGGAGGTCGTCGCCGACGAGACGACCGGCTACCGGGTCTCCGTCGAGCAGCTGGAGGCGGCGCGCACCGAGAACACGAAGGTCGTCCTCTTCGTCTCGCCCTCCAACCCGACGGGCGCGGTCTACAGTGCCGAGGACGCCGAGGCGATCGGCCGCTGGGCCGTGGAGCACGGCCTGTGGGTGATGACCGACGAGATCTACGAGCACCTCGTCTACGGCGACGCGACGTTCACTTCGCTGCCCGCGATCCTCCCTGAGCTGCGCGACAAGTGCATCGTCGTCAACGGTGTCGCCAAGACGTACGCGATGACCGGCTGGCGGGTGGGCTGGATCATCGGTCCGAAGGACGTCGTCAAGGCCGCGACGAACCTGCAGTCGCACGCCACGTCGAACGTCTCCAACGTGGCGCAGGTCGCCGCGCTGGCCGCCGTCTCCGGTGATCTGGAGGCGGTCGCGAAGATGCGCGAGGCCTTCGACCGGCGCCGCAAGACCATCGTGCGGATGCTCAACGAGATCGACGGCGTCCTCTGCCCGGAGCCCGAGGGCGCGTTCTACGCCTACCCGTCGGTGAAGGGGCTGCTCGGCAAGGAGATCCGCGGCAAGCGCCCGCAGGACTCGGTCGAGCTCGCCGCGCTCATCCTGGAGGAGGCCGAGGTCGCGGTGGTGCCGGGCGAGGCCTTCGGCACGCCGGGCTATCTGCGCCTGTCGTACGCGCTGGGCGACGAGGACCTCGTCGAGGGCGTGAGCCGCATCCAGAAGCTGCTGGCGGAGGCCAGGGACTGACCGGCCCCACAGCCAGGGACCGACTACTCACGTGAGCAGTCCGCGGGCCGTCTCCTTCGGGAGGCGGCCCGTTGCTGTGTGCGAGCAAGGCCACGTTCGGGGAATCGGCTACCCGGACGACGCCCGCGTACGGCAGGATCACCCAATGGAGCGTGTACGTGATGTCTCTGAGCTGCCGAAGGCCCATCTGCACCTGCACTTCACCGGTTCGATGCGGCCGGCCACCGTGCTGGAACTGGCCGACAAGTACGGCGTGCGCCTGCCCGAGGCGCTGACCGAGGCGCTGACGAGCGGGGAGCCCCCGAAGCTGCGGGCCACCGACGAGCGGGGCTGGTTCCGCTTCCAGCGCCTGTACGACGCGGCGCGCTCGTGCCTCAGGGAGCCGGAGGACATCCATCGGCTGGTGCGGGAGGCCGCGGAGGAGGACCTGAAGGACGGCTCGGGCTGGCTGGAGATCCAGGTGGACCCGACGTCGTACGCGCCTCGGCTGGGTGGGCTGATCCCGGCGCTGGAGATCATCCTGGACGCGGTGGAGTCGGCCTCGCGCGACACCGGGCTCGGCATGCGGGTGCTGGTGGCGGCGAACCGTATGAAGCATCCGCTGGACGCCCGCACTCTGGCCCGGCTGGCCGTGCGGTACGCGGACCGGGGGGTGGTGGGGTTCGGGCTGTCGAACGACGAACGTCGGGGCATGGCCCGGGACTTCGACCGGGCGTTCGCCATCGCGCGCGAGGGCGGTCTGCTGTCCGCGCCGCACGGCGGCGAGTTGACGGGGCCTGCGTCCGTGCGCGACTGCCTGGACGATCTGCACGCGAACCGGCTGGGGCACGGGGTGCGGGCGGCCGAGGATCCGCGGCTGCTGAAGAAGCTCGCCGACCGGGGCGTGACCTGCGAGGTGTGCCCGGCGTCGAACGTGGCGCTGGGCGTCTACGAGAAGCCGGAGGACGTTCCGCTGCGGACCCTGTTCGACGCGGGCGTCCCCATGGCCCTGGGCGCCGACGACCCGCTGCTGTTCGGTTCGCGGCTGGCGGCCCAGTACGACCTCGCCCGCCATCACCACGCCTTCACGGACGAGGAGTTGGCGGAACTGGCCCGGCAGTCGGTACGGGGATCGGCGGCGCCGCAGGACGTGCAGGTGAAGCTGCTGTCGGGCGTGGAGGACTGGCTGGCGTCCTGAGCCCTCAGCCGGCGATGCCGGCCAGCAGGGTACGGGCCAGGCGGGCGGCGAAGTCTGCCGCGTCCGGCCGCTCTCCCAGCGCGTCGTAGGCGAACGCCCGCTGGGCGCAGGCCCCCATCAGCAGCGCGGCCGCGGCGAACACGTCCGCCTCCTGCCGGACCCGGCCCACGCCCTGCTCGGCCCGCAGATACGCCGCGAGCTGCTCGATCGGCACGTGGGGGCCCGCGCCCAGCTCCCGCATGGCCTCGTCGTGCCGCCGCTTGAGCTGGGTCTCGGCGTACAGGGAGGCCGCGATCGGGAAGCTCTGCTCGTAGAAGAGCGCCGCGTGGCGGGCGATCTCGGTGAGGTTCCCCTCCAGCGTGCCCCGGCCGGGCTCCGCGGCCAGGCTGTTCAGCATCGGGGTCAGCCGGGGCAGCCGCTCCGCGAGGACGCGGATGAACAGCTCCTCCTTGCTCGCGAAGTACTTGTAGAGCGCCGCCTCGGAGCAGCCGGCGGCCTTCGCGATCTCCTTGGTGGTGGCACGGGCCAGTCCGACGGTGAGCATCAGCTCGTGCGCGGCGTCGAGGATGCGGACGCGGGCCGGTCGATCCATGCGGGTTCCCCTCTTGACGGGTGGGTGAATGCTTACCCACTCTAGAGGAAGCAAGGGTGAGTGAATGCTCACCCACCCGAGGGGGAGGAGCACGCCATGAAGTTCACCGTTTTCGGCGCCACCGGAGGCATCGGCCGGGAGCTGGTCCGTCAGGCCCTGGACGCGGGCCACGAGGTCACGGCCGTCGTACGGGATCCCGCCCGGCTCGCCGTCACCGGCGGACGCCTGGAGGTGGTCCGCGCGGACCTCACCGACCCGGAGGCGCTGCGCCCCGCCGTGACCGGCCGGGACGCCGTCCTGTCCGGGCTCGGCGCGCGCCGCCGCCAGGACGCCGGCGTCGCCGCCCGGCTGACGCGTACGGTCCTGTCGGCCCTGGAGGCGGAAGGCGTGCGCCGACTGCTCGTGGTGAGCGCCGGTCCGGTCGGCCCGGAGCCGGAGGGGGACGGCGCCCTGGACCGCACGGTGCGCGGCATCGTCTCGGCGGCCCTGAAGGACGTGTACGCCGACCTGCGGGAGATGGAGGCGGAACTGGCGCGCAGCGCCACCGACTGGACGGTGGTACGACCGCCCCGGCTGCAGGACAAGCCGGTGACCGGGGCATACCGGACCGTTGTGGGCGGCTTCCCGCGCAAGGGCCGGTTCATCGGGCGGGCCGACGTGGCGCACGCGATGCTGGCGATGGTGGAAGACACGGGGACGGTGAAGCAGGGGGTGGGGGTGGCTTACTAGCAGGCCGGCGGCCCGCTCGACGGGCGCCTACAGGCTGACGCCCACCATCACCGGCTCGTTGACCAGGGTGATCCCGAAGGCCTCGCGCACGCCGGTCACGACGTCGCGGGCCAGCGCCAGCAGGTCCTCCGTGGTGGCCGAGCCGCGGTTGGTGAGGGCGAGGGTGTGCTTGGTGGAGATGCGGGCGGGCCCGCTGCCGTATCCCTTGGTGAAGCCGGCCTTGTCGATCAGCCAGGCAGCGGAGGTCTTGGTGTGGCCCTCGCCGGCCGGATAGGCGGGCGGTTCCACTCCGTCGCCCAGCCGATCGCGCACGCGCGCGTGGAACACGGCGAAGTCGGTGTCGGTGAGGATCGGGTTGGTGAAGAACGAACCGGCCGACCAGGTGTCGTGGTCCTCGGCGTCGAGGACCATGCCCTTCCCGGCGCGCAGCTTCAGCACGGTCTCGCGCGCCTGCGCGAGCGGCACCCGGTCCCCCGGTTCGACGCCCAGCGCGCGTGCCGTCTCGGCGTACTTCAGGGGCGCCGACAGCCCGTCCGCGTCGGCCAGTTCGAAGCGGACGCGCAGGACGACATACCGCTCGGGGTCGGCCTTGAAGCGGCTGTGACGGTAGGAGAAGGCGCACTCCTCGTTGGTGAGCGCGACCGTCTCGCCCGCCCGGCGGTCGTAGGCGATGACCTCGGTGATCGTCGAGGAGACCTCCTGGCCGTACGCCCCGACGTTCTGGATCGGCGTGGCGCCCGCCGAGCCGGGGATGCCGGCCAGGCACTCGACGCCGGCGAGCCCGGCCTCCACGGTGCGGGCGACGGCGTCGGTCCAGACCTCGCCTGCGGCCAGTTCCAGCCGGGTCCCGAGGAGTTCGAAGCCTCGGGTGGCGATGCGCAGGGCCGTGCCCTCGAAGCCCTTGTCGCCGATGACGAGGTTGGAGCCGCCGCCGACGACGAGCAGCGGTGTGCCGTCGGCGTCGGCCTCGCGCACGGCGGCGATCACCTCGGCGTCGGTCGTCGCGGTCACCAGCCTGGTGGCGGGACCGCCCAGCCGGAAGGTGGTCAGCGGGGCGAGCGGGGCGTCCTGGAGTTCCTGCACGCGCCCAAGCCTACGAGACACCACCGACAGCCCCGCCCGCCGTCCCGTCGGCACCGTCGGCACCGCCGTCGACCGTGCTCCCGCAGACGGACGCTGGACACCACCAGGTTGGAGGCCGGGGTGAAGAACAACGCCATGCCGACGCGGCTGAGGGGAGGGGGCCGGGAAGGGCACCGTGAGGCCTGCGTCAAGGGCCGGGAGGGGCACCGCGAGGCCTGCGCCAAGGGCCGGGAGGGGCACCGCGAGGCCTGCGCCAAGGGCCGACGGAACGTCGTCCCGGCCTCGCCCGTTGGGGCAGGTAGGGGGCCGCAAACAAGTAAGGAGCGCCCCGCAATGGAGAACGCCCCTTACTCACGTACCTGCGCGCAACCGCCCGACGTCAGCCCAGCCGCACGACCGCCCGGGACATCCCGAGCACCTTCTGTCCGCCGCTGGTCACGGTCAGGTCGACCCGCACGGTGTTGTCGTCGAGCTTGGCGCCGACCTTGCCGGTGACCTCGATCACCGCGCCCTGGTCGTCGTTCGGGACCACGACCGGCCTGGTGAAGCGGACTCCGTAGTCGACGAGCGCGCCCGGGTCGCCGGTCCAGTCGGTGACGACGCGGATCGCCTCGGCCATGGTGAACATGCCGTGCGCGATGACGTCCGGCAGGCCCACCTCCTTGGCGAACTTCTCGTTCCAGTGGATGGGGTTGAAGTCCCCCGAGGCACCGGCGTACTGCACGAGCGTGGCGCGGTTCACAGGGAAGGACTGGGCCGGCAGCTCGGTGCCGACCTCGACGTCGTCGTAAGCGATCTTCGCTGTCATCGGTTCCTCACGCCTCCGCGTCTGTTTCTGCGGGCGTCGATGCCTGCTCAGGCTCCGCCGCGCGGGCGACCAGTTTGGTCCAGGCGGTGACGACGTGCTCGCCGGACTCGTCGTGGACCTCGCCACGGATGTCCAGGATGTCGTTGCCGGCCATGGACTTGACCGCCTCGATGGTCGAAGTGACCGTGAGCCGGTCGCCGGCGCGCACCGGACGCTTGTAGGCGAACTTCTGGTCGCCGTGCACCACGCGGTTGTAGTCGAGGCCCAGCTGAGGGTCCCGGACGACCTGTCCCGCCGCCTTGAAGGTGATCGAGAACACGAAGGTCGGAGGCGCGATCACATCGGCGTATCCAAGCGCCTTGGCGGCTTCCGGGTCGGTGTACGCCGGGTTGGCGTCGCCCACGGCCTCGGCGAACTCGCGGATCTTCTCCCGGCCGACCTCATAGGGATCGGTGGGCGGGTAGATCCGCCCGACGAAGGACTGGTCGAGCGCCATGGGCCTCGGCACCTCCTGGTTGCTCTGCGTGGTTGCGCTGCGTTGCGTTACTGGCTGTGCTGCATTACTGGCCGGCTTCACCGACCGGATCCAGTGATCAGGCTTACCAACCGGTACGGATCACTCAACGACACGAGGCCGCCCCCGATCACTCGGGGACGGCCTCGCATACGAGCCTGATTTATCGCGTCTCGCGGTGCGCGGTGTGCGCGTTGCAACGCGGGCAGTGCTTCTTCATCTCCAGTCGGTCCGGGTTGTTACGCCGGTTCTTCTTGGTGATGTAGTTCCGCTCCTTGCACTCCACGCAGGCCAGCGTGATCTTCGGGCGGACGTCGGTGGCAGCCACAGGAGTGCTCCTTGACGAACGGATGGGACGATTAACGCATAAAAGAGTAGCCGATCGAAGGACCGACCCCACAATCGGCTACTGTCAGTAGCGGTGACCGGACTTGAACCGGTGACACAGCGATTATGAGCCGCTTGCTCTACCGACTGAGCTACACCGCTTTGATGGGATCAGGTCCCGCCTTGCGACGGGAACCTCACCCACCAGAGCCCCAATACGGAATCGAACCGTAGACCTTCTCCTTACCATGGAGACGCTCTGCCGACTGAGCTATTGGGGCGAGCGATGAAGACATTACACGGTCCGCAGCCGTTCACCCAAATCCGTTTCGCGAGGCCCTACGGGGCCGCCGAGGGGGCCGTTTCCCCAAGGTCCCGGCGGTCTCCTGAGCCCCTCCGACACGTCCGACCACACCGGTATGACTATTGCGCTCCTCCCCGCCCGCCCCGAACCGCCGCCCTAGGCTCGACTCACTCTGCGTGATCTTGCGTTCCCGCGTGATCTCGTACGACACAGTCGCCGAGCCCCTGGAGCGCGATGCCCGACAGCCAGCCGCAGCCGCCCCCCTCGTGGTCGTCCTGGCCGTCCCGGTCGTCCTGGTCGTCCTGGTCGCCCTGGTCGCCCTGGTCGTCCTGGTCCGGTGCTTCGGGAGACTCGCCGGACCCGGCCCCCCTCCTGTTGTGCGGGGCGCGTCTGACGGACGGCCGGACCGTGGACGTACGGCTGGGCGGCGGGCGCATCGAGGCGGTCGGCACGGCCGGCAGCCTGACCGTGGGCCCGGCGACCGGCCAGTCCCCCGGCGGCACGCGCCTGGACCTCGGGGGCTACCTCCTGCTCCCCGCACCCGCCGAGCCGCACGCGCACGCCGACGCCGCGCTCACGGCCGACATCGACGGCCCCGTCTCGTACGCCCCTCTGGACGTCCAGCGTCGTGCCACGGAGGCCGCGCTGCTGCAGCTCGGCCATGGCGCGACAGCGCTGCGCGCCCATGTGCGGGTGGGCGACGTCCAGGGTCTCGGCGCGCTGGCCGCCGTACTCCAGGCCGGGCGTTCGCTGCGCGGGCTCGTCGAGCTGACGGCCGTGGCGGTTCCCCGGGTGCTGACGGGGGCAGCGGGGGCGGACGGGCTCGCGATGCTGCACGACGCGGTGAAGATGGGCGCCTCGGTGGTGGGCGGCTGCCCGGACCTGGACCCCGATCCGACGGGCTACGTGGAGGCCGTCCTGGAGGTCGCCGCCGAGCACGGTTGTCCCGTCGACCTGCACACCGACGCCGCCGACCCGGCGCGTCTCGCCCGCCTCGCCGCGATGGCCGGCGGCCTGCGCCCCGGCGTCACCCTCAGCCCCTGCGGTGGCCTCGACCACCTTTCCGCCGAGACGGCCGGCCGCGCCGCCGGCCAACTGGCCGCCGCCGGCGTGACGGTGGTCTGCCTCCCCCAGGGCGGCTGCGGCTCCGCCCAACACCGGGGCGCGGCACCCGTACGGCTGTTGCGTGCGGCCGGGGTGCGGGTGGCGGCCGGCAGCGGGGCGTTGCGGGACGTCTCCAACCCGGTCGGCCGCGGCGACCCCCTGGAGGCGGCCTACCTGCTCGCCTCCCGCCACGGCCTGCGCCCCGAGGACGCCTACGACGCCGTGAGCACGTCCGCACGGGCCGCTCTGGGCCTGCCCGAGGTCCGCGTGGAGGCGGGGTTCCCGGCCGACCTGCTGGCCGTCCGCGGCGACCGGCTGGCGGACGTCCTGTCGCTGGCGTACAGCCGGATCGTGATCCACCGGGGGCGCGTGGTGGCCCGCACGAGCGCGGTCCGCGAGTACTGCAACTCGACGGCCGCAACGGAGTTGGGCCTGCCGAGGCAGGGCAGGGGGGAGCTTTCGTAGAACGCCGCGGCCGCCGAGGACGCCGAGGACGCCGAGGAGTTGGGGGCCGCGGCCCAGCCGGAAGGGCCGCTTTGGGGGTTCGGGGGCGCGGTCGGGGGTGCGGTCGGCAATACGGGCGGGGTCTGGCCGAAGTCATGCGGCGGATGGGGTTGTCCGGGCGTACGGTCGGAAGCATGCGCATTGTCATCGCTGGTGGACATGGTCAGATCGCGCTGCGGCTGGAGCGTCTGCTCGCCGCGCGCGGAGACGAGGTCGCGGGGATCATCCGCAAGGCCGAGCAGGCCGACGACCTGCGGGCGGCCGGTGCCGAACCGGTGGTCCTGGACCTGGAGTCGGCGTCCGTCGAGGAGGTCGCGGAGCGGCTGCGCGGCGCGGATGCGGCGGTGTTCGCGGCGGGCGCGGGCCCGGGCAGCGGGACGGCCCGCAAGGACACGGTGGACAGGGGCGCGGCGGTGCTGTTCGCGGACGCCGCGGTCCGGGCGGGCGTACGGCGCTTCGTGGTCGTGTCGTCGATGGGTGCGGACGCCGATCACCAGGGCGACGAGGCCTTCGACGTCTACCAGCGCGCCAAGGGCGAGGCGGACGCGTACGTGCAGGGCCTGAGCTCCCTCGACTGGACGATCCTGCGGCCGGGCGCGCTGACGGACGACGCCGGCACCGGTCTGGTCCGCCTGGAGGCCCGTACGGGCCGTGGTCCCGTCCCGCGCGACGACGTGGCGGCCGTGCTGGCTGAGCTGCTGGACACCCCGGCGACGTCCGGCCTCACCCTGGAGCTGATCAGCGGCTCGGCACCGGTGTCGGTGGCGGTGAAGGCGGTGGCGGGGAACTGAGGGCAGCCGCGCGGCGCCGGCGCTAGAAGAGAGGCAGCTGTCCCGGGAACTCCGGGACTGTATATCCGTCCAACGACGGCTGGGCTGCGCCGAGTTGCGCCGTCCTGCGGGAGCCGGGGCAGGAGACGAGCTCCCCGCTCTCCCGCGCGCCCGGCGGGTCGTGCCGGGCGAACCGTCCGGCGACGACGGCGATCTCGCGACGGCACTCGGGGCAGGTTCTACGACGGCTGGACGTGCTGGACGTGCTGGACGTGCTGGACATGGGGCCAGTCTGCCCCAGTGGGCCACGCGGGTATCCCGTGGCGGGACGCGCCCCGCTCGCCGCGCGGAAGTGCGGTCACCTGCTTAGCATCCGTACACGTGGCACATACCTTCGAGGAACTCGTGGAGAAGCAGCGCGCGGCCGACGAGGCACACGCGAGGGTCGAAGAGCTGCGGGACGCGTACGGCGCACCCACGGCCACCCCCTGGTCGGAGATCCAGACCGACACCTACGAAACCGCCTGGCGTGCCTGGCGCGACCTCGCCCGCGACGTCCAGGCCGCGGTGACCGAGTACGCCAAGGACGAGAACAAACCGCGTACAGACGTCGAGGCGGAGGTGAAAAGGGCGGGGAAGCCACCGGGAGACAGCTCGCAAACATCGCCCGAGGGAGAGTAGGGCGAGTGAAGCGCGGTCGCCCCGCGCACTTCCCCCCTCACACACGAAGAAACCCCTCCATCCTGCGTTTCCGCAGTATGGAGGGGTTCCCTCTCTCAGCGTGGCGGCGCCAGGATTCGAACCTGGGAAGGCTGAGCCGGCAGATTTACAGTCTGCTCCCTTTGGCCGCTCGGGCACACCGCCGGGGTTGCTGCCCATTCGAACCGCTTTTCGGCGGTGCTCCCTGGCAACGACGTAAACGATACCCGATGCACCGGGGTGCTTCGCCACCTGATTCCTCGCCGCCCGGGGCGAGCGGGGTGGCTAGGCTTGTCCGGATGCGGCCCGGGATCACGCCGGGCTCGGCGGTCATCCCCACGTACGCCGATACCCGCCCGACACGCACTCCGATACAACCCCGATACAAGGAGCCACAGGACATGGCCGACTCCAGTTTCGACATCGTCTCGAAGGTCGAGCGGCAGGAGGTCGACAACGCCCTCAACCAGGCCGCCAAGGAGATCTCGCAGCGCTACGACTTCAAGGGCGTCGGTGCCTCGATCTCGTGGTCCGGTGACAAGATCCTCATGGAGGCGAACTCCGAGGACCGGGTGAACGCTGTCCTCGACGTGTTCCAGTCCAAGCTGATCAAGCGCGGGATCTCGCTCAAGGCGCTGGACGCGGGCGAGCCCCAGCTCTCCGGCAAGGAGTACAAGCTCTTCGCGGAGATCAAGGAGGGCATCTCCCAGGAGAACGCGAAGAAGGTCGCGAAGCTCATCCGCGACGAGGGCCCCAAGGGTGTGAAGGCCCAGGTGCAGGGCGAGGAGCTGCGCGTCAGCTCCAAGAGCCGCGATGACCTGCAGACCGTCATCACCCTTCTCAAGGGCCAGGACTTCGACTTCGCGCTGCAGTTCGTGAACTACCGGTAGTCGGCCGGGTGGGCGCCCGTCGGGTGCCCACCCTTGTGGTCCTCCCGGCCGCCGACAGGACTGCTCCGGGTTGACTCAGTCGCGCGAGTTGCCGAACAGCAGGCGGTAGACGATCAGGAGCACGAGCGAACCGCCGATCGCCGCGGCCCAGGTGGCGCCGTCGTAGAAGTCCTTGGTGATGGGGTGGTCCAGCCAGCGGGTCGATATCCAGCCGCCGATGAACGCGCCCGCGATGCCGATGAGGGTCGTACCGATGAAGCCGCCCGGGTCACGACCAGGCAGCAGGACCTTGGCGATGACTCCGGCCAACAGCCCGAGGATGATCCAGCTGATGATGCTCATGTCCTGAACCTGCCCTTCCGTGCTGTGCCCGTGCTGTCCGGGCACTGTGATGTCGCTCGCTCCGGACGGGCCGTGCTCGTCTCGCCGCGCCCCGCGCCACCCGCGTGTTTCGTCGCACGTGGGTTCGCGCCGTGTTGATGTGGACGACGCCGCGACGGCACCCGGTGGTTCCGTCGATCAGTAGGGTGCGGCCCATGACTCAGTCCGGATCGCCCACGGGATCGCCTGCCGGTTCACCTGTCGGTTCGCCCGCCGAGCTGCGGCGGACACTGGGCGTCGGCGACGCCGTGGTCATCGGGCTCGGCTCGATGATCGGTGCCGGCGTCTTCGCCGCTCTCGCTCCAGCCGCTCATGCAGCGGGCTCCGGGCTGCTTCTCTCACTCGCGCTCGCCGCAGTGGTCGCCTACTGCAACGCCATGTCGTCGGCGCGACTCGCCGCGCTGTATCCGGCCTCGGGCGGCACCTATGTGTACGGGCGCGAGCGGCTCGGCGCCTTCTGGGGGTATCTGGCTGGTTGGTCGTTCGTGGTCGGGAAGACGGCCTCCTGTGCGGCGATGGCGCTGACGGTCGGGGCGTACGTCTGGCCGGGGCAGGCGCACGCGGTGGCGGTCGCGGCAGTGGTGGCGCTGACCGCGGTGAACTACGGCGGCATCCAGAAGTCGGCCTGGCTGACGCGGGCGATCGTGGCGGTGGTCCTGGCGGTCCTCGCTTCCGTAGTGGTCGTGTGCCTGTCGTCCGGCGCCGCCGAGGCGGGGCGGCTGGACATCGGCGTCTCCGAGGGTGTCGGCGGGGTGCTGCAGGCCGGCGGCCTGCTGTTCTTCGCCTTCGCCGGGTACGCGCGCATCGCGACCCTCGGCGAGGAGGTGCGGGACCCCGCGCGCACCATCCCCCGCGCGATCCCGTTGGCCCTGGGGATCACGCTGGCTGTGTATGCGTGTGTGGCGGTCGCTGTCCTTTCCGTGCTGGGAGTGGACGGCCTCGGACGGGCTGGTGCGCCGCTGGCCGACGCGGTGCGGGCGGCGGGAGTGCCCGGGCTGGTGCCGGTGGTGCGGGTCGGGGCGGCAGTGGCCGCGCTGGGCTCACTGCTCGCCCTCATCCTGGGCGTCTCGCGCACGACGCTGGCGATGGCGAGGGACGGGCACCTGCCCGGCGCCCTGTCGGCCGTCCATCCGCGCTTCCAGGTGCCGCACCGGGCCGAGCTCGCTGTGGGCTCGGTGGTCGCGGTCCTGGCCGCCACGGTGGATGTCCGGGGCGCTATCGGGTTCTCCTCCTTCGGTGTGCTGGCGTACTACGCGGTGGCCAACGCTTCGGCCTGGACGCTGGATTCGGCCCCCGCCAGGCGGGTGCTGCCCGCCGCGGGACTCCTGGGCTGCACGGTCCTCGCATTCGCGCTGCCGGGGACTTCGGTGGTTGCGGGTACGGGGGTGCTGGCTGTGGGCGTGCTCGCGTACGGGGTACGGCGGCGGGCGGGCGCGCGATAGCCGTACGGGGCCGAGGAGGGGACGGGGTCGAGGTCGGGGAGGGGTAGAGGTCGGGGTCGGGACTGCGGGGCCGAGGGTGGGCTGTGCGGTTCCCGTAGAGCGGCGGACAAGCGGGTTCCTGTCGGGCGCCAGGTGAGCGGGTTCCCCCGTAGGGCGGCGCTCGGTGGACGTGCAGTCGCGCGGACGGCGGTGTGAGGCCTCCGGTCGGCGCGTGCGCGGGAGCCGGCTGCTGCCGCCGCCGACCACGGTGTCGAATCGCTACGCCCGCCCCCCTCGCCCACCTCTCCTGTGTTCTGTGTGACGTCAGGCCCGAGTCGCCGACGTGCGTATTCGGAACTCGGTCCAGGGCGTCAGGCTGAGGTCCTCGTCCATGACGTCGTACCAGCCGGTGCCGTCGAGCCAGGCGTGCAGCCAGTCCGTGAGGCTGGGGGCGTCGACGAACCAGGCGTGGTCGGGGTCGCCCGGGTTGGGTTCGAAAAGCAGGACCGTCTCCTGTGGGAAGTGGCAGTCCACGCACGCGTACATCGCGCAGCCCCAGTGGGATATCGGCAGGAGGCCCTCGGGCCAGGGCCAGTCGGGGTCCTGGCGGCCGCTTTCGCGGTTGGCGAGGTATTGGGTGACGGCGGCGGGTTCGCCGGCCGGAGGGCTGTCGAAGAGGGGCAGCAGGCCGTACTCCGGGCCGAATCCGCCGTCTCCTATGCGCAGGTAGAGGTCGGCGAGCAGTGGGGGCAGGCGGAAGCCGAGGGCGGCCTCGGCACGGGAGAGGGTGGCCTCGTCCACGGGGTCGGGGAGCGAAGGCCAGCCCCACGGGCGGGTGGTGGCCGCCTTGGCCGCCACCCTTGCCAGCAACTGCTCGTTCTCGGTCATGCGTTCATGATGCAAGCCGCCACTGACAGTCGGGGCGGCCTGTGGATAACTCGCCCGTTGTGGACAACCAACCACGGCGCGACGCAGACCGGCTGTGGACGGCGAGCAGCCGGGGCCTGCGCAGTCAGCGCGAGGCGAACGGCTGGTCGGTGGGCACGATTTCGCCGCCGAGGGGGAACAGCGAGACCCGAATCAGCTTGAAGTTCGCGATGCCGAACGGTGTTCCGATGATCGTGACGCAGCGGAGGAGGCCGGTGACGATGTGGTCGGTGGAGAGCCCCCCGTCGCGGCGACCGTCGTGTAGCCGAACGGCCAGAGGGCGAAGATCCCGATCCGAAAGGCGGCGATGCCGAACGGGATCGTCTTCGAACGTTCTCGATCACGCTACAAGGGCGCTGCGGTTCCGCCTGAAGGCGTGACCTGCTGATATTGGTGGTACCAGGACGGTACGGGCGGACCCACCTTGGAAGGTGTCGATCATGAAGCTGTTCAACCTGCTGCTGAACATCATCTGGCTCGTCTTCTGCGGCATCTGGATGGCCATCGGCTACCTGATCGCCGCGCTGATCTGCTTCGTCTTGATCGTCACCATCCCATTCGGCATCGCGTCGCTGCGCATCGCCGGCTTCGTCATCTGGCCGTTCGGCCGCACCACTGTGGAGCGGCCGGGCGCTGGGGCCGGGTCGTTCATCGGGAACGTGATCTGGGTGATCTTCGCGGGCTGGTGGCTGGCTCTGGCCCACCTCGTCACGAGCATTCCGCTGTTCCTGTCGATCATCGGCATCCCGTTCGGCTGGGCCAATCTGAAGCTGATCCCGATCTCGCTCATGCCGCTGGGGCGCGAGGTTGTGCCGACAGATCAGCGGTTCGGCGAACGCTGATCACAGAGTCACCAACTGGGCCAACATCGACCCAGTACGCGTGAGCGAATACGTTCGCGCTCTCCTGCGCGCCTGTTGGCGGCTCGGCAGCCTCCCGAGTACGGGTCTCGCCGCTTCCAGGCCAGGACCCGCCCCCTCAGCTGCCGGAACCACATCCTCACCAAATCCCGCGCCTGCTCCACCACCTACGCAGCACTCCGCGCCGAACGCGCCCACCACGTCGGCCACACCGGCATTTCCGACACGATCACGGATGCCTGGTGGCGATACGACGGGCTTCGCGACCCTCCCCCTTCGGCGCACTGATCGCTGTGGGCATCGTCGAAGACTCCGTGTCAATCAAGAGTTGAGCCGGGTGCCAGCGCAACAACGGGGGTGGATCCAGTGACTGAGACGAAGGCCATCTGGCTTCCAGACAAAATGCTCTCTTCTGCCGTCGCGCGTGTTCATCCCGCGAGTTCTGTTCGGACCGCAGGCCCATCGGCGGACGAACCCGCAGAAAACCCAACGTAACGTCAGAAACTCACGTTGCCCTGGGATTTGAGACAGTCCCATCAGCGCGCCGGTGATCTCATCGCGCTGGTGAGCATGGCGAAGAAGTCCTTCCCGGACATGGCTCCAGAGCAACAAGCTGCCATCTTGTCCATGCTGGAACTGAAGGTCACCATCACGGGCGCGATCCCCGCTGTTTCGCTCTCTGATGAGCAGTGGGCAAAGGCCGCTCCCCTACTGCCCGAGGGACGTGGGGGCACGGTCCATCGTTCCGTAGAGGCGATCTTCTACAAGGCACGGACCGGTAAATCGTGGCCTAACGTGCTCAAGGAAACTGGTGCCACGATCCAAGCCTCGAAGCACTTCAACACCTGGACGTCAGAAGGCACCTGGAGTCGCGTCGACGCTGCCTTGGCGAACGTGGAAAAGATCTCTCTCTCCCGGAGCTTCAGCCGCTCAGGATCAGCCAGATGACGTTCAGGATGTTCTTCACTGGTGGCGACCTGCCATTTTCTCCAGCCGGGCGATGCGGTCCGCCATCGGCGGGTGCGTCGAGAACATTTTGGAGATTCCCTGGCCCGGGCGGAAGGGGTTCGCGATCATCATGTGGCTCGCGGTCTCGATGCGGGGCTCCGGGGGCAGCGGAAGCTGCTTGGTGCCCGTCTCCAGCTTGCGCAGGGCGCTCGCGAGGGCCAGTGGGTCACCGGTGAGCTGGGCCCCCGAGGCGTCCGCCTCGTACTCCCGGGAGCGGCTGATCGCGAGCTGGATGAGACTTGCGGCGAGCGGGCCCAGGATCATGATCAGGAGCATGCCGAGGATGCCGGGGCCGTCATCGTCGTCGGAGCGGCCGATCGGGATCAGCCAGGCGAAGTTGACCAGGAACATGATCACGGAAGCGAGGGCGCCGGCGACCGAGGAGATGAGGATGTCGCGGTTGTAGACGTGGCTGAGCTCGTGACCGATGACGCCGCGCAGTTCGCGCTCGTCGAGGAGGCGCAGGATGCCGTCCGTGCAGCACACGGCGGCGTTGCGCGGGTTGCGGCCGGTCGCGAAGGCGTTGGGCGCCTCGGTCGGGGAGATGTACAGGCGGGGCATGGGCTGGCGGGCCTGGGTGGAGAGCTCGCGGACCATCCGGTAGAGGGCGGGGGCCTCGAACTCGCTCACCGGGCGGGCGCGCATCGCGCGTAGCGCCAGCTTGTCGCTGTTCCAGTACGCGTACGCGTTGGTGCCGAGCGCGATCAGGACTGCGACAACGAGCCCGGTGCGGCCGAAGAAGCTGCCGATGACGATGATGAGTGCGGACAGTCCCCCGAGGAGTACTGCGGTCCTGAGCCCGTTGTGCCGGCGGTGCACGGTACGCCCTCCAAGTCGTGCAGCAGGGGAACCCTTTGCTTGCGGATCTTGCTGTTCTCCGGTGGCACTGGTGCCGTGGTGTCACATCCAGTGCACCTTCCCGTACTGGTCAACGCCAGGCGGGAGGCATGAGTTCCCTTGTGCCTGGGGGAGCAGGGACGTGGGCCGTCCGGGTGAGGGCGGGGGCGTACGCGCGCGTGGGGGCTCAGAAGAGGCCGGTGTCGGCGAAGTGCAGGACCAGTTGGGGTGCTCCGGACAGGGCGATGCCGAGGGCCGCGGTGAGGGTGATCGCGGCTGTGAGGGGGGCGGGGACGCGGTGTTTCTCCGGCTCGCCCTCGGGGGCGCGGAAGAGCAGGGCCGTCCACTGGAGGTAGTAGTACAGGGCGATCACCACGTTGACGGCCATGACGACGGCGAGCCAGCCGAGGCCGGCGTCGACGGCCGCGGAGAAGACGGTGACTTTCGCGAAGAGGCCGATGATGCCGGGCGGCAGTCCTGCGAGGCAGAGCAGGAAGAAGGCCAGGAGGAGGGCTGCCGCGGGGTTTCTGGCGTAGAGGCCCCGGTAGTCGGTGATCCGGTTCGTCGTGCTCGTACGGCCCACCAGGGCGGCCACCGCGAAGGCGCCGAGGTTCACGGCGGCGTACATGAGGGCGTACGCGACGGTGGAGCCGATCGCGTGTTCGGCGTCGTCGGAGTACGCGGCGGCGGCGATCGGTACGAGGAGGTAGCCGGCTTGGCCGACGGAGGACCAGGCGAGGAGGCGTACGGCGCTGTACGCGCGCGTGGCTTGTTGGCGCAGGGCGCCGACGTTGCCGGCGGTCATGGTGAGGGCGGCCAGCGCGGCGAGGGCGGGGCCCCAGACTTCGGCGTAGGAGGGGAAGCCGATGACGGTGACGAGGATGAGGCCGGAGAAGCCGACGGCCTTGCCGACGACCGACAGGTAGGCGGCGACGGGCAGGGGGGCGCCGACGTAGGTGTCGGGGACCCAGAAGTGGAAGGGGACGGCGGCTGTCTTGAAGGCGAAGCCGATGAGCGTGAGGACCACGCCGGTCTGGGCCAGGGTGTGCAGTTGGCCGTCGACGTGCTGGATGCGGTCGGCGACCTGGGTCAGGTACAGGGTTCCGGTCGTCGCGTACACGAAGCTGATGCCCAGGAGGCTGACGGTGGTCGCGGTGACGGACGACAGGAAGAACTTCAGGGCCGCCTCGGAGGACCTGCGGTCGCCGTGTCGGATGCCGACGAGGGCGAAGGCGGGCAGGGAGGCGACCTCCAGGGCGACGACGAGGGTGGCGAGGTCGCGGGAGGCGGGCAGGAGGGCGGCGCCGGCGGCGGAGGACAGCAGCAGGAACCAGAACTCCCCTTCGGGGAGTCTCCCGCGCGCGTCCTTCAGGGCGGTGACCGACAGGAGGGCCGCCAGCAGTGCTCCGCCGAGCACCAGGAACTGGATGACGAGGGTGAAGCGGTCGGCGGTGTAGCTGCACGCGCTGGGGTCGCCGGTGAGGCAGAAGGTGGAGCGGTTGCCGTCCAGGAGGGGCAGGAGGAGGGCTGTGGAGGCCGTGAGGCCCCCGACGGAGAGCCAGCCGAGAAGCGGCTTGCGGGCGTCGCCGACGAAGAGGTCGGCGACGAGGACCACGAGCGCGACGACCGCCGCGAGGGTGGGCGGCGCGATGGCCTGCCAGTCGACGGACTGGACCACCGACTCGGCCAGGGGCTGGGCGGCCGAAGGCTGGACCAGGGAGCTCATCGGGTGCCTCCTGCGAGGAGCTGCTGCACGGCCGGGTCGGTCAGGCCGAGGAGGGTCTTGGGCCACAGGCCGGCGACGACGGTGAGGGCGACGAGCGGGGTCCAGGCCGCGAACTCGTAGGTCTGCACGTCGGCGAGGTGTGGGGCGTCCTGGGGGACGGTGCCCATGCAGACGCGGCGGACCACGACGAGCAGGTAGGCGGCCGTCAGCAGGGTGCCGAACGCGGCGACGGCCGTGAAGGTGAGGAAGGCGGGGCGGCTGAGGTCGCCGGCGGGGTCGAAGGCGCCGAACAGGGCCAGCATCTCGCCCCAGAATCCGGCGAGTCCCGGCAGGCCGAGCGAGGCGACGGCGGCGAAGGCGAGGAGGCCGCCGAGGCGGGGGGACCTGCCGTACAGGGCGGCGCCGGTCTGCTCGGCGAGGGTGTCCAGGTCGGTCGTGCCCGTTCGGTCCTTCAGGGCTCCGACCAGGAAGAAGAGCAGGCCGGTGATGAGGCCGTGGGCGATGTTGGCGAACAGGGCGCCGTTCACACCGGTGGGGGTCATGGTCGCGATGCCGAGCAGGACGAAGCCCATGTGGCCGACGGAGGAGTAGGCGATCAGGCGTTTGAGGTCGCCCTTCGCGCCCTGTTTCGCGAGGGCGAGGCAGGCGAGGGATCCGTAGATGATCCCGACGACGGCGAACGCGGCGAGGTAGGGCGCGAAGGTGCGGAAGCCGTCGGGCGCAATCGGCAGAAGAATCCGGACGAACCCGTATGTACCCATCTTCAGCAGAACGCCGGCCAGCAGGACCGAGCCGACGGTCGGGGCGGCGGTGTGGGCGTCGGGGAGCCAGCTGTGCAGGGGCCACATCGGCGTCTTGACCGCGAGCCCGATCCCGATCGCCAGAACGGCGATGACCTGCACGGATGTAGTCAGCGACCGGCCGTTGTCAGTGGCGAGTGCCACCATGTCGAAGGTGCCCGCCTTGATTCCGATCAGGAGCAGGCCGAGCAGCATGACCACGGATCCGAGCAGTGTGAAGAGGATGAACTTCCAGGCCGCCTGGGTCCGGCCTGCGCCGCCCCAGCGGGCGATGAGGAAGTACATCGGGATGAGGACCATCTCGAAGGCGAGGAAGAACAGCAGCAGGTCGAGGACGGCGAAGGTCGCGAGGGTGCCGGACTCGAGGACGAGTACGAGCGCGACGAAGGCCTTCGGGGACGGGCCCGCGGGCATCTTGAAGTAGGAGTAGAGCGCGCAGAGGAAGGTCAGCAGCGCGGTCAGGACCAGCAGGGGGAGGGAGATGCCGTCGATGCCGAGGTGGATGCGCACGTCGAGTGCGGGGATCCAGCTGATGTCGGTGCTGGCCTGCATCTTCGAGGGATGGTCGTGGTCGAAGCCGAGCGCGAGGACGATCGCGGCGATGAGGATCGCGCCGGTCACGGTCACGCCGTGCCGGAGCACGGCCTGCTCGGGTGACCTGCCCTTCAGTCCGGGCGGGGCCGGGAGGAGAGCGGCGGCGGCGCCGAGGAGCGGGCCGACCACGATGAACGCCAGAAGGAACTGCATCACGGACTCGTTGATATCGATCACGCCTGCTCACGCTCCCGAGGCGACGAGAAGGGCAGCGACCGCCAGGACGACGGTGCCGGCGAGCAGCGCGCTCACATAGGTCTGGACGTTGCCGGTCTGGGCGCGCCGTACGGCGGCCCCGAGCCAGCGCGGCAGGGTGCCCGCGCCGCGCACGTAGGTATCGACGACCTCGCGGTCGAGGAATCGTACGAGGCTCGCGCCGGCCTGGACGGGGCGCACGAACAGCGCCTGGTAGACGGCGTCGAGATGGAAGCCGACGGCGGCGTGGCGGTGCAGCGGGCCGAGCAGGAGCCGTCCGGGGTCCGCCGGGTCGGGGGCGGAGGCCACGTCTCCGTAGGCGGGCGCGTGCGTGGCGATGGCCTCGGCCTCGACGCGGGCCGCGTCGCCCTCGGGGTGTGCGGCGACCGCGCCGATCGGGACGCGCGCGGCGAGTCCGGTGAGGTGGCGCCAGGCCGCATACGTGAGGAGTACGCCGGCCAGGGCCACGCCCGTGCCGAGGACGGAGGTGGTGAGAGCGGGGGCGAGGTCGTTGCCGTCGAACCAGTCGGGGAGCGTGCGGTAGGTGAACCCGCCGAGGGCGAGGGACGGGACGGCCAGGACCCACAGCACCACGGTCATGGTCAGGGGCTGGCGGCCGTGGTCGGGGGCCTCGACGCCCCGGCCGCGGAAGGCCAGCAGCCACAGACGGGTCGCGTAGGCGGCGGTGAGGAGGGCGGTGAGCAGGCCGGCGACGAGGACGGTCCAGCCTGCGGCGCCGGGGGCGTGCTCGGTGTGACCGGCCGTGACGTGCTCGGCGGCGCCGAGGACGGACTCCTTGGAGAAGAAGCCGCTGAACGGCGGGATCGCTGCGAGCGCGAGGAGCGCGACGGTCATCGTCCAGTAGGCGTCGGGGATGCGGTCGCGCAGGTGGCTCATGCGGGACATGGCGGCCAGCGAGTTGGTTCCGGCGGCGTGGATGATCACGCCGGCGGCGAGGAACAGCAGCGCCTTGAAGGCGCCGTGCGAGAGGAGGTGGAAGACGGCGGCACCGCGGTCGCCGACGGCGAGGGCGCCGGTCATGTAGCCGAGTTGGCCGATCGTCGAGTAGGCGAGGACGCGCTTGATGTCGTCCTGGGCGAGCGCGGCCAGGCCCGAGCCGACCATCGTGACGGCGGCCATCACGGCGAGGACCAGCATGGCGGCCGAGGATGCCTCGAAGACCGGGAGGAGGCGGGCGATGAAGTAGACACCGGCGGCGACCATCGTCGCGGCGTGGATCAGTGCGGAGACGGGTGTGGGGCCCGCCATCGCGTCCGGGAGCCAGGTGTGCAGCGGGAACTGCGCGGACTTGCCGGCGCAACCCGCGAGGAGCAGCAGGGCGACCAGGGTCGGATGGTCGAGTCCGCCGTGGGTGACTGCGCCGAGGACCTTAGTGATCCGGAAGGAGCCGACGTCGGTGGCGAGGGCGAACAGGCCGATGAGGAAGGGGACGTCGCCGAGTTTGGTGACCAGGAAGGCCTTGATGGAGGCGGCGCGGGCCTCCGGGGTCTCCCAGTAGTGGCCGACCAGGAAGTAGGAGCAGATGCCCATGACTTCCCAGCCGACCAGCAGCACGATCAGGTCGCCGGAGTAGACGACCAGCAGCATCGCGGAGGTGAACAGGGAGACGAGCGCGGCGTATGAGGGGTAGCGCGGGTCTTCGCGCAGGTAGCCGATCGAGTAGATCTGCACGCAGGTGGCGACCAGTGCGACCAGGATGGCGACGAGAGCGGCGAAGCCGTCGATGTGCAGGGCGAGTTCGACGGGGACGGACCCGGTGGGGGTCAGCTCGGTGGCCGCGTCGACGGAGGCGTCCCCGCCCTGGCGTACGGCGACGACCGCGGCCAGTACGAGGGCGGCGAGGGTCGGCAGGACAGCGAGGGGGCGGACGAATCCGGGGGCGGTGCGGCCCAGGAGCAGTCCGGCGGCGGCGCCGAGGAACGGAAGGAGGGGGACGAGGACGGCGAGGGTGGTCGTGGTCACGCGGTGGCCTCAGCCTTCTCGGTGGCCGTTCCGGTCGCGGGGGTGTCGCTGTCGGGGCCGTCGGCTCCGGGGCTCTCGTGGCCCTCGGCGGTGTCGCGGAGCCGGTCGATGTCCGCGGTGCCGCGATTGCGGTGGACTGCGAGGACGATCGCCAGGCCGATGCCGATCTCGGCGGCGGCGATGGCGATGGTGAACAGGGTCAGGGCCTGGCCGGAGTGGAGGGTCTCCTCGGCGGCCTTGCTGAGCCAGACGTCGAAGGCGACCAGGTTGAGGTTGACGGCGTTGAGCATCAGCTCGACCGACATCAGGACCAGGATCGCGTTGCGGCGGGCGAGGACGCCGTACAGGCCGGTGCAGAAGAGGAGGGCGGAGAGGACGGCGGGATAGGCGAGGTGCATCAGCGGGCGCCTTCCTGCTCGGCCGGGTTCGCGCGGCTGTCCGGGACGGCCGAGGGGCTTCCGGATTTTTCGGAACTATCCGTGACCGGATGGGAACTCTTGGTGGTGGGCCGGGCGTTCACAGGGGGAGAGCTCGACTCCGCCTTCGCCTTGCGGGACAGGACGATCGCGCCGACCAGTGCCGCGAGGAGAAGTACGGAGAGGGCCTCGAAGGGAAGCACCCAGTTCTGGAAGAGGCTCGCTCCGGTGACCTCGGTGGAGCCGGCGGCGGGGCCGTCCAGGTCGATCCAGGTGGCGCGGAAGGCGTCGACGACGACCCAGATCAGGGCGGCCGCCGCAGCGACGGCGACGGTGAGGGCGGCCCAGCGGTTGCCGGAGTCCGCGTCCGGGGAGCGGCCGATGGGGGCCTTGGTGAGCATCAGACCGAAGAGGAGGAGGACGACGACGGAACCGACATAGATGAGGACCTGCACCCAGGCGATGAACTCGGCGGTGAGCAGGAGGTACTCGACAGCGAGACCGCCGAGGGTGACCACGAGCCACAGGGCGGCGTGCACCAACTGCTTCGTGGTGACGGTGACGAGGGCTGCGCCGAAGGTGACCAGGCCGACCAGTAGGAAGGCGATCTCCACGCCGGTCGGGGAGAGGAAGCCGTGGGGCGCCTGAGCGAGGGTCACGATGCTCCTCCCTGGGCTTCGTTCGGCTCGGCCTTGGCCGCCGCCAGCTTCTCGGCCGTCTTGCGGGCGGCCGCGATCTCCTTCGGCTCCTCGGCGGCGGGGTCGAGGGCGGGCGGGGCCGGGACGGTCCACATCCACTCGCGGAGCTTGTCGCGTTCGTGGGTGAGTTCGTGGATGTCGGTCTCGGCGTACTCGAACTCCGGGGACCAGAACAGGGCGTCGAAAGGACACACCTCGATGCAGATACCGCAGTACATGCACAGGGAGAAGTCGATGGCGAACCGGTCGAGGACGTTGCGGCTGCGCTCACGGCCGCCCGGGGCGGCGGGCGGCACCGTCTCCTTGTGGGAGTCGATGTAGATGCACCAGTCGGGGCACTCACGGGCGCACAGCATGCAGACCGTGCAGTTCTCCTCGAACAGGCCGATGACGCCCCGGGTTCGGGGCGGGAGGTCGGGCTGGGCGTCCGGGTACTGCTCGGTGACGGTCTTGCGCGTCATCGTGCGAAGGGTGACGGCCAGGCCTTTGGCGAGGCCACTACCGGGAATGGGGGCCATGGTTACTGGATCACCACCTTGACGACGCCGGTGAGGGCGATCTGGGCGAGGGAGAGGGGGACGAGGAGGGTCCAGGAGAGCTTCTGGAGCTGGTCCTCACGCAGGCGGGGATAGGTGACGCGGAGCCAGATCACGACGAAGGCGAGGACGGCCGTCTTGAGGAGGGTCCAGACCCAGCCGAGGCCATCGGTGCCCCAGGGGCCGTGCCAGCCTCCCAGGAAGAGGACAGTGGTCAGCCCGCACAGGACGACGATTCCGGCGTACTCGGCGAGGAGGAAGAGAGCGAAGCGAAGACCGGTGTACTCGGTGTACGCGCCGAAGATGATCTCCGAGTCGGCGACCGGCATGTCGAAGGGCGGGCGCTGGAGTTCGGCGAGGCCGGCGACGAAGAAGACGATCGCGCCGGTGATCTGCCAGGGCAGCCACCACCACTCGAAGGCGTCGACGATGCCGGGCAGGGAGACCGTGCCGGCCGCCATCGCCACCGAGGCGGCGGTGAGCAGCATCGGGAGCTCGTAGGCGAGGAGCTGAGCGGCGGTGCGCAGGCCGCCGAGGAGGGAGAACTTGTTGGCGCTGGCCCAGCCGGCCATGAGGGAGCCGAGGACTCCGACGCCCATCACGGCGAGCACGAAGAAGATGCCCGCGTCCAGGACCTGGCCGACGGCGCCCTCGCCGGGGCCGACGGGGATGGCGAGAAGGACGAGGAGATACGGGAGGAGGGCCACGGCAGGGGCGAGCTGGAAGATACGGCGGTCCGCGCCCGCGGGGACGATGTCCTCCTTCTGCGCGAACTTCACACCGTCCGCGATGAGTTGGGCCCAGCCGTGGAAGCCGCCCGCGTACATCGGACCCAGGCGGCCCTGCATGTGGGCCATCACCTTGTGCTCGGTCTGGCCGACGATCAGGGGGAAGGTGAGAAAGACGACGAACACGACGAGAAGTCGCAGGGCGACGTCGACAGCGTCGTTCACTGCTGGCCTCCTGCGGGGTCGTCGGGGGCGGGGCGTTCGGTCTCTTCGGCGGGCGCCGGCTTCCCCCCGGTGGCCGACTGCTCGGCACAGGACTGTTCCGGCTCGCGCATGGGCTGTACGCCGCTCCTGGGCTCCAGCTGGGGCTCTGCCCCATTCCTGAGCTCCGGGTCCGGCTCCGGCTCCGGCTCCGGCTCCGGCTCCGGCTCCGGCTCGGACAACGCTTCGCGCCTGGGGGCCGGCTTCGGGTCCGGCTCTGGGTTCTGTGCCGAGTCCTGCCTGGGCTCCGGTTCCGGCTCTTGCTTCTGTCCCCGTTCTGGCTTCGCTTCCTGATCCCGCTCCGGATCTGGCTTCTGCTGTGGCTTCTGTTGCCGCTCCGGGTCCGGGTCCGGGTCCGGGTCCGGGTCCGGCTTTGGCTCGTCGAATGCTGGGCGGGCGTGGTGCCAGGGGGCGTCGGAGCTGCGGTGGGGCGTGGCGGGGCGGGTGGGGGTGCCCGGGGAGGTCGTCGGGGGCTGGGGGCGCTGGGAGGCCGAACCCTGGGAGGCGCTTCGGGCTCGGCGGGGGCCGGCCGGGGGCTGCGGGGTGGGCTCGGGAGCCGTGGGTCCCGCCTCCGCGGTGCCAGCGGCTCCAGCGGCCTCCCCGGCTTCCACCGCACTTGCGGGTTCCGGGTGGGCCGCCCGCTGTGATGCCGAACCCGTGGTTGCGCTTCGGGCTCGGCGGGGGCCGGTCGGGGGTGTTGCGGTTGGCTCGGTCGGGGATGTCGGCGTCGGGGTCTGGCTTGCTGAGCCTTCTGCTGTGGTGCGGGCGCGGCGGACCGGGCGGTCGCCGGCCGGGCGTGCCGCTGCTCGGGTCGGGCGGGCCGGGGCGGGGGGGAGTTGGCCCTTCAGGGGGCCCCATTCGTTCGGGTCGGGGACGCCTGGGGGGAGCATCTGGCGGCGCTTGGGGCCGCCGTGCTCGGACTCGCCGGGTTCCTTCGCGCCTGGCCACGCCTTGGCGACGCGGGCCGCGAGGACGAAGTCCTTGCGCAGGGGGTGACCTTCGAAGGTCTCCGGGAGGAGGAGGTGGTTCAGGGCGGGGTGGCCCTCGAAGGCGACGCCGAACATTTCGTGCGTCTCGCGTTCGTGCCAGGCGGCGCCGGCGTAGACGTCGACGGCGGAGGCGAGGGTCGGCGTCTCGTGCGGGATCGTCGTGCGCACGAGGAGGCGGCGGACCGGGGACAGGGCGACCAGGTGGGCCGAGACCCGGAAGCCGGTGCCGGGTTCGTCGACCGCGCTCAGCCAGTCGAAGTAGGTGCAGGACAGCCGGTCGCGGGCGACGCGCAGCGCAGCGGTCCAGGACGTCGGCGGGACGTCCACCGTCAGGACGTCGTAGGACTCCTCGGCCGTGGCCTGCGGGCCGAAGAGTTCCTCGGCGGGGACCGGGAGCCAGCCGACCGTGCTCATCGGCCCTCCCCCTCCCCCGGCGCCGGAGGAGACGGGGCCTGGGGTGGCTGTACCAGGGCGCTCTGCAGGGCCGCCGTCGAGGGTCGGGGGGCGGCCGGGCGGGGTGCGGGCGTGGCGTAGCGGTCGTCCAGGGACTCGCGCGCGATCTTCTCCTGGAGCTTGAGGATGCCCTGGAGCAGGGCCTCGGGGCGCGGGGGGCAGCCCGGGACGTAGACGTCCACCGGGATGATCTGGTCGACGCCCTTCGTCACGGAGTAGGAGTCCCAGTAGGGGCCGCCGCAGTTGCTGCACGCGCCGAAGGAGATGACGTACTTCGGCTCGGGCATCTGCTCGTAGAGGCGCTTCACGGCCGGGGCCATCTTGTCCGTGACCGTGCCGGAGACGACCATCAGGTCGGCCTGGCGCGGGCCGGGCGCGAAGGGGATGACGCCGAGGCGGATGAAGTCGTGGCGGGCCATCGACGCGGCGATGAACTCGATCGCGCAGCAGGCGAGGCCGAAGTTGAAGACCCAGAGCGAGTAGCGGCGGCCCCAGTTCAGGACCACCTTCATCGGCTCGGGGGCGAGGCGGGCCAGGGTGCCCAGGCGCTTCGGCTCGGGCAGCAGCACCGGCCCGGAGGACGTCGCTTCCGGGGAAGTCACGTCCGGGGAAGTCGCTTCTGGGGTCACGTCCATGTCAGGACGCCCTTCTTGTATGCGTACAGCAGGCCCACGGCCAGGAAGCCGAGGAAGATGAACATCTCGACGAGCGTCGTCGCGCCGTACCCATCTCCAGCAAACACCGTCGCCCAGGGGAAGAGGAAGATCGAGTCGACCGCGAAGATCACATAGAGGAAGGCGTAGACGTAGTAGCGGACCTGGGTGTGGGCCCAGCCCTCGCCGACCGGGTCGACGCCGCACTCGTACGTCAGGAGCTTCTCGGGGGTGGGGACCACCGGGCGCAGCAGGCGTCCCGCGCCGAAGGCGACGGCGACGAACAGCACGCCGACCAGGGCGAGCAGTCCGACGACGGAATAGGACTGGAAGTAGTCCGCCGCGACTTCGACGGTCGGTTCCCGCACGTCCGTCCCCTCGCTCCCTGACCTCAGCGTCTTCGACGATCTGTACGGACGGGAGTCTAGGCCCTGATAAAGGGACGGTAAGCAGCCCGTCACGCTTCGGGATGCGGGGCGGGGGTTTTCCCCAGGCGACGGAGGCGGATGACCTCATGGCGCGGCGGCCCGCGGACCGGCACGCTAGCCCATATGACCACTTCCCAGCCCTCCTCCCACCTGGGTGGAACGGGGCACGACGACGATCGTCCGCCGCCGGCCCGCTTCGCCTACGACCCGCAGACCTGGAAGGAGATCGCGCATCTGCTGGCGAACCTGCCGATGTCGTTGATCGGGTTCACGTATGTGATGACGGTGATCGTCACCGGGGCCGCGATGACCGTCACCGTGGTCGGGTTCCCGTTGCTGGCGCTCGGGCTGGCGGGGGCGCGGCTGATGGGCCGGTTCGAGCGTGGGCGGGCGCGTCGGCTGCTCGGGGTGCGGATCGACGAGCCGAGCCCGCTGCCGCTGCGCAGGGCGGGCGGCTTCTTCCAGCGGATGTGGCTGGCGCTGAAGGATCCGGTGGCCTGGCGCACGGTGCTGTACGACCTCGTCCGGCTGCCCTGGGGGATTCTGACGTTCAGCGTGGTCGTGCCCTCGCTGTTCGTGCTGTGGCCGGTGCTGCCGTTCCTGGCGCGCGGGCTGACGAACGTGGACCGGGCGATGGTGCGGGGGCTGCTGTCGCCCTCCGACGAGTTGGAGCGGCGGATCGCGGAGCTGGAGTCGGACCGGGGAGTCGTGGTGGACACGGCGGCCGCCGATCTGCGGCGCATCGAGCGCGATCTGCACGACGGGGCGCAGGCCCGGCTGGTCAATCTGGCGATGGGGCTGGGTCTGGCGAAGGAGAAGCTGCTGGAGGGGCAGGCCGACGACGCCGTCGCGGCGATGGTGGAGGAGGCGCACGGCGAGGTGAAGCTCGCGCTGCAGGAGCTGCGGGACCTCGCGCGCGGGATCCATCCGGCCGTCCTGACCGACCGGGGGCTGGACGCGGCGCTGTCGTCGGTGGCCTCGCGCTGCACCGTGCCGGTGAAGGTGACCGCCGACCTGACGTCCAGGCCGGCGCAGGCCATCGAGGGCATCGCCTACTTCACCGTCTCGGAGCTGCTGCAGAACGTCAGCAAGCACAGCGGGGCCCGGTCGGCGTCGGTGGACGTGTGGCGGTCGGACGACCGGCTGCTCATCCAGGTGTGGGACGACGGCCGGGGCGGCGCACGGCTCGACGGCGGGTCGGGGATGCGCGGGCTGGCGGAGCGGCTGGACGCCGTCGACGGGATCTTCGTCGTGGAGTCGCCGGCGGGCGGTCCGACGACGGTGACCGCGGAACTCCCCTGGCGGGACCGGGGAGCCGGTGACCGTGGGAGGTAGGGAAAACCCCCCGTTCAAGAGGCCGACGGCCTCCATGGTCCGTCGGCCCGCCGCCGAGGAGGGTTGGAGGTACGGATCGACAGCTGCGCGACGTGCAGGTACGAACGAGTAGAACGGACGACGCCGATGGCCACGCAGTACGGGCAGTACGGGCAGTACTACGACGAGTACAACCAGTACGACCGGTACGACGAGCACGGGCCCGAGTACCGGCGCCGGGGCGGGGAGCGCCGGCATCTGTTGCCGTCGGGGCTGCGTGAGCCGCTCACGGCTCGCCACTGGCGTGAGCTCCTCTACGTCCTGCTCGGTCTGCCGATCGGCATCGTGCTGTTCACGTTCGCGGTCACGATGCTGTCGCTGGGCGCGGGCCTGCTGGTGACGTTCCTCGGTGTCCCGGTGCTGGCGGCGGGGCTCGCCGCGTGCCGGGGCTTCGGGGCGGTGGAGCGGGCGCGGGCGCGCGGGCTGCTCGGCCTGGAGGTCGACGCGCCCGAGCCGCTGCGGCCGCGCGGCAGCGGCCCGATGGCCTGGATGGGCACCGTCCTCAAGAGCGGCACGTCGTGGCGGAACGTGCTGTACGCGGTGGTGCAGTTCCCGTGGGCGGTGTTCTCCTTCGGCGTCACCGTGACGGTGTGGTCGTTCGGCTGGAGCATGCTGACGTATCCGCTGTGGTTCTGGGTCTTCCCGGTGTACGGCGGTCAGGGCGGGCTTCAGCTGTACGGAGACGAGCAGCACAGCGTCTACCTCGACAACCCGTTCGAGATCGCCGTAACGGCGCTGGTGGGCCTGCTGATCACGCTGGCCACGCCGTGGATCGTGCGGGCGCTGACGACGGTGGACCGGCTGCTGGTGCACGGGCTGCTCGGGCCGACGTCGCTGGGGGCGCGGGTGGTGGAGCTGGAGTCTGACCGGGGTGTCGTGGTGGACACGGCGGCCGCCGATCTGCGGCGCATCGAGCGCGATCTGCACGACGGGGCGCAGGCCCGGCTGGTGGCGCTGGCGATGGATCTGGGGGTGGCGAAGGAGACGCTGCGGGAGAATCCGCAGGCGGCGGCACGGATGGTGGACGACGCGCACGGTGAGGTGAAGACGGCGCTGCAGGAGCTGCGGGATCTGGCGCGGGGGATTCATCCGGCGGTGCTGACGGACCGGGGGCTGGACGCGGCGTTGTCGGCGGTGGCGTCGCGGTGCGTGGTGCCGGTGCGGGTGGAGGTGGATCTGGTGGAGCGGCCGGCGCCGGCGATCGAGGGGATCGCCTACTTCACCGTGTCGGAGCTGCTGCAGAACATCAGCAAGCACAGTGGGGCGCGGTCGGCCGCGGTGGATGTGTGGCGGGTGGAGGATCGGTTGATGTTGCAGGTGGTGGATGACGGGGTGGGCGGAGCGGATGCCTCCGGCGGGGGGGCCGGGGGCGGGTCGGGGTTGGCCGGGCTTGCGGGGCGGTTGGACTCGGTGGACGGGATTCTGGTGGTGGATTCGCCGGTGGGCGGGCCCACTCGGATCACCGCGGAGTTGCCCTGGCGGGCGGAAGGGGTCTGAGGGGGCGGATTCTTCTCGCCCCGCCGCCGCTACCCGTTCCCATCCGTCCCCTGGGGGCTGCGCCCCCAGACCCCCCAGCCCCCCAGACCCCCCAGACCCCCGCTGTAGGCCCGTGACAGGCCTCGTCCTCAAACGCCGGACGGGCTGAATGGGCCGGCCCGCCCCCAGCCGACTGCCCCGTTCCCGAGCTGTGGATCGGCCGAAAGTGGGTGGGTGGTGGCCGTATTCGCGCCGTCCTCGGGCCTGGGCCCCCTGTTGTCGGGTGCAGACGAGCCAGAAGCTGGAATGCTTGACTGGTTCGACCGACGGGTGGACGGCTGGGGGGCCGAGGAGCGTGGAGGACAGGGTGCGGGTGGTCATCGCCGAGGATTCGGTGCTGTTGCGGGAGGGGCTGACCCGGTTGCTGACCGACCGGGGGCATGACGTGGTCGCCGGGGTCGGGGATGCGGAGGCGCTGGTCAAGACCATTACCGAGCTGGACGACGAGGGTGCGCTGCCCGATGTCGTCGTCGCGGACGTGCGGATGCCGCCCACTCACACCGACGAAGGGGTGCGGGCCGCCGTACAGCTGCGCAGGGCGCATCCGGGGCTCGGGGTGCTGGTGTTGTCGCAGTACGTGGAGGAGCGGTACGCCACCGAACTGTTGGCCGGTTCCAGTCGCGGGGTCGGGTATCTGCTCAAGGACCGGGTGGCCGAGGTGCGGGAGTTCGTCGACGCCGTGGTCCGGGTCGCGCAGGGCGGCACCGCCCTGGACCCGGAGGTCGTCGCGCAGCTGCTCGGGCGCAGCAGGAAGCAGGACGTGCTGGCGGGACTGACCCCGCGGGAGCGGGAGGTCCTGGGGCTGATGGCCGAGGGGCGCACGAACTCGGCGATCGCCCGGCAGCTGGTCGTCAGCGACGGGGCGGTGGAGAAGCACGTCAGCAACATTTTCCTGAAGCTCGGTCTGTCCCCGAGTGACGGGGATCACCGTCGTGTTCTCGCGGTCCTCACCTATCTCAACTCATGACGAAGTGGCACTGTGCCAGTCGTCACGGGTGACCACGCGTCTCGGGTGACCACGTCTTCTGGCCGGTGCGTCTAACCAGAACGACGCCGGGGGGCGGGAAATCATGGCAACGGGGGTGCCGGGCCGTGTCGGGGCGCTGACAGTCAGCTGACAGTCACACGAAATGGCCGAGGGAAGGCGACCCTTACCGACGTAGGGTTGATCCATGGAGGGTCTTCGGGAAGGCCCCTCCGGGACAGCCACCTCGAGGGAGGTCCAGTTCAGTGACCAGTCAGGTCAGCAGCCCAGCGGAACAGGCCGACGGAACCGGCGGAGCGGACGCGGCCGTCGTGGGAGAGCAGCGCCAACCGGACGGGACGAAGGACGTACGCCGTCTCGACCGGGTGATCATCAGGTTCGCGGGTGACTCGGGTGACGGTATGCAGCTCACCGGTGACCGTTTCACCTCGGAGACGGCTTCCTTCGGGAACGACCTCTCCACCCTGCCGAACTTCCCCGCCGAGATCCGCGCGCCCGCCGGCACCCTGCCCGGCGTCTCCTCGTTCCAGCTGCACTTCGCCGACCACGACATCCTGACCCCCGGTGACGCGCCCAATGTGCTGGTCGCGATGAACCCGGCCGCGCTGAAGGCGAACATCGCCGATGTGCCGCGCGGTGCGGAGATCATCGTCAACACGGACGAGTTCACCAAGCGGGCGATGCAGAAGGTGGGGTACGCGGCCTCGCCGCTGGAGGACGGATCCCTCGACGGTTACCAGCTCCATCCGGTCCCGCTGACCACCCTGACCGTCGAGGCACTGAAGGAATTCGACCTCACCCGTAAGGAGGCCGAGCGCAGCAAGAACATGTTCGCGCTCGGCCTCTTGTCGTGGATGTACCACCGGCCCACCGAGGGCACCGAGAAGTTCCTGAAGTCGAAGTTCGCGAAGAAGCCCGACATCGCCGCCGCCAACATCGCCGCGTTCCGCGCCGGGTGGAACTTCGGGGAGACGACCGAGGACTTCGCGGTCAGTTATGAGGTCGCCCCGGCCGCGAAGGCCTTTCCCGTCGGAACCTACCGGAACATCTCCGGGAACCTGGCTCTGGCGTACGGCCTGGTCAGCGCCTCCCGGCAGGCCGATCTGCCGCTGTTCCTCGGGTCGTACCCGATCACTCCGGCCTCCGACATCCTGCATGAGCTCAGCCGCCACAAGAACTTCGGTGTGCGGACCTTCCAGGCGGAGGACGAGATCGCGGGGATCGGCGCGGCGCTCGGGGCCGCCTTCGGCGGGTCCCTCGCCGTCACCACCACCTCCGGGCCCGGTGTGGCGCTGAAGTCCGAGACCATCGGGCTCGCCGTCTCGCTGGAGCTGCCGCTGCTGGTCATCGACATCCAGCGGGGTGGGCCGTCGACCGGTCTGCCGACCAAGACCGAGCAGGCCGACCTGCTCCAGGCCATGTTCGGGCGCAACGGCGAGGCGCCGGTGCCGATCGTCGCGCCCCGCACGCCCGCCGACTGCTTCGACGCCGCGCTGGAAGCCGCGCGGATCGCGCTCACCTACCGCACGCCGGTGATGCTCCTGTCCGACGGCTACCTCGCCAACGGCTCCGAGCCGTGGCGCATCCCCGAGCTGGACGAGCTGCCGGATCTGCGCGTGCAGTTCGCGCAGGGGCCGAACCACACGCTGGACGACGGCACCGAGGTCTTCTGGCCGTACAAGCGTGACCCGCAGACCCTCGCCCGGCCGTGGGCGATCCCGGGCACGCCGGGTCTGGAGCACCGTATCGGCGGGATCGAGAAGGAGGACGGCACCGGGAACATCTCCTACGCCCCCGCCAACCACGACTTCATGGTCCGCACCCGCCAGGCCAAGATCGACGGCATCGACGTCCCGGATGTGGAGGTCGACGATCCGCACGGGGCGAGCACCCTGGTGCTCGGCTGGGGTTCCACCTACGGGCCCATCACCGCGGCCGTACGAAGGCTGCGGACGGCGGGGGAGGCCATCGCGCAGGCCCATCTGCGGCATCTGAACCCGTTCCCGCACAACCTCGGCACGGTCCTCAGTCGTTACGACAAGGTCGTCATTCCCGAGATGAACCTCGGCCAGCTCGCCACCCTCGTCCGGGCGAGATACCTGGTCGACGCCCACTCCTACAACCAGGTCAACGGCATGCCGTTCAAGGCGGAGCAGCTCGCCACGGCGCTCAAGGAGGCCATCGATGGCTGAGACCGGAACGGAAGGCACGGGCACGATCGAGGCGCTCTCGCTCGTCCCCAAGGCCGAGGCCAGGCAGTCCATGAAGGACTTCAAGTCCGATCAGGAAGTGCGCTGGTGCCCCGGCTGCGGTGACTACGCGATCCTGGCGGCCGTCCAGGGCTTCATGCCCGAACTCGGCCTGGCCAAGGAGAACATCGTCTTCGTCTCGGGCATCGGCTGCTCGTCGCGCTTCCCGTACTACATGAACACCTACGGGATGCATTCGATTCACGGGCGGGCCCCGGCAATCGCGACCGGGCTCGCCGCCAGCAGGCGCGATCTGAGTGTGTGGGTGGTGACCGGCGACGGCGACGCGCTGTCCATCGGCGGCAACCATCTCATCCACGCCCTGCGCCGCAACGTGAACCTGAAGATCCTGCTCTTCAACAACCGTATCTACGGCCTCACCAAGGGCCAGTACTCGCCCACCTCCGAGGTCGGCAAGATCACCAAGTCGACGCCGATGGGTTCACTGGACGCGCCCTTCAACCCGGTCTCCCTGGCCATCGGCGCCGAGGCCTCCTTCGTCGCCCGGACCATCGACTCCGACCGCAAGCACCTGACGGAGGTGCTGCGCCAGGCTGCCGCCCATCCGGGCACGGCGCTGGTCGAGATCTACCAGAACTGCAACATCTTCAACGACGGCGCGTTCGAGGCGCTGAAGGACCGGGCGTCAGCCGAGGAGGCGGTGATCCGGCTGGAGCACGGGCAGCCGATCAGGTTCGGGGCGGACCGCGCGCGGGGGGTCGTGCGCGATGCGGCGACCGGGGATCTGAAGGTCGTCACGGTGACCCCGCAGAACGAGGCGGACGTGGTGGTCCATGACGCGCATGCCGCGTCCCCGACCACCGCGTTCGCCCTGTCGCGCCTGGCCGATCCGGACAGCCTGCACCAAACACCGATCGGTGTGCTGCGCTCGGTCGAGCGGCCGGTCTACGACACCCAGATGGCCGACCAGCTCGACACGGCGATCGAACAGCACGGCAAGGGCGACCTGGCGGCGCTGCTGGCGGGCGGGGACACCTGGACGGTCGTCGGCTGACGCAGGAGGCCGACCGGCAGTGAGGCCCGGGACTGGAGCTCCTCCAGTGTCGGGCCTCTTCGGGTGCGTGGACCAGGCTCGGTACTTGCCCCTACTCGCCCGGCGCCCCACTCACTCGGCGGCCCTACGCACTCGACGCCCTGCCCATACTTACCTTGACGTAAGTAGCTTACTTCAAAGTGGGTACTTTCGTTGAGTTAGCGCACCTCCTATGGTTAGTGGAAGACCCCCGCATCCGCACTAGGAGTTCCTGAAGCCATGAGCATCGTCGTCACCGGAGCCACCGGACACCTCGGCCGCCACGTAGTCGAGCAGCTGCTGGAGAAGGTCCCGGCCGAGCAGATCACCGCCGTCGTCCGCGACGAGGCCAAGGCCTTCGACCTCGCGGCCCGCGGCGTCAAGCTCGCCGTCGCCGACTACAACGCCCCCGAGACGTTCGGCAGCCTCTTCGCCTCCGGCGACAAGGTGCTGCTGATCTCGGGCAACGAGTTCGACAAGGGCCGCCCGGCCCAGCACCAGGTCGTCATCGACGCCGCGAAGGCCGCCGGGGTCGCGCTCCTCGCGTACACCAGCGCGCCGGGCACCCTGACCGCGGCGCTGGCCGACGACCACCGCGCCACCGAGAAGGCGCTGCTCGCCTCCGGCCTGCCGTACACGCTGCTGCGCAACGGCTGGTACCACGAGAACTACACCGAGCAGCTCGCCCCGGTGCTGGAGCACAACGCCGTCGTCGCGGCCGCCGGTGAGGGCCGGGTCTCCTCCGCCTCCCGCGCCGACTACGCCGCCGCCGCCGTCGCCGTGCTGACCGGCGAGGGCCACGAGAACAAGACGTACGAGCTGGGCGGCGACGAGGCATGGAGCTTCGCCGAGTACGCGGCCGAGCTGAGCAAGCAGACCGGCAAGGAGATCGCCTACAACGCCGTGCCGGCCGAGGTGCTCATCGGCATCCTGACCGGCGCGGGGCTGCCCGAGCCGCTCGCCGGGGTCTTCGCCGGCGTGGACGCGTCGATCGAGCAGGGCGAGCTCGTCGTCTCCAGCGGCGACCTGGCCCGCCTCGCCGGCCGCCCGACCACCCCGCTCGCCGAGGCGATCACGGCGGCGCTCAAGGGCTGACCCTCCCCCTGAGGACTCCCGTACGGGCCCGTCGAGTCACCCACCCCTGCCTGTCATGACCGTATTGCGATACGGACATGACAGGCAGGGGTGCTCGGCGTTACCTTCGACCACGCATGCCTGAACGTGAGAAAGAGGGACCCCGTGGCCGGGATGTCGAAGAGTGAGGGCCGGACCGGTCTGCTGAACGGCTTCGCGGCATACGGGATGTGGGGGCTGGTGCCCCTCTTCTGGCCCCTGCTCAAGCCCGCCGGGGCGTCCGAGATCCTCGCGAACCGCATGGTGTGGTCCCTCGCCTTCGTCGCCGCCGCACTGCTCGTCGTACGGCGCTGGGCGTGGGCCGGTGAGCTGCTGCGACAGCCGCGCCGGCTCTGTCTCGTGGTGATCGCCGCAGCCGTGATCACCGTGAACTGGGGCGTCTACATCTGGGCCGTGAACAGCGGCCATGTCGTCGAGGCGTCCCTCGGGTACTTCATCAACCCGCTGGTCACCATCGCGATGGGCGTGCTGATCCTGAAGGAGCGACTGCGGCCCGTGCAGTGGGCGGCGGTCGGCATCGGCTTCACCGCGGTGCTGGTTCTGACCATCGGCTACGGCCACCCGCCGTGGATCTCCCTGATCCTCGCCTTCTCCTTCGCCACCTACGGGCTGGTCAAGAAGAAGGTCAACCTCGGCGGGGTCGAGTCCCTGACCGCCGAGACCGCCGTCCAGTTCCTGCCCGCGCTGGGCTACCTGCTGTGGCTGTCCGCGCACGGCGACGCCACCTTCACGACCGAGGGGGTCGGACACGCCGCCCTGCTCGCCTCCACCGGCATCGTCACCGCACTGCCCCTCGTCTGCTTCGGTGCGGCGGCGATCCGCGTACCGCTGTCCACCCTGGGGCTGCTGCAGTACCTCGCGCCCGTCCTGCAGTTCATCCTCGGCGTCCTCTACTTCGGGGAGGACATGCCGCCCGAGCGGTGGGCCGGCTTCGCGCTGGTATGGCTGGCGCTGGTGCTGCTCACCGGGGACGCGTTGCGCACCTCGCGCCGGGCGGCCCGCGCCCTCGCCGGCGGCATCGCCGACGCCCAGGACGTCCTCGACACCCCGGACGACGCCGCACGGAGGACCGAGGGCGCGGCGGCCGCCGCTCCCGCCGCTCCCGCCGCCAAGCCTTAGGACGCGTTTCCCGGCGGGGATCCCGATCGCTGAGCCGGGCGGAGTACGGCGTGCGGGAGGCCAACCCGGCGTGAGCCTGCTACAAGTGGCTGCATGACCGAGACTCCCGCCGCATCCGAGACACCGTCAGCATCCGAGGCCGTACCCGCGCCCGTGCACTGGAAGGTCGTCGTCGATTCCGCCGACCCGCATGCGCAGGCCGACTTCTGGGCCGCCGCGTTGCACTACACGGTCGAGGACAACAGCGCGCTGATCGAGCGGCTGCTTGAGCTCGGCGCGCTGCCGGGCGCGGCAACCGTGGAGTTCCACGGCCGTCCCGCCTTCCTGGACCTGATCGCCGTACGCCACCCCGACGACCCGTACGACCCCGACAGCGGGACCGGGCTCGGGCGGCGGCTGCTGTTCCAGCGGGTGCCGGAGCCGAAGACGGTGAAGAACCGGCTGCATCTCGATCTGCATCCCGGTGCGCAACTGCGGGCCGGGGAGGTCGAGCGGCTGAAGGCGCTGGGGGCGAGCGTGCTGCGGGAGGTGAACGAGCCGTCCGGAGCGTGGGTGGTGATGACGGACCCGGAGGGCAACGAGTTCTGCGTGAATTAGCCGAGCGCAGAGCCGGAGGCCTGGAGGGGCTCTCGATATCCGGTATGTGAACCGCGTGTCCTGATAGCGCTCTTGACGCGGAGTTGGTTCCCCGTTCACCATCCTGGAACCCCATTCACTGTGGAATCCCTGCGACCCGGCGATTCCCGAGGAATTCGGAGCCCCCCACATGCAGCTCCCCGCCATACAGCTCCCCGCTTTGAAGCTTCCCGTTTCCGGGCGTACGGCGACCGCCGGCGCCGTCTCGGTTGTCATGCTCCTGACATGCGGATCGATGGTCGGCGCGGCGCCCGCACCTGCGCAGGGGTCCGCCGCCCTCGCCGCCGCTCCCGACATCTCCGTGGCCAACGTCAAGGCGCATCTGACGCAGTTGCAGTCCATCGCCACCGCCAACGGCGGCAACCGCGCCCATGGCCGTACCGGCTACAAGGCCTCGCTCGACTACGTGAAGGCCAAGCTGGACGCCGCGGGATTCACCACCACCGTCCAGCAGTTCACCTCCTCCGGCCGCACCGGCTACAACCTCATAGCCGACTGGCCCGGCGGTGACACCGGCAAGGTCGTCATGGCGGGGTCCCATCTGGACTCCGTGACCTCCGGCGCCGGGATCAACGACAACGGCTCCGGCTCGGCGGCCGTACTGGAAACGGCCCTGGCCGTGGCCCGGTCCGGCTACCAGCCCACCAAACACCTGCGGTTCGCCTGGTGGGGCGCGGAGGAACTGGGCCTGGTCGGGTCCAGGTACTACGTCAACAACCTGTCCTCGGCGAACCGCGCCCGCATCAGCGGCTACCTCAACTTCGACATGATCGGCTCGCCGAACCCCGGCTACTTCGTCTACGACGACGACCCGACCATCGAGAAGACCTTCAAGGACTACTTCACGGGCCTGGGCGTCGCGACGGAGATCGAGACCGAGGGCGACGGCCGCTCCGACCACGCTCCCTTCAAGAACGCCGGCGTCCCGGTGGGCGGCCTGTTCAGCGGCGCCGACTACGTCAAGACGGCAGCGCAGGCGGCCAAGTGGGGCGGTACGGCCGGGCAGGCCTTCGACCGCTGCTACCACTCCTCCTGCGACACCACGGCCAACATCAACGACACCGCCCTGGACCGCAACGCGGACGCCGTCGCCTACGCGGTCTGGGCGCTGTCCTCCTGACGGCTCCCCCTGACCGGAACGATCCCCGATGCCGATCGACGGCCGAGGCCGCTACGCGCCCGAGCGGCGGGCGCGTTCGGCCAGCCGGAGCATGCGCGCGCGGGCCGACTCCAGCTGCTCGACGTCTTCGGCGGCCGGGCCCTCCTCGGCGGTGAGCTCCGTCCACAGGCCGAGGAGTTCGGTCCCCAGGTTCAGCCCCTGCACGGGGTCGCGTACGGCGCGCCAGGCCGCCGCCGCGCTCTGGACGTTGCCGTACGCGGCCTCGCCGTCCCGGGCGCTGCGGCGGATCCGGGCCAGGTCGAGGGAGACATGGAAGGCGCGGAGCGGGTCGCCCGCCAAGTAGGCGATGTACGCGCCGAGTTCACGCAACCGGAGCACCTCGGGATGCTCCGGCCCCAGCGTGCCGGACGCCTCCAGCACCGTCTGCTCCGCGAGAGCGGCCGCCGCGTCTATCCGGCCCGTCCGCACGGCCTCGTTGACCCGCGCCATCTGTTGTCCGAGCAGGGCGGGGCCGCCGCCGTCGCCCTGAAGGGTCCGGGGATCGTCACCGAGCACCGCCTCCGCCACCGCGTCGAAGCCACGGGCGGGGGTGGGCTTGGAGTCGGAGTCGAAGACCGAGTCGGAGACGAGGTCGTCGGGGAGGAGGGGGGTGGGGGCCGGGGATACGGGGGGCGGGGCGGGGACCGGCAACGGAAGCGGAATCCGCGCCGAGGCAAGGAGCGGGGCAGGGACGGGGGTCGGGGTCAGGGGCGAGGTTGCGGGTGAGGCTGAGGGTGCGGTCGGGGTCAGGGGCGGGGTTGCGGGTGGCGTTGAGGGCGGGGCCGGGGTCGACGTGGGGTTCAAGGTGGGGGTCGGCGTGTGGGTCGAAGTCGGCGTCGGTGTGGGGGTGGAAGTCGGCGTCGGTGTGGGGGTGGAAGTCGGGGCTGAGATGGGGGGCGAGGTAGGGTCGGCGTCCGGGTTCGGCTGCTCGTTGTTCGGCTGGTCGTCCATCGTCGGAGGTGGGCCGAACACGCCCGTCGGGGCGGTGACCGTGCCGGGGGCCGGGATGTCGTCCTGGGGTTCCGGGATCGCCCGGATCGCATACGTGGGCGCCGAATCGGGTACCGGCGCCGACTGCGGTCCCTGCTCGGCCGCCGACTCGGGGATCGCGCGCAACGGGAACGTGGGGGCCGCGTCCCGTACCGGCTCGGGTACCTGGCGCAGCAAGTGCGTGGCCTTGTCGTTTCGCGGCCGAGCAGGCTGCTCGTCCTCGACTGGCGCGGGGGCGGCCGCCGGGGCCGGGTCGGTGATCTGCGCGTCCGGGGCCGCCTCCCGCACGGGTGCCGGCTCCCGTACCGCCGCCGGAGTCGGGGTCGCCGCCGGGGCCGCCGGCGGTACCGCCCCCGGGGTCGGGGTCGCAGTCGTACGCAGGGGTTCCGCCGTGAAGTGGCTGGAGCCGTCGGGGTCCACGCGCAGGGGGACGACGTAGCCGATGCGTTCGTCGTGGACCGTGGCGAGGACGGGGTGGCCGGTGGCGAGGGCGATGCGGTGCAGGTGGCTCAGCACGGCGCGCTGGATCTCCCCGCCGTCGACCGCCGCCACCGGTGCGCCGCCTATCGTCGCCGTCCCGCCCCCGCGGACATGGACGTCGAGCGGCGCCACCACGGCGGCCGGCCGGCCGGCGTGCTTCTGTTCCCGCTTTTTCTCGCGGCTGAGTCGAGACATCGGTTCCTCACTCGGATGCGTCGTCACGATCCGGTCGTCCAGGTCCGTGTACGAGTACACGTACTGTTGAGTCTCTCCGAGCGCTCCCGGTCCTCACGTCACCGCGACGTCACAGCCTCGTTCCAGGAACCCACGCCTCGCGGCCGTGGCCGCCCCAGGACCAGCCAGGATCAGGGGAGCGCCCCGGAGGGACGGCGACGACTGGGAGGGGCACGGTTCATGCGGACGACGGACGGGCAACGGGGGCCGGAGATCTGGATCCGGGGGCCGGTGGCCGCGCCCGATCCGGTTCCGATGCCGTACGTCCCCACCGCCACGCCCCGGCGCTTCTCCTGGGTCGCCGCTCACGGCGGGGCCGGCGCCTCCACGCTCGCCGCGGTCTACGGCGGCCACGACTGCGGGCGGGAGTGGCCCGGCGCCGGCGATCCGCCGTCCGTACTGCTGGTCGCCCGCACGCATGCGGCCGGGCTGGAGTCCGTGCTGCGGACGGTGGACGTCTTCCGGCGCGGGGAGGCTCCGCAGGGGCTCGATCTGGACGCGGTGGTCCTCGTCGCGGACGCGCCCGGCCGGTTGCCCCGGCCGCTCGTCCAGCGGGCGCGGGTGATCGAATCGCTCATCGACGTATACCGCGTCCCCTGGGTGACGGACTGGCGCCTCGGTGACCTGGACGGCAGCCCGCCACGGGAGACCGCGGCACTGGCCCGGCTCACCGGGGGGTGACGCCCCTGGCGTGGCCGCCGGCCGTGGAGATCGCCGCGGCCGTGCGGGCTGGACGGCTGCGGGCCGTGGACGTCGTGGGCGAGGCGCTCGGACGGATCGCCCGGGTCGACCGTTCCCTGTGCGCGTTCGCCGGGGTGTGGGAGGAGCGGGCGCGGGCGTGGGCCCGTGAGGTCGACGTACGGATCGCCGCGGGCGAGAGGCTGTCGCTGGCCGGGGTGCCGATCGGCGTGAAGGGCCGTCACGGGCTGCGTACGGCGGCCCCGCTGATCGCCGCCGGATGTGTGCCCGTCGGAGCGACCGCCGTCCCCGGACCGGGCACTCCCTGGCAGACCTGGGGCCTCGGCGCCCACGGCCGCACCGTCAACCCCTGGCGCGCCGACCGCACGCCCGGCGGTTCCTCGGCCGGCTCCGCGGCGGCGGTGGCCGCCGGCCTCGTCCCCCTGGCCACCGGCAGCGACGGCGCGGGCTCCGTACGCATCCCGGCCGCGTGGTGCGGCGTGATCGGCCTGAAGACGACGAACGGGCGAACACCCGCCGGAGACCGGCCGCCTCCTGACCGTACGGGTCTGGCGGCGCCCGGCGTCCTCGTGCGGTACGCGGTGGACGCCGAGACGTACTGGCGGGTCCTGTCCCCGGCGGCGGCGCCCTCGGCGCGCCCCTCGGTTCCCGCTCCTCCCCTCGCCGTCTTCTCCCCCGACCTGGGCTTCGCCGAGCCCGACCCCGAGCCGCTCGCCCTCGCCCGTGCCGCCGCCGAACGCCTGGCCGCCGCCGGTGTCGTACGGCTGCCGGTCCATGACACGCCCTTGTGCCTGGAGGACCCCGGGCCGGCCTGGCTCGCGCTGCGCACCGCGGGTTCCGACCTCCGCGCGGCCGCACGGGTCCGGGAGGCGAACGACCGGCTGCTGTCCGGCCTCTTCTCCCGTGCCGACCTGCTGCTGACGCCGACGACCCCGAACGCCGCGCACGGTCACGACGGCCCCGGCGACCGCTACTCGACGGCGCTCACCTGGGCGTTCAACCTCAGCGGGCACCCGGCGATCAGCCTCCCGGCGGGAGTCGGCGCGGACGGCTGTCCGGTGGGGTTGCAGGCGGTCGCGGCCCACGGCGCGGAGGCGACGTTGCTGACGGTCGCAAGGAGCGCGACCTTCCCGCACGCCCCGCGGGCCCTGCCCGCCCCGTAAGCCCCGCGGGCCCTGCCCGCCCCGTAAGCCCCGCGCGCGCTCCGCGGGTCCTGAAGAAATTGCTTGCATGAACATATAATGCAGAGGCAGACTAGCGTCGCACGCCGACTACTTTTGGGGGATCGGATCATGACGCACCGCAGTTTCCTGTTCGTGCTGGGCAGCAGCCGACCGGACGGCAACACCGAACTGCTGGCCCGCGAGGCCGCCGAGCAGTTGCCCTCCGACATCGAGCAGACCTGGATCAGCCTCGCCCGGCACCCACTGCCCGACTTCGAGGACCTGCGCCACGACAGCGACCACATCCGCCCCACCGAGGGCAGCCCGGCGCTGCTGCTCGACGCCACGCTCGCCGCGACGGACATCGTGATCGCGTCCCCGCTGTACTGGTACTCGGTGTCCGGCCAGACCAAGCGCTACCTGGACCACTGGTCGGGCTGGCTGCGCACCCCCGGCGTCGACTTCAAGGCGACGCTCGCCGGGCGCACCCTCTGGGGCGTGTCCGTGCTCGCGGACGACCAGCCCGTGGTCGCCGATCCGCTCATCGGCACGCTCAACAACTCGGCCGCGTACCTGCGGATGCGTTTCGGCGGGGTGCTGCTCGGCAACGGCAGCAAGCCGGGCGACGTCCTGAAGGACACGCAGGCGCTGACACGTGCGAAGACGTTCTTCGCACCGGAGGCGCCCCTCGCCCGGTTCGCCCACGAGACGGTCTGACACGCCCTGGGCCTCGGCCGGCAGCGCCTCGTCAGGCGGTGACGTCCTTCGTCGTGAAGCGCGCCCAGGCCGCCGAACCGAAGACCGCCGCGTACAGGGCCTGCAGGCCGAGGTTCTTCTGGAGCTCGTCCCAGTAGACCGGCTCGCGCATGAGGTCGGCGAAGGACAGCCAGTAGTGCGAGAAGAAGTACGGCTGGAGCGCGTGCAGCTGGGGGATCTGGTCGAGGATCTGGATCGTGATCAGCAGGCCCACGGTCGTCGCCATCGCCGCGATGCCGCTGCTCGTCAGCGTGGAGACGAACAGTCCGAGCGCCGCCACGCCGATCAGGGACACGGCGACGACCAGGGCCATCAGCAGCGCACGCAGCAGACCGTCGCCGAAGCCGATCCGGGTGCCGGAGATCGTCGTCAGGTCGCCGAGCGGGAAGAGCAGCGCACCGACCGTCAGTGCCGACAGCGCGACCACGAGCGTGGCCGCCAGGCAGAAGATCATGACGGTCGCGTACTTGGCCAGGAGGAGGCGGGTGCGGCCGGCGGGGGCGACCAGGAGGTAGCGCAGCGTGCCCGAGTTCGCCTCTCCGGCGATCGCGTCGCCCGCGATCACACCGATCGCCATCGGCAGGAAGAACGGCAGTGTCACGGCCAGCGCGGTGAAGACCAGGAACAGGCCGTTGTTGGTGACCTGCGAGATGAACGCCGGGCCGCCGCCTCCACCGCCGCCACCGGGACCGGCGGACGAGCCGTCGCTCGTCTCGATCTTCACGGCGATCCCGACCAGGACCGGCACGGCCGCGAGCACGGCCAGCAGCGCGAGGGTGCGCCAGCGCCGGAAGGTGGTCAGCAACTCGCTGCGCAGGAGTCCGAAAGTCCAGGTCCAGGTCCAGGACCTGGTCCAGGACCTGGTGCGGGTCGACGAGGAGTCCTCGCGGGGAGTCCCGCTCCGGGTCCTACTCACTTCCGCTTCAGCCCGCGACATCGAAGCCCTCCCCCGTGAGCGCCACGAACGCGTCCTCCAGGGAGGCCCGTTCGACGGCGAAGCCGCGAACGCGGACGCCCGCCGTCACCAACGCGGCGTTCAGGTCGGCGAGCTCGCGCTCCGCGGGCGGAGCCTCCGCGCTCACCCGGTCCTCGGCGACGACGACGTCGCCCACGCCCTGCTCCTTCAGCACCCGGGCCGCGTCCGCCGGGTCCGGGGTCGTCACGACCAGCCGGCCGCGGGTCCCCGCCGCGAGGTCCGCCACCGAGCCCTGTGCGAGCAGCCGGCCCTGCGCCATCACCGCCGCGTGCGTGCACACCTGCTCGATCTCGTCGAGGAGGTGGGAGGAGAGGAAGACGGTCGTGCCCTCCGCGGCCAGCTCCCGGATCAGCGAACGGATCTCCCGCATGCCCTGGGGGTCCAGGCCGTTGGTCGGCTCGTCGAGGACGAGCAGGCGGCGGGGCTGGAGCAGGGCGGCGGCAAGGCCCAGGCGCTGCTTCATGCCGAGCGAGTACGCCTTCGCCTTCTTGCCGGCGGCGGCCGTCAGCCCGACCCGCTCCAGCGTCGCCGTGACCCGCGTACGCCGGGTGCGCGGGTCGGCGGTCGGGTCGGCGGCGTCGTAGCGGAGCAGGTTGTCGCGGCCGGAGAGGAAGCCGTAGAGGGCGGGGCCCTCGATGAGCGCCCCGACGTGGGGCAGAACGGCGCGGGCGGCCCGCGGCATGGGGTGCCCCAGGACGCGGGCCGCGCCGGCCGTGGGCTCGATGAGCCCCATCAGCATGCGGATGGTGGTTGTCTTGCCCGAGCCGTTGGGACCGAGGAAGCCGAAGACGCTGCCCGCCGGGACGGTCAGATCGAGACCGTCGACGGCGAGCTGTCCGCCGCGGTAGCGCTTGGTGAGGGCGCGGGTGTGGATGACGGCGTCGCCTTCGCCCGCGGCACCAACCTCGGCACCACCTGTGGCACGACCCGCGGCACCACCCGTGGACTGCGTCATCGGCTCCCCTCACACCCCGCCCGGTCGCTGCCTACTTCCCCGCGTTAGCCGCCTTCACCAGGGCGTCCTTGGTGACCGCGCCGACGTAGACCTTGCCGTCGTCGGTCATCAGGGCGTTGATCAGGCGGGTGGAGAAGACCGTGCCGGAGCCGAACTTACCGCTCACCTTGTCTCCGAAGGAGCCGAGGAAGCCACCGAGGGCGCCGCCGGCCTCCGAGCCCGAGGGCATGCCCTGGCCGCCGGTGTCGAAGGTGGCGACGGAGGTCCAGCCCTCACCGAGGACGTTGAGACCGGCGGGGCCGCCGAGGTCCTTGGCGAGGTCGTCGTCGAGCCTGCCGGAGTGCCCCGGAGCCGTCCGCGTCGCGCCCTCGTCGCCCCACTTGCCTCCGCCGTCGCCCTTCTCGGCCTTGTCGCCCTCGGTGACCTTCGCGCCCTTGGGGGTGGTGAAGTCGAAGGTGGAGGCGGCCGGCTTGGCGAAGGTGACCTGGGTGAAGCCCGCGTCCACGACGGCGGCGCCGCCGCTCGCCGGGGTCAGCGTGAACTTCAGCGGCAGGCCCGTCTTCGCGTCCACGGCCACGCTGATCGCGCCCACCGTGGAACCGGACTGCTTCGGCTTGACCAGCAGCTTGTAGGCGTCGCGCCCGGCGACCTGGACGGTGCCGTCGACGGTCACGGACGTCGTGTCGTCGACCGCCTTCAGGGCGTCCTCGGTGAGGTCCTTGGGGGTGGCCGGAACAGGGGTGTCCGCCTTGCCGGAGCTCTCGTCGACGGTGGAGTGGTAGACCTCGTTGGAGGCGCTGTCGTACCCCCACACGTCCTTGCCGTTGTGGATGACGCTGTATTCGGCGGCCTTCTCCAACAGCGAGAGCTTCTGCCGGTCCGGGCCGTCGGCGGCGACGCGCAGGGTGTGCGTGCCGGACGCGAGTTCGGTGAGCTTGGTGGACGGGTCGGCGGACGAACCGTCACCACCCTGCTGGGCGGCCCCGGAAAGCAGACCGCTCTCCAGCCCGCCGAGGTCGGGCAGTCCGAGATCGGTGGTGATCTTCACCGTGCCGGACAGCTGCTGGACGTCCGATGCGGCGATCTTGTCGAGGAGTTGCTGTGCGGTGATCTTCGGCAGGTCGGGGTCGCCGGAGTCGGCGAGTGCCGGGACCAGCCCGATCGTCGCCGCGGCGACACCGATCACGGTGACCGGGACGACGTACCGCACGGCCTTGCGCCGGCCGGCGCGCAGGTCGTCGGCCTCCCCGCTGTTCGGCTCCCCGCCGGTCAGGGTGTCGTCGGATGCCTTCGGTGCCATGTGTGCCTTACCTCCGTCGTCGGCGGCGGCTGGTCATCTCACGCTGAACGCCCCACCCAAGCCGCCATTCTCACCCGAATCGGTGAGGAGTGGTGTTTTCTCGTAGTCCCCATCTGACCAAATCGCCCACCCGAAAACGTCAACCCGAGGGCTCAACTCCGCGTACGCCTGCGGTATGACACGAAAGCAAGGAAAGGCCAACCGACCCGTAGGGGTCCCTCCGGAAGACGACACCTTCCCCTAGGGACACAGGGGTTGGAGGGTGCAGGCGAGGAAGGGTCGCGGGGCTCGCGGTGAGGACGAGTGGTGCGGGGGGGGCGGGGCGAGGGGCGAGCGGTGTGGGGGGTGCGGGGCGAGGGGCGAGGGGTGAGGGGGGCGAGGGGCGTGGGGGCCGGGGTGAGGGGCGAGCGGCGTGGGGGGGGTGCGCGGGGTCTGAGGGGGTGCGGGCCCTGAGGGGGTGCGGGCCCTGAGGGGGTGCGGGCCCTGAGGGGTGCCGGGCCTGAGGGGTGCCGGGCCGAAGCGGAGTGCGGCACCTGAGAGGGGGCCGGGCCGGAGGCGATCGCCGGACCTGCGCGGGTGCCGGACCGGAGGAGGGTGCGGCACCGGAGAGGTCGCCGGATCGCAGGGGGTGCCGAACCGGACGGGGGGTGCTGAACCGGACGGGGGGTGCTGAACCGGACGGGGGGTGCTGAACCGGACGGGGGGTGCCGAACCGGAGGCGATCGCCGGGCCGAAGCGGGGTGCCGGACCGGAACGGGGTACCGGACCGGAACGGCGCCGGACCGCAGGCGGCGTGCCGGGCCGCAGGCGGGTGCTAGCGGCGGGGCGGCGTGCCGGGCCGGAGGTGGGTGCTAGCGGCGGGGCGGAGGGGTCAGCCGGCTCGGTGGACCACCGCGTCGCACAGTTCCATCAGCGCCGCCTTCGCGCCGCACTCCCGCAGTGGCGCGAGCGCGGACCGCGCGTCCTTGGCGTACCGCACGGTGTCCCGGCGGGCCTGCTCCAGCGCGGGGTGCACGCGGAGCGCCTCCAGGGCCTCGGCGAGCCGGGCGTCGTCGCTCAGGTCGGAGTCCAGCAGCTCGCACAGGGCGATGTCCTCGGGCAGCGACAGGCGCGCCGCCCGCTCTCGCAGCCGTAGCACGGGCAGCGTGGGAACGCCCTCACGAAGATCCGTCCCCGGCGTCTTGCCCGACTCGTGCGAGTCGGACGCGATGTCCAGGACGTCGTCGGCCAGCTGGAAGGCGACGCCCAGCCGCTCGCCGTACTGCGTGAGCACGTCGACGACCGTCTCGTCGGCGCCCGACATCATTGCCCCGAACCGGCAGGCCACCGCCACCAGCGAGCCCGTCTTGCCGCCGAGCACGTCGAGGTAGTGCTCGACCGGGTCCCGTCCGTCGGTAGGACCGGCCGTCTCCAGGATCTGCCCGGTGACCAGCCGCTCGAACGCCTCGGCCTGTACCCGCACCGCCTCCGGTCCGAGGTCGGCCAGGATGTGGGAGGCGCGCGCGAAGAGGAAGTCGCCCGTGAGGACGGCGACGGAGTTCCCCCAGCGGGCGTTCGCGCTGGGCACCCCGCGGCGCACGGCGGCCTCGTCCATCACGTCGTCGTGGTACAGCGTAGCCAGGTGAGTCAGCTCCACGACCACGGCCGACGGCACGATGCCCGGCGCGTACGGGTCCCCGAACTGCGACGCGAGCACCACGAGCAGCGGCCGGAACCGCTTCCCGCCCGCCCGCACGAGATGCTGGGCGGCCTCCGTGATGAACGGAACCTCACTCTTGGTGGCCTCGAGCAAGCCTTCCTCGACAGCCGCCAATCCGGCCTGGACATCGGCTTCCAGAGCCTGGTCCCGCACGCTCAGCCCGAACGGCCCGACGACGGTCACGAGGGGTCTCCTGTCTGCTGGTGTCTACTGGCGATTACGCGGTTTGTCGATAGGTCTCTGCCATCACTCAAGTCAGCGTATCCGGTCACGTTTCGATCACCGATAGCCCCCACGGTTACAGGCCAGGCGGTATCGGATCACGCCCGATATGTTCCTGATTCAAATATATGAACTGATATTTGTAGAGTTAGCCGGAAGTAAGGACTTCCGCCCGGCAACGCCATCGACGCCGGAGTCGCCATCTCCACCCCCTCCCCACCGTCACCGACTTGGGATTTAATGCCCGATTCGCCGCACTTGTGGACGCTGGTGACTTGACTCACTCCCCCCGTCGAACCCGCCCAGCCCCGCCCGATCCGACCGTTCACGGATTCTCCACATCTCCAAGCAAGTTGAGGCTTTGCACTCACAAAGGATCAAGCGCCCCATAGGCCACAGACCAAGGTCAATATGGGTGATCTATGAATCTGCTACTTGTTTCGGACATGTGCTCTCGCATACGTTCCCGGCCTGTCGGGCGGAACGCCGAATCCTGCCGCCGCCCGTACACCCACCTAGAACGCACGGCAGGAGCGGGGGAACCAGGTAAGTCGCCGGGCCGGATGTCTCAGACATATCGGTACGGCTCGGGGTGAAGTCGCGCCCGTCAGAACGCGACCGGGCAACTCCTGCCCGAACCCGACAGCTCACCTCGCAGGCGCCGGAGAGGAAATTCGTCATGCCCGCTGCCGCTCAGCCGCGCCGCACCCGTCGTAACCGTCTCGTCCGCACGCTCACCGTCGCCGCCACCGGCGCGGCCGTGCTCGCCCTTCCGCTCCTCGGCGCGACCGGCGCCTCCGCGGCGACCCCGACCGTCGCCACCGCCACCAGCCTCGGGTACGCCAACAACCTCGACGGCTGGATCCGCGCCTCCCTCCACGTCATGGCCCAGCACGGCATCCCGGGGACGTACAACGGCATCTACCGCAACGTCATCCGCGAGTCCTCCGGCAACCCCTACGCCATCAACCTCTGGGACTCCAACGCGGCCGCGGGCATCCCGTCCAAGGGCCTGCTTCAGGTCATCGACCCGACCTTCCGCGCCTATCACGTCGCAGGCACCTCCTGGGACTCCTACGAACCGGTCGCCAACATCACCGCCGCCTGCAACTACGCGGCCGCCCGTTACGGCTCGATCGACAACGTGTTCGGCGCGTACTGACAGATCTCCGTAGGAACCCCAGCCCAGGGGCCTACGGGTCCTACAGGCCCTACAGGCCCTACAGGCCCTACAGGCTCTGCAGGCTCTGCAGGCTCTGCAGGCTCTGCAGGTCTGCAGGTCTGCAGGTCTGCAGGTCTGCAGGTCCTACGCGTCTGTGGGGTTCATTGGCCTGCGGGGTCTACGGGTCTGCGAGGTCCACGGGTCCGCGGGCCCTACGGGAACAGTCTTTCGAGGACGACGGCCACGCCGTCGTCCTCGTTCGACGTCGTCACCTCGTCGGCCACCGCCTTGAGTTCGGGGTGGGCGTTGGCCATCGCGACTCCGCGCGCGGCCCAGTCGAACATCGGGATGTCGTTGGGCATGTCCCCGAAGGCGACGGTGTCCTCGGGCCGCAGGCCCAGGTGTTCGGCGGCCAGGGCCAGGCCCGTCGCCTTGGTGATCCCGCAGGGCTGGAGCTCGACCGTGCCGGGTCCCGACATGGTGACCGTGGCGAGCGAGCCGACCGCCGCGCGGGCCGTCGCCGCCAACTCGTCGTCGGACAGGGTGGGATGGCGCAGCAGCACCTTGCTGATCGGCTCGCACCACAGATCGTCGCGCCGGTCGACACGCAGGGCGGGCAGCGTCGGGTGCGGCATCCGGTAGCCCGGCTCGATGAGCGTCAGCCCGTCCACGCCGTCCTGGTCGACGGCCGCGTACAGCTGCCCCACCTCCGCCTCGATCTTGCCGAGCGCGGTCTCGGCCAGCTCCCGGTCCAGGGTGACCGACCACAGCAGACGGTCCGCGCCGGCGTCGTACAACTGCGCGCCCTGTCCGCACACCGCGAGCCCCCTGCTGTGCAGCCGGTCGAACAGGGGGCGTACGCGGGGCGCGGGGCGTCCTGTGACCACCAGGTGGCGTGCGCCGGCGGCGGCCACCCGCGCGAGCGCGTCGAGGGACCGGTCGGAGAACGTGTCGTCGCCGCGCAGCAGCGTTCCGTCCAGGTCGGTGGCGATGAGGGAGTACGCGGAGTACGGGGTGCGCTCGGCGTATGCGGTGGGTGCGGCCATGATCAGAGAATACGGATGCCGCACCCCCCTGGTTCGACGCGAGCCGGACGACGACCAGGTCCTGTCCGGTTCTGCCAACTCCCCTTTGTCTACTGGTGCGGAACTGGCTGAGGCCGGGCACAAAGAAACGGCTTTCTGGCGCATCGCCGGGTAGCGGACGGTTAAAGGCCTCTGTACCGGTTGGCAACAAGATGGGACGCTACCTACCGCGACGCCCGGGTGGAGCGGTACCGTCCAGGTGTCCAGGGGGGACTTGATCGGGGGGTCAGGTTGAGCAGTGGGCGCATTCGTGTGCTGAGGCCGGAAGACCTCGGCGAGGGGGACAGGGAGCGGTGGCGCGCGCTGCGTGCCGCGTCGGCGCTTCCGCGAAACCCCTTCATGGAACCGGAGTTCACCGACGCCGTGGGCCTCGTGCGGCCACGCGCGCGCGTGGCGGTGGTGTACGAGGGGCGTGAGCCGGTCGGCTTCCTCCCCTATGAGCGGGGCCGGCTCGGCCAGGGTCAGGCCCTCGCGTACGGCGTCTCGGACGCGCAGGGCGCGGTGCTGGCCCCGGGTCTCGGGCTGAACGCCGCCGAACTGATGCGGGCGTGCTCCCTGTCGAGCTTCGCCTTCGACAACCTGGAGGCGGCACAGGGGCTGTTCGTCCCGCACGCGGCCGAGGAGTACGCCGCCTACGTCATCGACGTCGAAAAGGGTTACGAGACCTACGAGTCCGTACTGCGGTCCCAGTCGCCGAAGTTCCTGAAGACGACGCTCGCCAAGGAGCGCAGGCTCGGCCGTCAGGTCGGGGAGCTGCGGTTCGTGTTCGACGAACGCGACCCGGCCGCGCTGCGCACGCTCATGGCATGGAAGTCGGCGCAGTACCGCAGGACCGGCCGCCGGGACCGGTTCGCCCAGGAGTGGATCACCCGGCTGGTGGACGCGCTCGCCGAGACGCGCGCGCCGGAGTGCTCCGGCACGCTGTCCGTCCTCTACGCCGGTGAGCGGCCGCTCGCCGCGCACTTCGGACTGCGTTCCTCGACGGTCCTGGCCTGCTGGTTCCCGTCGTACGATCCGGAGTTCGCGAAGTTCTCGCCGGGCCTGGTGCTGCATCTGCGGATGGCGGAGTCGGCTGCCGCCGAGGGCATCGGCCTGCTCGACCTGGGGCGGGGCGCGGCAGAGTACAAGGACTCGTTGAAGACCGGGGAGATCCCCGTGTTCGAGGGCGCGTGGACGCGTCCGGGGGTGGGCGCCGCGCTCCACTGGCTCAGCCGTGAACCGTCGCGCCGCGCACACCACTTCGTACGCAACCGGCCGAGGCTCGCCGCGGCGGCCGCCCGAACCTTGAAGAGCGCGGGCCGCCTACGCGGCGCGTGACGATCACACGGGGGACGGTCGCACGGCTCACGTGCACACGGCTCACGGGCACACGGGCACACGGGCACACGAGTGACGGTCAGAGACAGTCGGGGACGGGTCGAGGGCAGTCGGAGATTGTCAGGGGCGGTCGGGGATCGCCAGGCGTGGCGGGCGATTGTCAGGGGCGGTCATGAGACAAGGGGGGTTCATGTCCCGCGCAAGAGGTGCGCAGCAGGAGATCGTGCGGCTGGAGATCGAGAGGTTTCTCGGCATCCGGCCGGTGCAGATCGCCGAGCTCGAACTGGACGACGGTGGCGCGCTCAGACCCGGTCCGGGCAGCCCGCCTGTGATCCACGGTCTGGTGTTCGTGCTGGTCAGGCGGGGTGGGCGGCCGGTCGGGACGCTCCTCGGGCAGGTACCGGAGGGCGCCGATCCGAAGGCGGTCCTCGTGGACCTGGCCGCCCGTGAGCACATGGCGCCGGGTCCCGCAAGACTGTCCGGCCCGAAGTCCGTCCCGTTCACCACCGTCGTCATCGCCACCCGCGAACGCGCCGGACTGCTCGCCCACGCCCTCGACTCGCTCCTCGCCCAGGACCACCCGGACTTCGAGATCATCGTCGTCGACAACGCGCCCGTGACAGACGCGACCCGGGACCTGGTGACCCACAAGTACGCCGAGCGCGTGCGGTACGTGACCGAGCCTGCGCCCGGTCTCGCCGTCGCGCACAACAAGGGCGTCGAGGCCGCGCACGGCGAGGTGATCGCCTTCACGGACGACGATGTCGTGGCGGACCCGCGCTGGCTCACGGAACTCACCGCGCCGTTCACCGCCGACCCCCGCCTCGGCTGCGCCACCGGCCTGATCCTCCCGGCCCGGCTGCGCACGCCCGCCCAGGTCCTCCTGGAGGGCCATGGCGGCTTCGCCAAGGGCTTCACGGCCCGCACCTACGACCCGTACGAGCCGCCCGCCGACGAGCCGCTGTTCCCCTTCACCGCGGGCCGCTTCGGCTCCGGCGCCAGCATGGCCTTCCGTACGGAAGTACTGCGGGCGGTCGGCGGCTTCGACCCGGCGACGGGCGCGGGCACGCTCGCGCGGGGCGGCGACGACCTCTACGGGTTCGTCCGTGTCCTCGCCGAGGGCCACCGGCTGCACTACACCCCGCAGGCCCTGGTCTGGCACCGCCACCGGGAGACCTGGCAGGACCTGGAGACCCAGGCCTACGGCTACGGCGCCGGCCTCACCGCCTACCTCACGGCGATCCTCGTCAACCGGCCCGGTCTGCTCCCGGCGTTCCTGGCCCGGCTGCCCCGGGGACTGGCATACGCACGCTCACTGACGGCGAGCCGCGAGGCGGCGTCCGGGCCGGAACCGGGGTCGGAAGCGGGGGCTCAATCGGGGGGTCATTCGGGGGGCGATTCGGGGAGTCGATCGGGGGCGCGATCGGGGGCGGACGTGCCGGGGAGCGCGGGGGGCGGGCCCCGGCGTGCGAGGGGCGCGCCCGGTGGGCATGACGATCGGACGCACGCCTGGCCCGGGCGGCTGTCCCGGCTCCAGAGGCGCGGAATGCTCTACGGACCGCTGGGCTACCTGCGGGCCCGACGCGCACTGCGGCAGCGGTTGCGGCAGCGGGGGGCCGCGCGATGACGGCGGCGTCCGCACACAGAGGCGGCGGCGTCCCGGTGCCCGCAGACGGCAGCATCCCCGTGTTCCTGTACCACGCCGTGATGGAGGATCCGCCCGACTGGATCGCCGAGTTCACCGTGAGCCCGAAACAGTTCGGCGAGCACTTGGCCGCCGTCGTCGACAGCGGTCGCACGCCCGTCACGATCAGCGCGCTCGCCGACCATCTCGCCGGACGCGCGCCGCTGCCGTCCCGGCCGGTGCTGCTCACCTTCGACGACGGTTTCGCCGACCTGCCCGGTGCGACCGCCGAGGCGCTGGCCGGGCGCGGGCTGTCCGCCACCGCGTACCTCACCACCGGCGCCATCACGGCGGGCGGGCGCAGTCTGCTGCCGCCCGCCCCGATGATGACGCTGGACGAGGCGGCCCGGCTGGAGCAGTACGGCATGGAGATCGGCAGCCACACGGTCGCCCACGCCCAGCTGGACACCCTCGCGCCCAACGCGCTCGCGCACGAACTGCGGGCGTCCCGCTCGGTGTTGGAGGACACCCTCGGCCATCAGGTCCGCCACCTCGCCTATCCGCACGGCTACAACAGCGGCCGGGTGCGGCGGGCGGCCGCCGCCGCGGGCTACGAGACGGCCACCGCCGTGCGGCACGCGCTCAGTTCGGACCGAGACGAGCCCTACCGCATCGCCCGGCTCATCGTGCGTCGCGGCCACACCGTCGCCGACGTCGAGGGCTGGCTGGCGGGTTCCGGCGCCCGAGTGGCCCCGTATCGGGACGGACCGAGGACGGTCGGCTGGCGGTGGTACCGCCGGGCCCGGGCCGTCGTTCGGGGGCCCGTTTTCGCAGGCTGAAACGGGGTGCCAGGAACCGGCCGGTCCGCCGGAAGGTTCGACGATTTTGGTGTGAAAAGCAGACGAAATTCCTATAGTTGACCTGGGGGAGGGGAGCCTCAGCGTGCAGCAACATGTGCCTGTACCGACCAGCGAGAGCAGCGAGCTACCCACCCTTGTCCGGGCCGCCGGCGGCGAGCGCAGACCCTGGCGGATCCCGCGCCGCCCGCCGGACGCCGCGCTGGTGACCCTGCTGCTCGCCGCCGGGCTGTGGGTATACGCGCTGCCCCGCATCGGCTTCCGGGAGATGGGCGACTACGGCCTGCTGGACCGTCTCCCGATCACCTACTACGCCTCGTTGCTGGTCCTCACCGCGGGCTTCGTACTCAGTCTGCGGCGCGCGGGCACCGCACCCTGGTGGCCGGCCGCGCACTGCGCCGCACTGCTGTTCGCGCTGAAGGCGCCGCCGGCGGTGCTGTACGACGCGGTGCGCTACCCGTGGGCCTCCAAGCACGACGCCATCGTCAACACGCTGCTCGCCAACGGTGAGCTGCGGCCGGGCGCCGCACTGTCGGGCAATATGTCCGCCTACGACCAGTGGCCGGGCTTCTTCACGCTCAACGCGGGCCTGGTGCGGGCGTTCGGCGTGCAGAGCGCCGCCACGTACGCCAACTGGGCGCCGATCGTCTTCGGCCTGCTCATGATGCCGGTGCTCGTCCTGATCTACCGCACCTTCTGCGAGGACTGGCGGCTGATCTGGACCGGCGTGTGGATCTTCCAGCTCGCCAACTGGGTCGGCCAGGACTACTTCGCCCCACAGGCCCTCGCCTACCTGTTGCATCTGACGGTCCTCGCGGTGGTGCTGCGACACTTCGTACGCCCCGGCTCGGCCGGACGACTACGGGACCGTACCTACCTCGACCCCGTCGCCGCCCCCGTCCCGCCGCCCACCGGGAGCAGGCAGCGCGCGGTCTGCGTGGTGATCCTGGCCCCGCTGATCGCCGCCATCAACGCCACGCACCAGCTCACCCCGGTGATGCTCACCATCTGTCTGCTCGCGCTCAGCTTCACCCGCCGCTACCGCAACTACGGGTTGCTGATCGTCGCCGCGCTGCTGATGCTCACCTGGGACCTGACCATGGGGCGGCCGCTGTTCGTCGAGACCCTCGCCACCGTCAGGAAGTCGATCGGGGAACTGACCGAGAACTCCCGCGCGGGCTACGCGGGACAGCTCACCGGCCCCGGCCCCGAACTCGCGGGCACGGCCAACATCGTGATGGTGTTGGCGATCGCCGTCCTCGCCGGGACCGCCGTCGTGCTGCGGCGCCGGCTGACGCGCAGCGCGCTGCCGCTGCTGCTGGTCTCCGTCGCCCCGGTGCCACTGTTCGCCGTCAACGACTACGGCGGCGAAATGCTCTTCCGCGTCTATCTGTTCGCCCTGCCCGGCGCGGCCTTCTTCGCCGCCGCCGCGCTCGTGCCGGCCGTCGCGGGGACCCACCGCAGCAGGGCGAAGACGCTGCGGCGGCGGACCGCGGCCGTCGCCCTGCCGACCGTGCTGCTGATGCTGCTGGCCGGCTTCCTGCCGTCGTACTACGGCAAGGAGAAGATGTTCTACACGCCGCCCGAGGAGACCGCGCTCGTCACCAGGGCTCTGGACGACGCCCCCGACGGCTCGCTGATCCTCGCCACCAGCGGCTCCTTCCCGCAGGCACTCCGCCACTACGACCGCCTCGAACACTGGTTCTTCGCCGAGCAGGCGCTGCCCGAGAACGAGAAGATGCTGAAGGACCCGGCGTCCTACCTCGCCGCCGGCATCCCGCCGGGCGCGAAGGCGTACGTCGTCCTCACCCGCACCCAGGACATCTACGCCTCCGGCGAGGGCCTGCTACCGCCCGGCGGCTTCGAGACCCTGCGATCGAAACTGACCGCCTCGCCCCGCTTCCGGACCATCGAGAGCCATCCCTACGGCGTCGTGCTGGAGTACCGCCCGGCCGCCCGATGACCGACCGATGGCCGCCGACCGACCACAAGGTGATCGAATTGACGGACAACACCGAAGACGCCACGGACGCCACGGACGCCACGGACGCCACGGACGCCACGGACGCCACCAGGATCACCCCGACCCACCTCAGACTCCTCGTCGCGGCCTCGGGCTGGCTGGCCCTGGCCGCCACCACCGTGCCCGGTCACTCTCCGCTGCGCTGGATCCCGGTACTGCTCTTCGTCCTGTTCGGCCCGGGCTGTGCGGCGCTGTATCCGCAGCCGGGGGCACTGGCCTCCGGCGCCAGGCTGGAGGCCGTCGCACTCGCCGCGCCCATCAGCCTCTCGCTCGGCGTACTCACCGCCACCTCCCTGTTCCTGGTGAAGGGCTTCTCGATGACCGTCTTCCTCGTCTCGCTCGCCGGCTTCACGACAGTCGTCGCCGCCCTCCCGGGGCTACCACTGCCGGCCGCACGGCGCGGCGCCCTGGAACGCACCAAGATCAAACGCAGGCCCTCCGGCAGCAGCAACACATGACCGGCCGCCACCGCCCACGCAAGCCACCCAAGCCACCCAAGCCACCAAGGCCGGACAAGGCGAGCACCACGGGGAGCAACACCATGAGGGACGAAACGGAGGACGCCGCGAGGGTCGGCACGAGGCCCGTCAGGGGGCGGGGCAGGGGGCGGGGCAGGGGTAGCGAGAAGGAGGGTGCCGTGGGAAGCGGCACGGCGAGCGCCATGGGGAGCAGCCCGGAGCGCACCCCGGGGGACGCCGCAGGCGGCACCACGAAGAGCAGCACGGAAAACACCCCGAAGGACGCCACGAGGCTCGGCACGGGGAGCGGCACGGGGAGCGGCACGGGGAGCGGCACGGGGAGCGGCACGGGCAATGCCGCGAGGGGCGAATTGGAGAGCACCCCGGGGGACGCCACGGGGAGCGGCGTGGGGGACGCCGCGGGGGATGTCGTGACGAGGGGTGCGGGGAGGGGTGCCGGGGGTGCCGGGGGTGCCGGGGGTGTTGTGGGGGGCGGTTCGGGTGGTGGTTCAGGGCGGGGTTTGAGAGGGGACACGGGGGGTGCGAGGCGCGCCTACATGGCCGTGGTGCTGGTGGCGGTGGCCGCGTTGCTCGCGGGGCTCGGCGTCTGGGTCGGCCGCTCCGAGGACTCGGAGTCCGCCGATGACGCCGTGCCCGAGAACGCGGCTTCGGGCGAGCTGCCCACCGGCCCCTGCGCCCCCACGGACGCGCTGATCCCGCCCTGCGGCGCGTGGTGGGGCGCCGCCGTGCCGTACGCCGGGAACGGCTCGCTCAAGGACGCCGTGCTCGGCTTCGAGAAGAGGATCGGCCGCAAGCTGGACCTCGTCTACAACTACCACGACATGTCGGGCACCAAGCTCGACGGCGAGCTGCTCACCCCCGACGAACAGGAACTCGGCAAGGACCGGCTGCTGATGCTGGCCTGGGAGTCCACAGTCTGGACCGAGCCGCACCACGAGAACTGGACGGAGACCCAGCTCGGCTGGAAGAACATCGCCTCCGGAAAACTCGACGAGAAGATCCTCGATCCGCAGATCCGGCGCATCAAGGCCTACGGCAAGCGCGTCTTCTTCTCCTTCGACCAGGAGACCGACGCCCGCATCAAGGAAGGTGCCGGCACTCCGAAGGAGTTCATCGCGGCCTACCGCCACCTGCGCGAACGGTTCCGGCAACTGGGCGCCGACAACGTCGTGTGGGTGTGGACCGTCTCCGGCTACCTCGGCAGCGCGGCCGACATGAAGGCGCTCTACCCCGGCGACGAGTACGTCGACTGGATCGCCATGGACCAGTACAACTACTACCAGTGCCATGGCACCACCGACTGGAAGGACTTCCTGCGCAGCCAACGGCCCAGCTACGAGTGGCTGCGCGCGAACATCAGCGACGACAAGCCCGTGATGCTCGCGGAGTTCGCGACTGCCCCCGACGCCGGCGCCCCGCAGCGCCAGCGCGACTGGTACACGCAGATCCCCGCCGCCGTGAAGCAGCTCCCCGAGGTGAAGGCCCTGGTGCACTGGAACCGGCCGACCTCCGAGCAGGCCGCGTGCGATCTGACCGTCAACGAGGGTCCGGGTCTCCAGGGTTACCGCGAGGCGGGGAAGAACGGCTACTTCCACCAGCCCGTGCCGCCGCGCTGACGCCCGTTCGTCGGGTCTGTGTCCCTCTTTCTTTCTCACGGAGCGACAGGAAGAGTGCGGCGAAGGCGAGTACGACGAACAGGGGCAGGGCTGTGGACGCGAGCTCCTGCCGCCACACCCAGCCGCCCAGCGCCATGAGGTAGAGGACCCCCCAGCGGCCCGGCCATGTCAGCCGCCGCCCCGCGCGGGCCAGCAGCAGCCACAGCGGTATGAGGCACAGGACCTGCCCGACCGGCGGCGCCCACCGCAACAGCGGCTCGGGGCCGTCGAGCCCCACCCCGTCGGCGAGGAAACGGGCCGCGCTCTCGTACAAGGCCCCACCGACCGGCGCCGGTTCCCAGCCGAACGCGACAGGTACGGCGTACAGGGCGAGCAGGGCGGACGCCAGTGCCGCCCCCGGCAGCCATGTGTCTCTCGCGGCGCGCAGCGTCACCGAGCCGACGAACACCACCAGCACCAGTCCCCCCGCGACGAGCGCTGTGAGCGGCAGTGCCGCCAGCAGCTGACGCCCGGTCAGCACATCGGCGGACGGCCCGTCGAACCACGGCAGGTCGCGCAGCGCCGCCCAGTAGGCCACGGTGGCCACACCGAGCAGACCCCACAGGGCGCCCCCACCCCACCGCTCCCGGGCGCGGGCCGACAAAGACCGGGCACCGGCCGACGAGGACCGGGCCGTCACACCCTTCCGGCCGGCCTCATCCCACTCCTCCAGCCCACCATTCTCCCTACGCCCCTGACTCCCCCTACTGCTCTCCTTGCTCCCCCTACTAGCTTCGCCCCGCTCGCTCTCCGTGTCCCCGTCGGACTCGTGCGGCCGCACGATGAGCGCGAGGGTGTCCGCCTGCAACGCCTCGCGTTCATACCCGGGACGCCCTATGAACAGGGTGACCGTGTCCTCGTCGATGCCCTCCCGCTCGTACGCCGCCCGGCGCGCCCAGTTCGTGCCGTACCCGGCGGTGGCGTTCAGCCGCGCCCAGCGAGTGCCGTAGGCCGAGGCGGCGGCGGACCGGCCGGTGGGCAGGTGGTGCCGGCGCAGCGCGGAGCGCAGGCCCACGGCGGAGACGACGGCGATCAGGGTCATGCTGAGCAGCACCGCCCAGCCCGCGCCCGCGATCCCGGCCGGGGCGAACAGCACGGCCGCGCTGCCCAGCACGAGCGTGCACATGGCACCCTGGAGCGCGGCGAGCACGCCGGTACGGCCCTGCACCCGCAGCACGCCGATGTACAGCTCCACCACGACCCTGGGCAGCGCGCCCGCGGCCAGCAGCCGCAGCACGGTGGTGCCGTGTTCGGCGTAGTCCTCGTTGAACGGCATCAGGATCTGCGGGGCGAACAGCACCAGCACCAGCACCACCGGCACCAGCAGCAACGTCATCCGACGCAGCGCCCCGCGCACTCCGTCGGCGAGACGGCGCGGGTCGTGCGAGGCGTGCGCGGTGAGGGAGGAGGCCATGTTGATGGCCATGAACTCCATCGTGCCGCCGACGGTGTACGCCACGTAGAAATAGCCGTTCTCCGCCGCGCTGAAGCGGACGGCGACCATGACCGGCAGCAGGTTGATCATCGCCAGGCTGAACAGCGCGCCCAGCGAGTCCCCGGCCAGGAAGCGGCCCATCTCCCGCAGCCCGGGGGGCTCCAGGTCCCGGTCGGCTGCGGCCTGGCGCGGGATCAGCCGGCGGAAGATCAACCAGCCCAGCGGCAGGGTCGAGAACGCGATGGCGACGGCCCAGGACACGAAGATGCCGAGCACCGGCAGCGCGGTCGCGAAGACCACCAGCAGGATCAGCTTGCCGACGGAGAACACCGCGTTGCCGACGGGCACCCACCCCGACCGGCGCAGCCCGGTGAGCACCCCGTCCTGGAGCGTGAGCAGGGCCCACGCCACGCAGGCGACGACGAACGTCGCCCCCGCGGCTGCCGTGCCGAGCGGCGCGTACGTCGCCCCCCACAGGTCGAGGGTGAGCAGGAACACGAACGCGGCGACGGCGACGACCACCGAACTGGCGGCGTACGCCCGCCACACCAGCGAGCCCGTCGCCCGCCCGGCGCGCGGCACGAAGCGGACGACGGCACCGATCATCGTGGTCGCCGTGACGCTGGCGAGCAGCCGCATCGCCGCGATGGCGGCCGAGCCCTGCCCGACGGCCTCCTCCGAGTAGTAACGGGCTGCCACCAGCCAGAAGCCCAGTCCCAGCACGGCGGATACGCCCGTGCTGAGCATCAGGAAGTAGGCGTTCCTGAACAGGGAGTCGGAGCCGCGGGTGCTGTCGGCCGGCATCGGGCCGGTCGGCTCCGTTCCGGCTGACGGCGCCGAGGGTTCGGGTACCTGGATTTCCGCCTGCGTCTCAGCCACGGGTCGGCTCCAGCCCTCCCGGCACCTCGGCCGGCCGTACGCCGGAGTCCTGCAGCACCTCGACGACCTGCCGGGCCCGCAGCGGATCCACGGGCAGCGCATGCCGGGCGAACCAGCGGGCCCCCGCGGGATCGGGCGACGGGTCGGTGAACGGGGCACCCGCGTAGTCGTCCAGGGGCGGGTCATAGAGGTACCCCACGACGATGCCGCGCCCCGCGAGCGCCACCCTCGCGGCATCCCGGTCGGCGACGAACAAGGGGACCCGGAAAAGGGGTTGGACCCGGTCGGCGCGGGGCGCCGCGGGCTGCGCCCATGGTGTGGACAGCAGCAGTTCCGTGCCCGCCCGGCAGGCGGCCAGCACCTCGTCCAGGCGGTCGAGCCTGCGGCCGATGCGGCCCGTCCTCAGCGGTCCTGACCGCAGCCGGTAGTCGTGCATGTCGACGCGGATCCAGGAGTCGTGCGCGGCGAGGTCCGGCGCCGTGTCGACGGCGCGGGCCAGCTCGGTCGGGCGCAGTGGCATCCGGATCTCCTCCCGTTCCATCAGCCCGAGCAGCCGCATCGTGGCCCAGGCGGCCCGCCGCAGCCGCAGCCCGCGCACGGTCGCCTCCGCGTACGGTCGGACGGTGTAGGCGAGTTCCGCCGTGAACCGCCCCGGCAGCAGCAGGTCCTCGCAGGTCTTCTCCAGGGCCTCGCGCAGCCCCGGGTCGGCACAGGCCAGGAAACCGCCGGCCTTGGCGCCGACATGCTTGGACAGGCTGAAAACGGAGGCGTCGCCCCAGGCCCCGACCGGTCGCCCGGCCACTTCGCTGCCGATCGCGTGGGCCGCGTCCTCGAACAACGGGATGCCCAGCGCGTCGCACTTCTCCCGCAGGCGCATGCTGTCGTCCGGGTTGCCGTACAGATTCGTCGTGAGCACGCCGGACAGGGAGCGCCACACCTCGTCGGGCACGCCATCGACGTCGATCGACGCGTCCAGTGGGTTCAACGGCGCCTGCACCGGCCTGAGTCCGGCCGCGAGCAGAACGAAGAAGATCACGTCGTCGTTGACCGGCGACATCAGCACGCGTCCGCCGGGCGGGCACCAGTGGCGCAAGGCCACGAACAGCCCGAATCTGCACGACGGCACGTACACGCATTCCCGGCCGAGTCTGTCGCGCATGGTCGCTTCCAGCCGTTTCGGCCGTGAGCCACGCCGCACCGACCCGAGGCCGGCCTCCCCTATGGCCATTCGCCCCCCAGGTGTGCCAGGCGAAGGCCCCCTCCCCGAGGCCTTCCAGCACCCGCTCAGAGTGTCCCCTTTCGCACCGCTCCGTCAAGATTGCGGACCTGTCCATGGGCGACATTCGGTAAGCGACCGGATGCGCAGCGCTGTCGGCCGATGCGCCTCGCCGGTCCCGCCCCCGTGTCACTTCCGTGAGGTCGGCCGTAACGTGTGGCGCGGCTCGGCGCAACCGCGCGACACCCGCTCGGAGTCCGGCGAGCACGACATGGCGAGCACCAAAGAGCGCACGAAAGAGAGGCAGAACCCGATGCCCCCCTTCGACCTTCCCGAGGGCGATCCCTTCGGCCCGCACAACCTCCCCTACGGTGTGTTCTCCCTTGCGGGCTCCGCGGAGCGGTCCGTCGGCGTCCGGCTCGGCGACCACGTCCTCGACGCGGGCGCGGCGGCGCGCGCGCTCGGCTCGCCGCACGCCGGCCTGCTCGCGGCGCCGACCCTCGATCCGTTGCTGGCGGCGGGCCGTACGACCTGGTCGCAGGTCCGCGGCGCGCTGACTGAGTGGGTGACCGACCCCGCCCACCGCCCCACCGTCGAACCGCTCTTCCACCCCCTCTCCGCGGTGACCCTGCACCTCCCCTTCGACGTCGCCGACTACGTCGACTTCTACTCCTCCGAGCACCACGCCCGGAACGCGGGAGCGATCTTCCGCCCGGACGCGGGGGACGTCCTACTGCCCAACTGGAAGCACCTGCCGATCGGCTACCACGGCCGCGCCGGGACGGTCGTGGTCTCCGGCACCGATGTCGTCCGCCCCTCGGGCCAGCGCAAGGCTCCCGCCGACCCGGCCCCCGTCTTCGGGCCGTCCGTGCGACTCGACATCGAGGCCGAGGTCGGATTCGTGGTGGGTGTGCCCTCTCCCCAGGGCAGCCCCGTCGCACTGGCCGACTTCCGTGAGCACGTCTTCGGTCTGTGCCTGCTCAACGACTGGTCGGCCCGCGATCTCCAGGCCTGGGAGTACGTCCCCCTCGGCCCGTTCCTCGCCAAGTCGTTCGCCACGTCGGTGTCGGCCTGGATCACCCCGCTGGAGGCCTTGGACGAGGCGCGGGTCTCGCCCCCGGAGCGCACCCACCCCCTGTTGCCCTACCTGGACGACTCGGCCACCGAACCCGCCGGCTACGACCTGCGTATCTCCGTCGCGCTCAACGGTCACGTCATCTCCGGTCCGCCGTTCTCCACCATGTACTGGACGGCCGCCCAGCAACTCGCCCACCTCACGGTCAACGGCGCCTCGCTGCGCACCGGCGACCTGTACGGCTCCGGCACGGTCAGCGGCCCGAACCCGAACGAGCGCGGCTCTCTCCTCGAACTGACCTGGAACGGCCGTGATCCGCTCGAACTCCCCGACGGCAAGCGGACGTTCCTGGAGGACGGCGACGTGGTGACGCTGTCGGCGTGGGCTCCCGGCCCTGGCGGGGCACAGGTGGGACTGGGAGAGGTGAGCGGGCGGGTGGTCGCCGGGCGAAGCGACGGCTGACGAGACCCGTGACACAGCCGACACCGGGGCCGGCGATGGGACGCGGGACGGGATCGGCGACAGGGCAGGTGGCAGCGCAGGTGACAGGGCAGGTGACAGGGCAGGTGACAGGGCAGGTGGCAGGGCCAGGAACGAGGCTCGGGTCGAGGCCGGGCACCCCGGGCTGAATCGGGGCTTCTTCGTGGGCTGACTCGCGGAGTAACCACCGTCATACTGGCGGCGGGCACGGTCCTCGCGCCGAGCCCGCCGCCCGTGGCAGGCCGCACGCACGCGGGTACGCGGTACGCACCCCGCGCGCACGTGGCGCACGCCCCCGTCCCGACCAGGATCCGGAGCCCATGGCATGACCCTCTGCCTGCTCCTGCTGAGCGTCGTCGCGCTGACGGCCGCCGTGCCGGCGCCGCGCGCACTCACCCGTTCCGCATGGCCCGAGCGGGAGCCCGTGGTCGGGTTGTGGGTGTGGCAGTGCCTGGTCGCCACGGTCCTGCTGTGCTGCCTGACAGCACTGGTGCTGGGCGCCGCGGCCGTGTTCCACACAGTCCGCGCGCGCGTCTTCGCCCCCGCACCGCCTGCGGTCACCGAGGCGTACGACCTCTCCGCCGCCCCGGTGTGGGCCGTGGCCCTGACCTTGCTGCTGGCCTGCGGGGCCGCCTGGACCACCGCGATGCTGACCCGCGAGCTCGTCGAGGCGCGCCGACGCCGCGGCCAGGCCAGGGCGCACCTGCGTGAGCGCGCCCCGGACCTGCCGGCGGGCCTGCCGTCCGCCCGCGGCCCGCTGCTCGTCCTGGAGGACGAGTACCCGGACGCCTGGTGGATGCCCGGCAGTCCACCCCAGTTGATCGTGACGACGGGCGCCCTGCACCGCCTCACCTCCCACCAGCTGGACGCCGTCCTCACCCACGAACGCGGCCATGCCCGCGCCCACCACGACTGGCTGCTCCACCTCTCGACCGCCCTTGCCACCGGATTCCCCCGCATTCCGTTGTTCTCCCATTTCTGCGACCAGACCCACCGCCTGGTCGAACTCGCCGCCGACGACACGGCGTCGCGCCGCTGCGGCCACCTGACCACCGCGCTGGCTCTGATCGAGCTGAACCAACACCGGGGCGTCCTGTCCTGCGCCTCCAGTCACCGTCTCCTGGGCGAGCGGGTCGACCGGCTGCTCCAGCCGCCCCCGCGCCTGCTCCGCAGGCACCGGGCGCTGACGACGACGGTGGCTTCGCTGGTCCCCCTACTGCCCCTGCTGATCACGTTCGCCCCGGGGCTGACGGCGTTGTCCTGACCTGGCAGAGCGCGACATGGCACTCGACCGGTCAGATCCCGACCTGGCAGATCTTGCTCAAGATCCGCCCGTTTTCCCTGGTCAGTGCCTTACCTGACGGCCCCGCAGGTGGCGCAATACTCCTGCAACACACCGCTTTTCCTACCGACTCGCTATGGTTCGAAACATGGCACCCACCGACCGCATCCGTGACCACGCCGGGCAGGGCGCGACCACCGTCGCCGCCCACCGCGCGCGTCGTCGGCTGCGTGCGGACCAGGCCCGTCAGCTCGCCGACCTCCTGCGCCCGTCCAGCCAGTCCCCGATGTCCCGTCCCCGACCGGTCCCGAGGTCCAGTTCGCTATATCCAGTCCTCGGGCTCCGGCTCCTCGTCCATCTCGGGCCAGTGGTCCGGGTCTCCCGGATCCGTTTCGGCGGCCGGGGCAGCGCCGGGGGCGGGGCCGTCGGCGGGCGCTGGAGCGGTGGTGTCCGGCGTACCGCCCAGTGAGGCCAGGACCGCGACCACGCCCTCGCCGTACGTCGCCAACTTCTTCTCGCCGACGCCGCTGATGCCGCCGAGTTGTCGCACCGACGTGGGCCACACCGTGGCGATCTCCCGGAGTGTGGCGTCGTGGAAGATGACGTACGCGGGAACGCCCTGTTCGCGGGCCTGTTCGGCACGCCAGGCGCGCAGGGCCTCGAAGGCGGGCAGCAGTTGCTCGGGCAGCTCGACCGCGGCCGTCTTCGCCTTGCCCCTGCCGGAGGAGGACGAGCCCGGCGCTTTCGCCGCCGCCGGTTTCTTCGGTTCCTTGCGCAGCGGCACGTCCCGCTCGCGGCGCAGCACCGCCCCGCTGGCCTCCGTCAGCACCAGCGTGCCGTACTCCCCCTCGACCGCGAGCAGCCCCTGGGCCAGCAGTTGCCGTACGACGCCCCGCCATTCACCCTCGGTGAGCTCCTCGCCGATGCCGAACACCGACAGTTGGTCGTGGTCGAACTGGATCACCTTGGCCGTGCGCTTGCCCATCAGGATGTCGACGATCTGCACCGCGCCGAACTTCTGTCCGCGCTCGCGCTGCAGTCGCACCACGGTCGACAGCACCTTCTGGGCCGCGACCGTGCCGTCCCAGGTCTCCGGCGGTGCGAGGCAGGTGTCGCAGTTGCCGCAGCCCGCCGGGGCCGGTTCCTGGCCGAAGTAGGCGAGGAGTTGGCCGCGGCGGCACCGGGCGGTCTCGCACAGTGCCAGCATCGAGTCCAGGTGGGCGGCGGCCCGCCGCCGGAAGGCCTCGTCGCCCTCGCCGGACTGGATCAGTTTGCGCTGCTGTATGACGTCGTTGAGGCCATACGCCATCCAGGCCGTGGAGGGCAGTCCGTCACGGCCGCCGCGCCCCGTCTCCTGGTAGTAGCCCTCGATCGACTTGGGCAGGTCGAGGTGGGCGACGAAACGCACGTCCGGCTTGTCGATGCCCATACCGAAGGCGATGGTCGCGCAGACGACCAGGCCCTCCTCCCGCAGGAACCGGGACTGGTGTGCCGCGCGCGTCCCCGAGTCCAGACCCGCGTGGTAGGGCACCGCCTCGACGCCGTTGCGGGAGAGGAACTCGGCCGTCTTCTCCACGGAGTTGCGCGAGAGGCAGTACACGATGCCCGCGTCACCCGCGTGCTCCTCGCGCAGGAAGCTCAGCAACTGCTTCTTGGGGTCGGCCTTGGGCACGATCCGGTACTGGATGTTGGGCCGGTCGAAGCTCGCCACGAAGTGGCGGGCCGTCGGCATGTTCAGCCGCTGGGTGATCTCCTCGTGCGTCGCGCGGGTGGCCGTCGCCGTGAGGGCGATCCGAGGGACGTCCGGCCAGCGCTCGCCGAGCAGGGAGAGGGAGAGGTAGTCGGGGCGGAAGTCGTGGCCCCACTGGGACACGCAGTGCGCCTCGTCGATCGCGAAGACCGCGATCTTGCCTCGTGAGAGGAGGTCCAGGGTTGAGTCCAGGCGCAGTCGCTCCGGCGCCAGGTACAGCAGGTCCAGCTCGCCGGCGAGGAACTCGGCCTCGACGACGCGCCGCTCGTCGAAGTCCTGCGTTGAGTTGACGAATCCGGCGCGCACGCCGAGCGCCCGCAACGCGTCCACCTGGTCCTGCATGAGTGCGATCAGTGGCGAGACGACGATGCCCGTACCGGGTCTGACCAGGGCGGGGATCTGGTAGCACAGCGACTTGCCGCCGCCTGTCGGCATGAGGACGACCGCGTCCCCTCCGGCCACCACGTGCTCGATGACCGCTTCCTGCTCGCCGCGGAAGGCCTCGTACCCGAAGACCCGGTGCAGCGTGGCCAGCGCCTCGCTCTCGGTCCGCCCCGGCGTCCCGGTGATCCCTGTCATCCCGCTGATCCCACCCGTCCCACCCATCGCCTGTCCCCCGTACGTCGTCCCTCGACCACTGCCTCCACGATAGGGGTCCGGACTGACAGCGCCCGAGTTATCCACAGGCCGGTTCCGGTGACTCTGCGTGATGAGGGCGGGGAAGTCCCTGAACTCGATCACCCGTACGACCTCGACGGGCCCGGCCCCCGCTGGGGGAACCGGGCCCGTCACACAGACGCACGCAGGTCAGCGCACCGCGGCGAAGCGGCTCAGCGCACGAACACTCCCGCCTGGTTCGCCAGGTCCAGGAAGTACTGCGGCGCCACGCCGAGCACCAGCGTGACCGCCACGCCCACCCCGATCGCCATAATCGTCAGCGGCGACGGAACGGCGACGGTCGGGCCCTCGGGTCGCGGCTCGCTGAAGAACATCAGCACGATCACCCGGATGTAGAAGAAGGCAGCGATCGCCGACGAGATCACACCGACGACGACCAGCGGGGCCGCGCCGCCCTCCGCAGCCGCCTTGAACACGGCGAACTTCCCGGCGAAGCCGGAGGTCAGCGGGATGCCCGCGAAGGCCAGCAGGAACACCGCGAACACGGCCGCCACCAGCGGCGACCGCCGGCCGAGCCCCGCCCACTTGGACAGGTGCGTGGCCTCGCCGCCGGCGTCGCGCACGAGGGTGACCACCGCGAACGCGCCGATCGTCACGAACGAGTACGCGGCCAGGTAGAACAGGACGGACGAGACGCCGTCCGGAGTGGTCGCGATGACACCCGCAAGGATGAATCCGGCGTGCGCGATGGACGAGTACGCCAGCAACCGCTTGATGTCGGTCTGCGTGATCGCGACGATCGCGCCGCCCAGCATGGTGACGATCGCGACGCCCCACATGACCGGCCGCCAGTCCCAGCGCAGGCCGGGCAGGACGACGTACAGCAGGCGCAGCAGAGCACCGAAGGCGGCCACCTTGGTCGCCGCGGCCATGAAGCCGGTGACCGGGGTCGGCGCGCCCTGGTAGACGTCGGGCGTCCACATGTGGAACGGCACCGCGCCCACCTTGAAGAGCAGCCCCATGACGATCATCGCGGCGCCGACGAGGAGCAGCGCGTCATTGCCCATGGTGTCGGCGAGCGCCGGGTCGACGTTCTTGATCGTGCCGTCGACGACCTGCGCGATCGTCCCGTATGACACCGAGCCCGCGTACCCGTACAGCAGTGCGATGCCGAAGAGGGTGAACGCGGAGGCGAACGCGCCGAGGAGGAAGTACTTGACCGCGGCCTCCTGCGACATGAGCCGCTTGCGGCGGGCCAGTGCGCACAGGAGGTACAGGGGCAGCGAGAAGACTTCCAGTGCGATGAAGAGGGTCAGCAGGTCGTTGGCCGACGGGAAGACCAGCATGCCGGCGACCGCGAACAGCAGCAGCGGGAAGACCTCGGTGGTCGTGAAACCGGCCTTGACCGCGGCCTTCTCGCTGTCACTGCCCGGCACGGAGGCCGCCTGGGCGGCGAACGAGTCGACCCTGTTGCCGTGCGTCTCGGGGTCGAGGCGCCGTTCGGCGAAGGTGAACAGGCCGACGAGGGCGGCCAGCAGGATCGTGCCCTGCAGGAAGAGGGCCGGTCCGTCGACCGCGATCGCGCCCATGGCGGCGATGCGCGCCTTCGTGGTGCCGTACCCGCCCTCCGCCAGCGCGATCACGGCGGCGAAGGCGGCGACCAGCGCCACGACGGATACGAACACCTGTGCGTAGTAGCGGTGCTTGCGCGGCACGAACGCCTCGACCAGCACCCCGATGATCGCCGCGCCGATGACGATCAAGGTGGGCGACAATTGCCCGTACTCGATCTTCGGGGAGTCGATCTTCGAGATCGGCTCGGCCGCGGTTGCCGCCGTTGTCCACAGGCTGTGGACGGCTGATGCGCTCACTTGGCCGCCTCCACCTCGGGCTTGGGATCCTTCTTGTGTACGTCGGACAAGGTCTGCTTGACCGCCGGGTTCACGATGTCCGTGACCGGCTTCGGGTAGACCCCGAGGAAGATCAGCAGCACGATCAACGGGGCGACGACCACGAGCTCACGCGCGCGCAGGTCCGGCATCGCGGCGACCTCGGGTTTCACCGGGCCCGTCATCGTCCGCTGGTAGAGGACGAGGGTGTAGAGCGCGGCGAGGACGATGCCGAAGGTGGCGATGATGCCGATCGCCGGGTAGCGCGCGAACGTGCCGACCAGGACGAGGAACTCGCTCACGAACGGCGCGAGCCCCGGCAGTGACAGCGTCGCCAGACCGCCGATCAGGAAGGTGCCTGCGAGCACCGGGGCGACCTTCTGCACACCGCCGTAGTCGGCGATGAGCCGCGAGCCGCGCCGCGAGATCAGGAAGCCCGCGACCAGCATCAGGGCGGCCGTCGAGATGCCGTGGTTGACCATGTACAGCGTGGCGCCGGACTGGCCCTGGCTGGTCATCGCGAAGATGCCCAGGATGATGAACCCGAAGTGCGAGATCGACGCGTAAGCCACCAGTCGCTTGATGTCCCGCTGTCCCACGGCGAGCAGCGCCCCGTAGATGATGCTGATCACCGCGAGGACGAGGATGACGGGCGTCGCCCACTTGCTCGCCTCCGGGAACAGTTGGAGGCAGAACCGGAGCATCGCGAAGGTGCCCACCTTGTCGACGACCGCGGTGATGAGCACGGCGACCGGGGCGGTGGCCTCGCCCATGGCGTTGGGCAGCCAGGTGTGCAACGGCCACAGGGGGGCCTTCACCGCGAAGGCGAAGAAGAAGCCGAGGAACAGCCAGCGTTCGGTGTTCGTCGCCATGTCGAGCGTTCCGTTGGCGCGCGCCTGGGCGATCTCCGCGAGCGAGAAGTTCCCGGCGACCACATAGAGGCCGATCACCGCGGCCAGCATGATCAGGCCGCCGACCAGGTTGTACAGCAGGAACTTCACGGCCGCGTACGACCGTTGCGTGGACGCCGTCTCCTCGCCGTGCTCGTGGGCGCGGTCCCCGAAGCCGCCGATGAGGAAGTACATCGGGATGAGCATGGCTTCGAAGAAGATGTAGAAGAGGAAGACGTCGGTGGCCTCGAAGGAGATGATCACCATCGCCTCGACGGCCAGGATCAGGCCGAAGAAGCCCTGCGTCGGCCGCCAGCGCTTGTTGCCCGTCTCCAGCGGGTCGGCGTCGTGCCAGCCCGCCAGGATGATGAACGGGATCAGCAGGGCGGTCAGCGCGATGAGAGCCACCGCGATGCCGTCCACGCCCAGTTCGTACCTGACCCCGAATTCCTTGATCCAGGAGTGGGATTCGGTGAGTTGGTAACGGTCGCCGTCGGGGTCGAAGCGGACCAGGACGACGATCGCCAGGGCGAGCGTCGCGAGGGAGAACAGCAGCGCCAGCGCTTTGGCGGCGTTGCGCCGGGCGGCCGGTACGGCGGCCGTGGCGACCGCCCCGATCGCCGGGAGTGCCGCTGTCGCTGTCAGCAGAGGAAAGGACATCGGTATCAGACCGCCCTCATCAGCAGGGTCGCGGCGACGAGGATCGCCGCACCGCCGAACATCGAGACCGCGTACGACCGCGCGAAGCCGTTCTGCAGCTTGCGGAGGCGTCCGGACAGGCCGCCCATGGAGGCCGCCGTGCCGTTGACGACCCCGTCGACCAGGGTGTGGTCGACGTACACCAGGGAGCGCGTGAGGTGCTCGCCGCCGCGGACCAGGACGATGTGGTTGAAGTCGTCCTGGAGAAGGTCGCGGCGGGCGGCCCGCGTGAGCAGCGACCCGCGCGGGGCGAGGACCGGGACCGGGCGGCGGCCGTACTGCGCGTAGGCGATGGCGACGCCGATCACCAGGACCACCATCGTGGAGAGGGTGACGGTGAGGGCGCTGACCGGCGAGTCGCCGTGGGAGTGGCCGGTGACTGGCTCGAGCCAGTGCAAGAAGCGGTCGCCGATGCTGAAGAACCCGCCGGCGAAGACCGATCCGAACGCCAGCAGGATCATCGGGATCGTCATGGACTTCGGCGACTCGTGCGGGTGCGGCTCCGCGTGCTCGCCGTGATGCTCGGCGGCCGGTTCCGCACTGGGCGCCTCGGGCGAACGAGTGGGTTGGTTCTTCCAACGCTCCTCGCCGAAGAACGTCATCAGCATCACGCGCGTCATGTAGTACGCGGTGATGGCCGCGCCGAGCAGGGCGCAGGCGCCGAGGATCCAGCCCTCGGTGCCGCCCTTGGCGAACGCCGCCTCGATGATCTTGTCCTTGGAGAAGAAGCCGGACAGGCCCGGGAAGCCGATGATCGCGAGATAGCCGAGGCCGAAGGTGACGAAGGTGACGGGCATGTACTTGCGAAGGCCGCCGTACTTGCGCATGTCGACCTCGTCGTTCATGCCGTGCATGACCGAGCCCGCACCGAGGAACAGCCCGGCCTTGAAGAAGCCGTGCGTCACCAGGTGCATGATCGCGAAGACGTAGCCGATGGGGCCGAGGCCCGCGGCCAGCACCATGTAGCCGATCTGCGACATCGTCGAGCCGGCCAGCGCCTTCTTGATGTCGTCCTTCGCGCAACCGACGATCGCACCGAACAGGAGGGTGACGGCGCCGACGACGGTGACGACGAGTTGCGCGTCGGGGGCCGCGTTGAAGATCGCGCCGGAGCGGACGATCAGGTACACGCCGGCGGTCACCATCGTGGCCGCGTGGATGAGGGCCGAGACCGGGGTCGGGCCTTCCATCGCGTCCCCGAGCCAGGACTGCAGCGGCACCTGGGCGGACTTGCCGCAGGCGGCGAGCAGCAGCATCAGGGCGATGGCGGTGAGCTTGCCCTCGCCGGCGTCACCGGCGAGTCCCGCCTGCTCGTGCGTGCCCAGCAGCGGGCCGAAGGCGAAGGTCCCGAAGGTGGTGAACATCAGCATGATGGCGATCGACAGGCCCATGTCGCCGACGCGGTTGACCAGGAAGGCCTTCTTCGCGGCCGTCGCGGCACTGGGCTTGTGCTGCCAGAAGCCGATGAGCAGGTAGGACGCGAGACCGACGCCCTCCCAGCCGACGTACAGCAGCAGGTAGTTGTCGGCGAGGACGAGCAGCAGCATCGCCGCGAGGAACAGGTTCAGGTAGCCGAAGAAGCGGCGGCGCCGCTCGTCGTGCTCCATGTACCCGACCGAGTACAGGTGGATCAGCGAGCCGACGCCCGTGATCAGCAGCACGAACGTCATCGACAACTGGTCGAGGCGGAACGCGACGTCCGCCTGGAAGCCCTCGACCGGGACCCAGCTGAACAGGTGCTGCGTCAGTGTCCGGTGTTCGGCGTCCTTGCTCAGCAGGTCGCTGAAGAGGACGACGCCGAACACGAAGGAGACGGCCGACAGGAGCGTGCCGATCCAGTGGCCCACGGCGTCGAGCCGGCGGCCGCCGACCAGGAGGACGGCCGCTCCGAGCAGGGGCGCCGCGATGAGCAGCGCAATCAGGTTCTCCACGATTCTTCCGACCCCTTACAGCTTCATCAGGCTGGCGTCGTCGACCGAGGCCGAGTGGCGGGAACGGAACAGCGACACGATGATCGCGAGTCCCACCACGACCTCCGCGGCGGCGACGACCATCGTGAAGAAGGCGATGATCTGGCCGTCGAGATTGCCGTGCATCCGGGAGAAGGCGACGAACGCGAGGTTGCAGGCGTTGAGCATGAGCTCGATGCACATGAACACGACGATCGCGTTGCGTCTGATCAGTACGCCCGTCGCACCGATCGTGAACAACAGGGCGGCGAGGTAGAGGTAGTTGACGGGGTTCACTTCGACGCCTCCTCGGTCCGCTTCAGGTGCGGCGGCTCGATCGCGGCCCGCTCCAGACGCTCCTCGGCCCGCCGCTCCAGGGCCTTGAGATCGTTGAGCGCCTCGGTGGACACGTCCCGGATCTGCCCTCGCTCGCGCAGCGTCTTGCTGACCGTGAGCTCCGACGGAGTGCCGTCGGGCAGCAGACCCTGGATGTCGACGGCGTTGTGCCGCGCGTACACACCGGGTGCGGGCAGCGGCGGTACGTGCTTGCCCTCGCGGACACGCTGCTCGGACAGCTCCCGCTGGGTCTTGGCACGCTCGGTGCGCTCGCGGTGGGTGAGCACCATGGCGCCGACGGCGGCCGTGATGAGCAGGGCGCCGGTGATTTCGAAGGCGAAGACGTACTTGGTGAAGATGAGGGCCGCGAGGCCCTCCACGTTGCCGTTCGCGTTCGCCTCGGCGAGGCCGTTGAACTCCGTCAGGGAGGCGTTGCCGATGCCGGCGATCAGCAGGATGCCGAAGCCGAGGCCACTGACGAGGGCCAGCCAGCGCTGGCCCTTGATGGTCTCCTTCAGCGAGTCCGCCGCGGTGACGCCGACGAGCATCACCACGAACAGGAACAGCATCATGATCGCGCCGGTGTAGACGACGATCTGCACGATGCCCAGGAAGTAGGCGCCGTTGGCGAGGTAGAACACCGCCAGGATGATCATGGTGCCGGCGAGACAGAGCGCGCTGTGCACGGCCCTCTTCATGAAGACGGTGCACAGGGCGCCGATCACGGCGACGGCACCGAGCACCCAGAACTGGAAGGCCTCGCCGGTGGACGTGGAGTAGGCGGCGAGCTGCGCGCTCATGCCTCCACCTCCTCTTGGGAGGGCTTCTCGCCGTTGGAGACGGCCACCTGGCGTTCCGTGCCGGGCGCCGCCTCCGTCACCAGACCCCGGTAGTAGTCCTGCTCGTCCGTCCCCGGGTAGATGGCGTGGGGGGTGTCCACCATGCCGTCCTCGAGGCCGGCGAGCAGCTGCTCCTTGGTGTAGATCAGGTTGGCGCGGCTGGAGTCGGCGAGCTCGAACTCGTTGGTCATCGTCAACGCGCGCGTGGGGCACGCCTCGATGCACAGGCCGCACAGAATGCAACGGGCGTAGTTGATCTGGTAGACGCGGCCGTACCGCTCGCCCGGCGAGTAGCGCTCCTCCTCGGTGTTGTCCGCGCCCTCCACATAGATGGCGTCGGCGGGGCAGGCCCAGGCGCACAGCTCACAGCCGACGCACTTCTCCAGGCCGTCCGGATGGCGGTTGAGCTGGTGCCGTCCGTGGAACCGGGGAGCTGTGGTCTTCTCCTGCTCCGGGTACTGCTCGGTCAGCCGCTTCTTGAACATGGCCTTGAAGGTCACGCCGAAGCCGGCCACGGGGTTCTGGAAACCGGGCTTGGTCTCCTTGGGCTCCTCAGCCATCGGACGCCTCCTTTCCATCCAGCGATCCGTCACTCACAGTGTCCACCCCACCACTGACAATGAGCTCCCGCTCCCGTCGCGGACCGCGCCTGGGCACCGGCGGCAGCTCCTGTCCGGGCAGCGGCGGGACGGGGAATCCGCCCGCCATCGGGTCGAAGCCGACGGGCTCGGCCGGGGCCTGTGCCTCCTTCCCCCCGTTGCGGAACATGTCCACGACGAAGGAGAGCAACAGCAGGACCAGGACACCGCCGCCGACATACAACGCGATGTCGGCGAAGCCGTAGTTCTCGTTGCGCAGCGTCCGTACGGTCGCGACGAGCATCAGCCACGTCACCGAGACCGGGATCAGGACCTTCCAGCCGAGTTTCATCAACTGGTCGTAGCGCACGCGGGGCAGCGTGCCGCGCAGCCAGATGAAGAAGAACAGCAGCAGCTGCACCTTGACGACGAACCAGAGCATCGGCCACCAGCCGTGGTTCGCGCCCTCCCAGAAGCTGCTGATCGGCCAGGGGGCCCGCCAGCCGCCGAGGAAGAGCGTGGTCGACACCGCGGAGACCGTCACCATGTTCACGTACTCGGCGAGCATGAACAGCGCGAACTTGATCGACGAGTACTCGGTGTTGAAGCCGCCGACGAGGTCGCCCTCGGACTCCGGCATGTCGAAGGGGGCGCGGTTGGTCTCGCCGACCATCGTGACGATGTACAGGATGAACGAGACCGGCAGCAGGAGGATGTACCAGCGGTCCTGCTGCTGCTCGACGATCGTCGACGTCGACATCGACCCCGAGTAGAGGAACACCGAGGCGAACGCGGCGCCCATCGCGATCTCGTAGGAGATCATCTGCGCGCAGGACCGCAGGCCGCCCAGCAGCGGGTAGGTGGAGCCGGAGCTCCAGCCCGCCAGGACGATGCCGTAGATGCCGACGGAGGCGACCGCGAGGATGTAGAGCATCGCGATCGGCAGGTCGGTCAGCTGCATCGTGGTGCGCTGGCCGAAGATCGAGATCTCGTTGTCGGCCGGCCCGAAGGGGATCACCGCGATCGCCATGAAGGCCGGGATGGCCGCGACGATCGGCGCGAGGACGTACACCACCTTGTCCGCGCGTTTGACGACGACGTCCTCCTTCAGCATCAGCTTGATGCCGTCGGCGAGGGACTGGAGCATGCCCCAGGGGCCGTGCCGGTTGGGGCCGATGCGCAGCTGCATCCAGGCGACGACCTTGCGCTCCCACACGATGGAGAACAGCACGGTCACCATCAGGAAGGCGAAGCAGAAGACCGCCTTGACGACGACCAGCCACCAGGGGTCGTGGCCGAACATCGAGAGGTCTTCAGCGGCGAGGTACGGGCTCATGCCTCCACCTCCTTGGGGGCGTCGGCGGGCGTCGCCGGGCCGATACGGACGAGGGAGCCGGGCGTGGCCCCGGCGTCGGAGGCGACGCCCCGGCCGGTGGAGTTCAGCGGGAGCCAGACCACCCGGTCGGGCATCTCGGTGATCTGCAGCGGAAGTTCAACCACCCCGGCGGGTCCGGTCACGGCGAGGACGTCGCCGTCCTTGACGCCCGCCTCGGCGGCCGTGGCGGGCGACACACGCGCGCGTGCGGCGTGCCGGGTCCCGGCGAGCGCTTCGTCGCCCTGCTGGAGGACACCCTGGTCGAGCAGCAGGCGGTGCCCGGCGAGAACGGCCTCCCCGGCGGCGGGCCGCGGCAACTGCGCCGCGGCTTCCAGGGGGTCGGTGGCCCGGGGGCCGTCCCAGGCGCCGAGCCGGTCGAGCTCCGCGCGCGCGGTGCGCAGGTCCGGCAGGCCGAGGTGGACGTCCATGGCGTCGGCGATCATCTGCAGCACGCGCGCGTCGCCGGGCGCGAGGCGGCGGGTCATCTGGTCGGGCTTCAGGGCCGTCTCGAAGAAGCGGACCCGACCCTCCCAGTTCAAGAAGGCGCCCGCCTTCTCTGCGACCGCGGCCACCGGCAGGACGACGTCGGCGTGCTCGGTGACCTCGCCGGGCCGCAGCTCCAGCGACACCACGAAGCCGGCCTCGGCCAGCGCCTCACGCGCGCGTGCCGGGTCGGGCAGGTCCGCGACCTCGACGCCCGCGACGAGCAGCGCCTGAAGCTCCCCGGACGCGGCGGCCTCGATGATCTGCCCGGTGTCCCGGCCGTAGCGGTGCGGGAGTTCGGCCACCCCCCAGGCCGCGGCGACCTCCTCACGCGCGCGTGGGTCGGTGGCCGGACGACCGCCCGGCAGCAGCGACGGCAGCGCGCCGGCTTCGATCGCGCCCCGCTCGCCCGCCCGGCGCGGAATCCACGCCAACCGGGCGCCGGTGGCCGAGGAGGCCCGCACCGCGGCGGTGAGACCGCCGACCACACGGGCCAGCCGCTCTCCGACGACGATCACCGCGCCGTCGGCCCGCAGCGCCTCGGCGGCCTCGGCGCCCCCGGCCTCCAGGCCGACCCCGCTCGCCAGCGCGTCCAGCCACTCCGTCTCGGTGCCCGGAGCGGCCGGCAGCAGAGTGCCGCCCGCCTTCTCCAGTCCCCGGGTGGCGTGCGTGGCCAGCGAGAACACCCGCTGACCGTGACCCCGCCAGGCCTTGCGCAGCCGCAGGAAGACGCCGGGCGCCTCCTCCTCCGACTCGAACCCGACGAGCAGGACGGCGGGCGCCTTCTCCAGGAAGGTGTACGTGACTCCCGTACCGTCGAGGTCACGGCCGCGGCCGGCGACGCGGGCGGCCAGGAAGTCGGCCTCCTCGCCGCTGTGCACGCGCGCGCGGAAGTCGATGTCGTTGGTGTCGAGCGCCACGCGCGCGAACTTGCTGTACGCGTAGGCGTCCTCGATGGTGAGCCGGCCGCCGGTCAGGACGCCGGTCCTGCCGCGCGACGCCAGCAGTCCCTGAGCCGCGATCTGCAAGGCCTCCGGCCAGGAAGCCGGTACGAGGTCCCCCTCGGCGTTGCGCACCAGAGGCGTTTCGAGCCGGTCGCGCGCTTGCGCGTACCGGAACGCGAACCGCCCCTTGTCGCAGATCCACTCCTCGTTGACCTCGGGGTCGTTGGCGGCCAGGCGCCGCATGACCTTGCCGCGCCGGTGGTCGGTGCGCGTGGCGCAGCCGCCGGAGCAGTGCTCGCAGACCGAGGGCGAGGAGACCAGGTCGAAGGGCCGGGAGCGGAATCGGTACGCCGCAGAGGTCAGCGCGCCGACGGGGCAGATCTGGATGGTGTTGCCGGAGAAGTACGACTCGAAGGGGTCGCCCTCTCCGGTCCCGACCTGCTGCAGCGCGCCGCGCTCGATGAGCTCGATCATCGGGTCGCCCGCCACCTGGTTGGAGAACCGGGTGCAGCGGGCGCACAGCACGCACCGCTCACGGTCGAGCAGCACCTGCGTGGAGATCGGGACCGGCTTCTCGTAGGTCCGCTTGCGGCCCTCGAAGCGGGACTCGGCCTGGCCGTGCGACATGGCCTGGTTCTGCAGGGGGCACTCGCCGCCCTTGTCGCAGACCGGGCAGTCCAGCGGGTGGTTGATGAGGAGCAGCTCCATCACACCGTGCTGCGCCTTCTCGGCCACGGGTGACGTGAGGTGAGTCTTCACGACCATGCCGTCCGTACACGTGATCGTGCAGGACGCCATGGGCTTGCGCTGGCCCTCGACCTCGACGATGCACTGCCGGCAGGCGCCGACCGGGTCGAGGAGAGGATGGTCGCAGAAGCGGGGGATCTCGATGCCGAGTTGTTCGGCGGCCCGGATGACCAGGGTGCCCTTGGGCACGCTGATCTCGGCGCCGTCGATCGTCAGCGTCACGAGATCCTCCGGCGGGACCGCCGCCTCGCCGCCCCCGGAGGGAGTGCTGGTGGTCACCGTCATGCGTTCACCTCCGTGTGCTGGTCCGCCCAGGCCGTCGACCTGGCGGAGTCGAAGGGGCAGCCTCGGCCCGTGATGTGCTCCTCGTACTCCTCGCGGAAGTACTTGAGCGAGGAGAAGATCGGCGAGGCGGCGCCGTCGCCGAGGGCGCAGAAGGACTTGCCGTTGATGTTGTCGGCGATGTCGTTGAGCTTGTCGAGGTCGGACAGGGCGCCCTTGCCGGCCTCGATGTCCCGCAGCAACTGCACGAGCCAGTACGTGCCTTCGCGGCACGGGGTGCACTTTCCGCAGGACTCGTGGGCGTAGAACTCGGTCCAGCGGGTCACGGCGCGCACGACGCAGGTCGTCTCGTCGAAGCACTGCAGGGCTTTGGTGCCGAGCATGGAGCCCGCGGCACCCACCCCTTCGTAGTCGAGAGGGACGTCGAGGTGCTCGTCGGTGAACATCGGCGTCGAGGAGCCGCCCGGCGTCCAGAACTTGAGCCGGTGCCCGGGTCGCATGCCGCCGCTCATCTCGAGGAGTTGGCGCAGGGTGATGCCGAGCGGGGCCTCGTACTGGCCGGGGCTGGCGACATGGCCGCTGAGCGAGTAGAGCGTGAAGCCCGGAGACTTCTCGCTTCCCATCGACCTGAACCATTCCTTGCCTTTTTGCAGGATGGCGGGAACTGACGCGATCGACTCGACGTTATTCACCACAGTCGGGCACGCATAGAGGCCCGCGACCGCAGGAAAGGGGGGACGGAGCCGCGGTTGACCACGGCGGCCTTCGAGCGAGTCGAGCAGCGCGGTCTCCTCACCGCAGATGTACGCGCCGGCGCCGGCGTGGACGGTGAGTTCGAGGTCGAGTCCGCTGCCCAGGATGTTCTCGCCGAGGTAGCCCGCCGCGTAGGCCTCGCGCACGGCCTCGTGCAACCGCCGCAGCACAGGGACGACTTCACCACGCAGATAGATGAAGGCATGAGACGACCTGATGGCATAACACGCGATCACAATGCCCTCGATGAGGCTATGCGGGTTCGCGAAGAGGAGCGGGATGTCCTTACAGGTCCCGGGCTCCGATTCGTCGGCGTTGACAACTAGATAGTGCGGCTTTCCATCCCCCTGGGGAATGAACTGCCATTTCATTCCTGTCGGGAATCCCGCGCCGCCCCGCCCACGCAGACCGGAGTCCTTGACGTACGCGATCAGGTCGTCCGGCGACATGGCGAGCGCCTTGCGCAGGCCCTCGTATCCCTCGTGCCTTCGGTAGACGTCCAGACTCCAGGACCTGTCCTCGTCCCAGAAGGCCGACAGCACGGGTGCGAGCAGCTTCTCGGGGCTGCTGCCTTTCAGTTCGGGTGCCAAGGTCATCACTCCCCCTCCTCGGCGGTAGGCCCTGCCGGGTGGGCTGGGTCGGAGGCCGACGTGTCCTGCGGCGCATCGTGCGAACTCAGGTGCTCGGCGGGCGACGGCTCGTGCACCGCCCGGTCCTGCGGCTCGTCGTGCGGCCCGCCGTCCCGCGGGTGGACCACGCGCGCGGGTGCGGTCTCTCCCCTTGCCAGGCGAAGACCCACCAGCGACGCCGGTCCCGCACTGCCGCTCGCCTCGACAGCGCCGTCCCGCTCGTCGGGGAAGCCCGCCAGGATCCGGGCGGTCTCCTTGAAGGTGCACAGCGGCGCACCGCGCGTCGGCGAGACCGTGCGTCCGGTCCGCAGGTCGTCCACCAGGCGCTTGGCGCTCTGCACGGTCTGGTTGTCGAAGAACTCCCAGTTGACCATCACGACCGGCGCGAAGTCGCAGGCCGCGTTGCACTCGATGTGCTCCAGAGTGATCTTTCCGTCGTCGGTGGTCTCACCGTTGCCGACACCCAGGTACTCCTGGAGCTCCTCGAAGATCGCGTCGCCGCCCATCACCGCGCACAGCGTGTTGGTGCAGACACCCAGCTGATAGTCACCGCTGGGGCGGCGCCGGTACATGGTGTAGAAGGTGGCGACCGCGGTGACCTCGGCCGTGGTCAGGCCCAGCACGTCCGCGCAGAACCGCATCCCGGTGCGTGTGACGTGACCCTCCTCCGCCTGCACGAGGTGCAGCAACGGCAGGAGCGCGGACCGGGAGTCGGGGTAGCGGGCGATGATCTCGCGCGCGTCCGCCTCCAGCCGGGCTCGGACGTCGTCCGGGTAGGCGGGCGCGGGCAGTTCGGGCATGCCCAGGCTGACGCCCTGCTCGGAAGAAGAGGTGGTCACCGGTCGACGCCTCCCATCACGGGGTCGATGGACGCGACGGCGACGATGACGTCGGCGACCTGGCCGCCTTCGCACATCGCCGCCATGGCCTGCAGGTTGGTGAAGGACGGGTCCCGGAAGTGGACCCGGTAGGGGCGGGTGCCTCCGTCGGAGACGGCGTGCACCCCGAGTTCGCCCTTGGGCGACTCGACCGCCGCGTACGCCTGTCCCGGCGGGACGCGGAAACCCTCGGTGACCAGCTTGAAGTGGTGGATCAGGGCCTCCATCGAGGTGCCCATGATCTTCTTGATGTGGTCGAGGGAGTTGCCGAGACCGTCGGGGCCCAGGGCGAGCTGGGCGGGCCAGGCGATCTTCCGGTCGGCGACCATGACCGGGCCGGGCTGCAGCCGGTCCAGGCACTGCTCGACGATCCTGAGCGACTGGCGCATCTCCTCCAGGCGGATGAGGAAGCGGCCGTAGGAGTCGCAGGAGTCGGCGGTCGGGACGTCGAAGTCGTACGTCTCGTAGTCGCAGTACGGCTGCGCCTTGCGCAGGTCGTGCGGGAGGCCGGTGGAGCGCAGGATCGGGCCGGTGGCACCGAGGGCCATGCAGCCGGCCAGGTCGAGATAGCCGACGTCCTGCATACGGGCCTTGAAGATGGGGTTCCCGGTGGCGAGCTTGTCGTACTCGGGGAGGTTCTTCTTCATCTTCTTCACGAACTCGCGGATCTGGTCCACCGCGCCGGGCGGCAGGTCCTGGGCGAGTCCGCCGGGGCGGATGTACGCGTGGTTCATCCGGAGGCCCGTGATGAGCTCGTAGATGTCGAGAATCATTTCACGATCACGGAATCCGTAGATCATGATCGTGGTGGCGCCGAGCTCCATGCCGCCGGTGGCAATGCACACCAGATGGGAGGACATCCGGTTCAGCTCCATCAGGAGCACCCGGATGATCTTGGCTCGCTCGGTGATCTGGTCCTCGATGCCGAGGAGCTTCTCGACGGCGAGACAGTAGGCGGTCTCGTTGAAGAAGGACGTCAGGTAGTCCATGCGCGTCACGAACGTGGTGCCCTGCGTCCACGTGCGGTACTCGAGGTTCTTCTCGATGCCGGTGTGGAGGTAGCCGATGCCGCAGCGGGCCTCGGTGACCGTCTCGCCCTCGATCTCCAGGATGAGGCGGAGCACTCCGTGGGTGGACGGGTGCTGCGGCCCCATGTTGACGACGATGCGCTCGTCGTCGGCGCGGGCCGCGGACTGGACGACCTCGTCCCAGTCGCCACCGGTGACCGTGTACACGGTGCCCTCGGTGGTCTCGCGCGCCGAAGCGGCAGAGGCCGCGGATGCTGACTGCGTGCTCACGAGTACGACCTCCGCTGGTCCGGAGCCGGGATCTGGGCGCCCTTGTACTCGACGGGGATGCCGCCGAGGGGGTAGTCCTTGCGCTGCGGGTGGCCCTGCCAGTCGTCCGGCATCATGATCCGCGTCAGGGCCGGGTGACCGTCGAAGACGATCCCGAAGAAGTCGTAGGTCTCGCGCTCGTGCCAGTCGTTGGTCGGATACACGGAGACCAGGGACGGGATGTGCGGGTCGGCGTCCGGGGCGCTGACTTCCAGGCGGATCAGCCGATTGTGGGTGATCGAGCGCAGGTGGTAGACGGCGTGCAGCTCGCGGCCCTTGTCATTCGGGTAGTGCACGGCGCTGACGCCGGTGCAGAGCTCGAAACGCAGGGCGGGGTCGTCGCGCAGGGTGCGGGCGACACGCAGCAGGTGCTCGCGCTCGATGTGGAAGGTGAGCTCGTCGCGGTCGACGATCGTCTTCTCGATCGCGTTCTCGGGGAGGAGGCCCTGCTCCTCCAGTGCGCCCTCGAGTTCGTCGGCGACCTCGTCGAACCAGCCGCCGTAGGGCCGGCTCGCCGCCCCCGGGAGCCGGATCGAGCGGACCAGGCCGCCGTAGCCGGAGGTGTCGCCGCCGTTGTTGGCTCCGAACATGCCGCGCTGGACGCGGACCTCCTCGCCGCCCCGGCCGCGCTGGCCGGGGAGGTTGGAAGCGGAGAGATCCTTCTCGGGGTTGACCCCGTTCGAGCCGTTCACCCCGTTCGAGGAGCCGTTCGCGCCATGGGTGCCGTTCGCGTCGCTCACCGCAGCAGCCCCTTCATCTCGATCGTGGGCAGGGCCTTGAGCGCCGCTTCCTCCGCCTCGCGGGCCGCCTCCTCGGCGTTCACGCCCAGCTTGGAGTTCTGGATCTTGTGGTGGAGCTTGAGGATCGCGTCCATCAGCATCTCGGGGCGCGGCGGGCAGCCCGGGAGGTAGATGTCGACGGGCACGATGTGGTCGACGCCCTGGACGATCGCGTAGTTGTTGAACATGCCGCCCGAGGAGGCGCACACCCCCATGGAGATGACCCACTTCGGGTTCGGCATCTGGTCGTAGACCTGCCGGAGCACCGGCGCCATCTTCTGACTGACCCGGCCCGCGACGATCATCAGGTCCGCTTGGCGGGGCGAACCTCGGAAGACCTCCATACCGAAGCGCGCCAGGTCGTAGCGGCCTGCGCCGGTGGTCATCATCTCGATGGCACAGCAGGCGAGGCCGAACGTGGCGGGGAAGACGGACGCCTTGCGCACCCAGCCCGCGGCCTGCTCGACGGTGGTCAGCAGGAAACCGCTCGGCAGCTTTTCTTCGAGTCCCATGACTAAAGGCCCCTCAGTCCCATTCCAGGCCGCCGCGCCGCCATACGTACGCGTACGCGACGAAGACGGTGAGCACGAAGAGCAGCATCTCCACGAGCCCGAAGACACCCAGGGCGTCGAAGGTGACGGCCCAGGGGTAGAGGAAGACGATCTCGATGTCGAAGACGATGAAGAGCATCGCCGTCAGGTAGTACTTGATGGGGAAGCGCCCGCCGCCGGCCGGCGTGGGGGTCGGCTCGATACCGCACTCGTAGGCCTCGAGCTTGGCGCGGTTGTACCGCTTCGGCCCGATCAGCGTGGCCATGACCACGGAGAAGATCGCAAAGCCTGCCCCGAGGGCTCCCAGTACGAGGATGGGCGCATACGCGTTCACCGCTCCTCGCTCCTCTCAGTCGGCACTGACTGCTGGCGATGGCATCGGACTCACGTCGGCCCCACCGGCCCCACGAACCCCGCCTGTCCCGGCGAAGATCGCGAACATGTGAAGCAGGTCACAAGCCCAACTGCCTCGCATCCTATGCCCGCCACTCTGTGATCTGCGACACGGGGTATTACACAAGCTTTGTGATCTCCACCACCTAACGAAGGATCATGAAGTCATATCAGCGGTGATCTTCGTACGCGAAGCGTCAGAGTGATCACAAGAAGTGACATTTACGCTCGTCGCCGCAGGCCGCGAGGGGCGTCTCAATATCAAGAAGCTTCCCTTGCATGCAAATTCGTGATGGATGCGGCGTCCTGATAGTGGGCCGCGTTCACACATCAGGGGGAGCGCGGGACGGGGTGTGGACGGCATGTGGACGCGTGCACGCGTTCACGAGCGGAGGCGATCCCACCGCATGCGCGAGACGCGGCCGCCGCGGTAACCGTTCCGTGACCTCCGCCACATTCATCAGAGGCGCCCAAGAAGCGGGCTTGGCCAACAGTCTCGACCGATGGTAGGTGCCGGGCAATCCGGGCGTAACGACGAAAGCCCATGATCACAGGCTTGATCACCCGCGTCCGTAATGTCCGTTACGGCGTCAATAAAGAACGCGAGGCAGGGGAATTGGGGCGTTGATTGAACAACTGTGGCGCAGCACACGTTTCTTGAAGGTATGGAGGAGCCCCTGATACCGGTTGGACTCATGTCCCACACCGCTCACATACGCAGCCACCGGAAACCCCGCCGCAGCGCGTCGACGATCGCGATGCGGGCCGGAGTCGCCAGTGGTGTCCTCGGCACGCTGGCCGTCGCCACCGCGGCCGGTTCGGCGAACGCCGCCGAGCCGGTGACGCAGACGCTCGAACTGCCCGTACTCACGGGCGACCTGGCCGCCCAGGTCGCGCAGTCCGCTCAGGCCACGCAGCAGGCCGCAGCGAACTACCAGCTGCAGGCCGAGCGTGACGCGGCCGCCGCAGCAGCCGCCAAGGAGGCCAAGAAGGACCTCGCCGACGCCAAGGCCGAGGCGACGAAGAAGGCCGAGGCCGCCCGCAAGGCCGCCGCCGAGCGTGCCACGCGCAACGCCGAGCGGACCACGCTGGCCTCGACGTCCGCGTCGAGCAGCAGCTCGACCAGCTCGTTCAGCTCGTCCACGGCGACCGGTTCGGCCGCCGCCGTCATCGCGTTCGTGAAGGCGCAGATCGGGGACGCCTACGTCTCCGGCGGCACCGGCCCGAACTCGTGGGACTGCTCGGGTCTGGTGCAGACCGCCTTCAAGCAGGTCGGCATCGACCTGCCGCGCGTCTCGCAGGACCAGTCCACCGCCGGCACCCAGGTGTCGCTGGACAACCTGCAGCCGGGCGACATCCTCTACTGGGGGAGCGCGGGCAGCGCGTACCACGTGGCGGTGTACGTCGGCGACGGCATGTTCGTCGGTGCGCAGAACCCGTCCACCGGCGTGGCCGAGAAGCCGCTGTCGTACGACCCGCCGACCGGAGCGGTGCGGGTGCTCTGACGCCCTCTCGGTGCCCGTAGGGCGCCTCACGCACGGAAGGGCCGCAGCCGCCTCGGGGGCAGCGGCCCTTCGGGCTCCGCCTGCCCGCCCGGCGGCGGGCCCGATCGTCCCGCAGTTCGACCGCTCTCGCGGCCCGCCACGGGCGCCGCTCCCCCGGCGCGTTCGGGCGCGCATCGGCGACCCCTCCGGCCCCTCCCACACCTCTCCCGCGCCGGGCCTTCCCGCGCCAGCCCCTCCCACATCGGGCTCGCCTCCTTGGCCGCCCTCTCGGTGCGTTCGGGCGGGCGTCAGCCGCGCCTCTGGCGCGCTCGGCCACGCACTCCGGCCTCTCCCCTCGTCGTGCGGGCACCGCGCGCCGCTCTCTCGGCCTGCTCGACCACACGGGCTTCGCGGCTGCCAATCCTCTCCCGATTCGCGGACGCGGTTGTCGTTCTCTTGGGATGCTCGGTGGGCGGGTTGTGGAGCTCCATGGCCTGTCCATGAGATGGAGGAGAGAACGTCATGCCACGTGTGTTCGTGCAAGGGCAGCCGGTTGCGTCGTATCCGCCGTTCGCGCCCGAGGCCCGGGGTGGGTCGGTGCGGCGGATCACCGAGGTCGGCGAAGAGGTCCTGCACAAGTCCTGCCGGGACGTCACCGAGTTCGGGCCGGATCTGGCCGCACTCATCGACGACATGTTCCTCACCATGTACGTCGCCGACGGGGCCGGCCTTGCGGCGAACCAGGTCGGTGTCGGACTGCGGGTCTTCGTCTACGACTGTCGGGACGACGAAGGTGTCCGACATGTCGGACACATCGTCAATCCGGTGCTGGACCGGCTCGACCCGGCCGGGCGACGGCTGCTCGACGAGGGCGAGGGGTGCCTGTCGGTGCCGGGCGCCGTCATGGACGTACCGCGGCCGGACCGGGCCGTGGTGCGGGGGTACGACCGGGAGGGCCGTCCGCTGGTCGTCGAGGGGCGCGGGTACTTCGCGCGGTGCCTGGAGCACGAGAGTGACCATCTCGACGGACAGGTCTATCTGGACCGGCTCTCGAAGAGGGGCCGGAAGGACGCGCTGCGGCAGGTGGCGGACCGGCGGGACGAGGTCTTCGCGCGCCGGGCCGCCAAGGCCACGGCCCTGAGCCAAGCCCACACTCAGGCTCAGGCGCAGGCGCAGGAGGCCTAGCCCTAGGTCGAGGGCAGCCGCTGCACCGGGCCAGCGCCGGCCGCTGTTCTCCGGGGCGGGGGCGGCCGCTGCCCCTGGGGTGGGGGCCGCCGCCGTCACAGGGCCCGGGTTGGTTGGTGGTCAGGCCTTTGGGGCTGCCTTGCTCAGGCCGTTGATGATGCGGTCCATCGCGTCGCCGCCCGTGGGGTCGGTCAGGTTGGCGAGCATCTTGAGGGTGAACTTCATCAGCAAGGGGTGGGTCAGGCCGCGCTGGGCCGCGATCTTCATGACCTTCGGGTTGCCGATGAGCTTCACGAAGGCGCGGCCCAGCGTGTAGTAACCGCCGTAGGTGTCCGCGAGGATCTGCGGGTAGCGCTGCAGGGCGAGTTCACGCTGGCCGGGGGTGGCGCGGGCGTGGGCCTGGACGATGACGTCGGCGGCGATCTGGCCGGACTCCATGGCGTAGGCGATGCCCTCGCCGTTGAAGGGGTTCACCAGGCCGCCGGCGTCGCCGACCAGCAGCAGCCCCTTGGTGTAGTGGGGCTTGCGGTTGAAGGCCATGGGGAGGGCGGCGCCGCGGATCGGGCCGGTCATGTTCTCCGGGGTGTATCCCCAGTCCTCCGGCATGGACGCGCACCAGGCCTTGAGGACCTCGCGCCAGTCGAGCTCCTTGAAGGAGTCGGAGGTGTTCAGCACGCCCAGGCCGACGTTCGACGTGCCGTCCCCCATGCCGAAGATCCAGCCGTAGCCCGGCAGCAGCCGGTCCTCGCCGGGGCCTCGGCGGTCCCACAGCTCCAGCCAGGACTCCAGGTAGTCGTCCTCGTGGCGCGGGGAGGTGAAGTAGGTGCGGACGGCGACGCCCATCGGGCGGTCCTCGCGGCGGTGCAGGCCCATCGCGAGCGAGAGACGGGTGGAGTTGCCGTCGGCGGCCACCACCAGCGGGGCGTGGAAGGTGACTTCACGCTTCTCCTCGCCGAGCTTGGCGCGCACACCGGTGATGCGGCCGGTGCGGTCGTCGATGATCGGGGCGCCGACGTTGCAGCGCTCGTACAGGCGGGCGCCCGCCTTCTGGGCCTGGCGGGCGAGCTGTTCGTCGAAGTCGTCGCGCTTGCGGACGAGGCCGTAGTCGGGGAAGGAGGCGAGATCCGGCCAGTCGAGCTGCAGGCGCACGCCGCCGCCGATGATCCTCAGGCCCTTGTTGCGCAGCCAGCCGGCCTCCTCGGAGATGTCGATGCCCATGGCCACGAGCTGCTTGGTGGCGCGCGGGGTGAGGCCGTCGCCGCAGACCTTCTCGCGCGGGAACTCGGTCTTCTCTAGGAGGAGTACGTCGAGTCCGGCCTTGGCGAGGTAGTAGGCGGTCGTGGAGCCGGCCGGCCCCGCGCCGACGACGATCACGTCGGCGGTGTGCTCGGAGAAGGGCTCGGCGTGGGGCTCGTTCACGGCGGTCACGGCGGGATCTCCCCAAGTTCGGAATCTGCGTGCCGACCGGCACTGGACATGGGCAGTCTATTCAGCAGAATTGATCACCCCGCTGAAGGGCTGCCCAGTGAACCGAGCTCTCCCCGAAGTACGGCTGCGTGTTCCCACGGACGAGGACGCGGTCGCGTGGCACCGGGTGTTCAACCACCCGGAGGTGATGGAGTTCCACGGAGGCAGATCCGCGGAGCTGTCCGCCTACGAGGAGCTCACCGCCCGCCAGCGGCGGCACGACGCCGAGCACGGTTTCTGTCTGTGGACGATGCTGGACCGGGACGACCGGGTCATCGGGTTCACGGGCGCCCAGCCGTGGCCGCGGGAGTGGGGTCCCAAGGGGGAGATCGAGATCGGGTGGCGGCTGGGGCGGGAGCACTGGGGGCGGGGGTATGCGACGACGGCCGCGCAGATGACGCTGGAGCGGGTGCGGGCGGCCGGGGTGCCGGGGGTGGTGGCCATGGTCGACGCGCGCAACGAGCGGTCGATTGCCGTCGCGCAACGGCTGGGGATGCGGCTTTCGGAGGTGTTCCTGACGCCCGAGCTGGAGCGGGAAGGGCACTGCTACCGCCTCACCTGGTGACTCTCTGTAGCGATTTACGCAATTATCGACTACAGAAAGACACTTGACGCTTCCGGGCGGCACCCTCGGGCGGTTACCCTTCCAGTACCGCTGGGGGTGACATCTGTGCTCATACCGCCCAAAACGCCCGAAGTGCGCGTGCCTAGGTTCGTGGGTCTGATGGCCGTGGACGCGCGTGAGGCGGCCGCGGCGCAAGGCGTGCTGCTGGCCGCCCCGGACCGGCCCGACTTCCACCGCGCGGTCGTCGACTACGTCGTACGGCAGTACCCGCCGCCAGGTGTCGAGGTGCCGCGTGGCGCCGTCGTCACCGTGTGGTTCGACTTCGGGGAGGGGGAGGGCGGCGGAGGCGCGAGTGTGCGCGAGCCGCGCGTGCCGAGACCGGGCGGGGGCGGGCTGCAGCGCGAGCTGGACCAGCCCGGGGATCCCTTCGAGGCGATCAGCAGGTAGAGGCGCGGGAGCGTGGCCGCGCAGGAACGCCGAGAACCGGGCCTCAGGCGTCCTTGAAGCCTCGGTGGAGGGTGACCACGCCGCCGGTCAGGTTGCGCCAGGCGACCTTCGACCAGCCGGCCTTGCGCAGGTGCTCGGCGAGGGCGGGCTGGTCGGGCCAGGCGCGGATGGACTCGGCGAGGTAGACGTAGGCGTCGGGGTTGGAGGAGACCGCGCGGGCGACAGGGGGCAGGGCGCGCATCAGGTACTCGGTGTAGACGGTCCGGAAGGGCGCCCAGGTCGGGTGCGAGAACTCGCAGATCACGACGCGTCCGCCGGGCCGGGTCACCCGGTACATCTCGCGCAGGGCGGCGTCGAAGTCCTGCACGTTGCGCAGGCCGAAGGAGATGGTGACGGCGTCGAAGGTGTCGTCCTTGAAGGGCAGCCGCGTCGCGTCCCCGGCCGTGAAGGGCAGCCAGGCGTGGTTCCGCTTGCCGACCTGGAGCATGCCGAGGGAGAAGTCGCAAGGGACGACGTAGGCGCCGGTGCGGGCGAAGGGGAGGGAGGAGGTGGCCGTGCCCGCGGCGAGGTCCAGGACCTTCTGGGCGGGGCGGGCGTCGACCGCCTTCGCGACCTCCTTGCGCCACCTCCGGTCCTGGCCCAGCGACAGCACGTCGTTGGTCAGGTCGTACCGTTCCGCCACGCGGTCGAACATCGAGGCGACTTCGTTGGGCTGCTTGTTCAGGGAAGCGCGGGTCACCCGTCCATTGTGGCAGCCCCTCCCTCACCGGCTCACGGCAGGAGCCTCGGCTTCTTCCGTGCCGTCACGTCCTCGACCCACCCGCACGCCAGCACGAGGACGCCGATCAGCAGCCGGCCCACGCCGAACATGAACCACTGGCTGTCCAGCGGCAGGTACGTCTCTAAGGCGGGGATGTCCCAGAACCGGTCGATCAGCGGCACGGCGAGGATCAGGGCGATCTCGTGCCAGAGGTAGATCGTCACCGCGCGCGTGTTGAAGACGGTGACGACGCGGTTCGTGCGCCGGAGCCGGGTGAGCCAGGCGAAGTCGATGCCGAAGTAGGCCTTCGCCCACATCAGCAGCATGACGAAGCCGGCCGACCAGAAGGGCTGCGCGAGCGGGATCTCGTCCAGGTCGTAGGTGCCGGCGTCCGCCTGGTGCGTGAAGGCGTACCAGCCGCCGAAGCCGATCGCCGCCGGCGACACCACGGTCACCAGGGCCGGCTTCACGCGCTGCAGGACGCCGTCACGGTGCGCGAAGCCGAGCATCCGGCAGAAGAGGAGACCGATCCGGCGCAGCAGCTTCGACCTGCGTCAGGAGTTGTCAACGAACACGGGCCCCTCTACGGAGGCGACGTCACGTTTGCGACCGCGACGGCTGCCGCGGGCGGCGGCACGGCTTTCGATGGCAGGCTCGGATTGCATTCCCCGGATATTAGAGAGCCTTTATGTGGCACAAACTCTGAGCCTCATGTGAGAGGCCCACAAGAAACGAGTGAACCTGTTCAATCCCTGAGAGATCCATGAAACTCCTGCGCAACCACTGGCCGCCATGGGAGGGTTGCTTATCCCTTTTGAGCGGCCTTTGTTTCCGTGCTGAGGCAGAAATCACGAGAGCGGTGCATACGCAATGAGGAGTTTCCTGATGCCGACGGCCGGGGTCACCTGCCTGTTCGCCCTGGCACTGGCAGGATGCTCCGCGGGGTCCGACAACACGTCGGACGCTGCGCCCAAGGCCACGGGCAAGGCCACGGACAACGACACCGGCAAGGGCACGGGCAAGGGCACCTCCTACGCGCCCTACGTGAGCGCGGCGGAGGCCTCCGTCAACGACTTGGCGGGCTCGCCGACGACGTACAACCTGGCGTTCGTGATCGCCGACGGCAGCAGCTGTACGCCGAAGTGGAACGAGACGAACGCCATCGGCGACTCGGCGGTGAAGTCCCGTATCTCGGCGTTGACGAAGTCGGGCGCCACGGTGCGGGTCTCCTTCGGCGGGGCCTCCGGCAAGGAGTTGGCGGCCGCCTGTGACAGCGCGTCGGAACTCGCCGAGGCGTACGGAGAGGCGCTCGACGCGGCCGGCTCCACGCAGGCCGACTTCGACATCGAGGGCGACGAACTCACCGACCCCGCCTCGGTCGCCCTGCGCTCCCGGGCGATCGCGGCGCTGCAGCAGGAACGGCCCGGCCTGGAGGTCTCCTTCACGCTCCCGGTGATGCCGTCCGGGCTGGACTCCGACAGCCTGGCGCTGCTGGCGTCCGCGAACGAGTACGACGTGCAGGTGTCGACCGTCAACCTCATGACGATGAACTACGGCGAGTCGTACGCCGGTGACATGGGCGGGTACGCGATCACCTCGGCGACGGCGGCGCAGGCGCAGTTGAAGTCGGTGTTCGGGACGGCGGACTCCGTCGCGTGGAGGGGTATGGCGCTGACCTCGATGATCGGGACCAACGATGTCGCCAACGAGACGTTTTCGCTGGCGGATGCGGCTCAGGTGCGGGCGTTCGCCGAGGAGAAGGGGATTTCCTGGGTTTCCATGTGGTCGACGTTCCGGGATCAGCAGTGTTCGGACAAGGATTCGACCAAGGATGACGCTCTGACCAACTGCAGTGGGGTCGAACAGAGTTCGGGAGCATTTGCGGAGGCGTTTTCGAAGTAGGAAAACCCCCCTTGCCGCCCGCCGCCCGCCGCCGTCGGCCGACCAGGCGGCCCGCCGCCCGCCGCCCGTCTACCGTCGCCGGTAGACGATGCGGCCCTCCACCACCGTGGCCACGCAACTTGCTGCGCCGCGCTCCGCCAGCTCGGTCTCGTCCTGTACGTCGAAGACGGCGAACCGGGCTGCGGAGTGGCGCTCGCGTGGCGGCGCGAACTCGACCGGCAGCCCGGCGGCGTACGGGTCGAGCGCGGGGGTTCCGCCGGGGCGCCCGATGCGGCCCATGACCGCCAGGCCGGAGCGGTGCACGGCGTCCCGTACCGCGCGGTTGCGCAGTTCCTCGCAGGCCGCCCGGACCGTGCCGTGCGCCAGCATGCGCTGCACCCCGCGCCGGGCGCTCGCGCCCCAGCGGACGTCGTCCATGGTGAGCTCCGCCAGCGCGTCCCCGGTCAGCGGCGCGGTGCCCAGCAGTTCGGCCTCGCGCGGATCCGGGTGGTACGCCTCCTCCAGCAGCTCGTTGCCGTGCAGGTTGATCAGTCCGGGCGTCAGGATGCCGGGCCAGGTACGGACCCGCGCGCGCGGATGGGCGGCGACGAGCTCCTCCAGCGGCCCGGCGTCGGCGATCCAGGCGCCGTCGACGGCGAGCGCCCGGCCCCTGGAGTCGGCGTGAATCGTCAGCATGCGCAGGCTAGTTGGAGGTGAGGAGCTTCAGCTCGGGGTGGGCGGTGCCGCCCGCGATCGCCGTGGACGAGATGTGGGACATGACCCGCTCGTCGACGGGGTCGTTCGCCGGGTCGTCGTGCACGACGAGGTGCTCGTACGTCGTCGCACGCTGGGCCGGGACGCGGCCCGCCTTGCGGATCAGGTCGATGATCTCCAGGCGGTTGGAGCGGTGCTTGGCGCCGGCCGAGGAGACGACGTTCTCCTCCAGCATGATCGAGCCGAGGTCGTCCGCGCCGTAGTGCAGGGAGAGTTGGCCGACCTCCTTGCCCGTGGTCAGCCAGGAGCCCTGGATGTGCCGGATGTTGTCCATGAACAGCCGGGCGATGGCGATCATCCGCAGGTACTCGAAGAGCGTGGCCTGCGTGCGGCCCTTCAGGTGGTTGTTCTCGGGCTGGTAGGTGTACGGGATGAAGGCGCGGAAGCCGCCCGTCCGGTCCTGTACGTCACGGATCATCCGCAGGTGCTCGATGCGCTCGGCGTTGGTCTCGCCGGTGCCCATCAGCATGGTCGACGTCGACTCCACGCCCAGGTTGTGCGCGGTCTCCATGATCTCCAGCCAGCGCTCGCCGGACTCCTTCAGGGGCGCGATGGCCTTGCGGGGGCGCTCGGGGAGCAGCTCCGCGCCGGCGCCGGCGAAGGAGTCGAGACCGGCCGCGTGGATCCGCGTGATGGCCTCCTCCACGCTCACCTTGGAGATCCGCGCCATGTGCTCGACCTCGGACGCGCCCAGCGAGTGGATGACCAGCTGCGGGAACGCCTCCTTGATGGCGGCGAAGTGCTTCTCGTAGTACTCGACGCCGTAGTCCGGGTGGTGGCCGCCCTGGAACATGATCTGCGTGCCGCCGAGTTCGACGGTCTCGGCGCAGCGGCGCAGGATGTCGTCCAGGTCGCGGGACCAGCCCTTGGCGGTGTCCTTCGGGGCCGCGTAGAAGGCGCAGAACTTGCACGCCGTGACGCACACGTTCGTGTAGTTGATGTTCCGCTCGATGATGTACGTCGCGATGTGCTCGGTTCCCGCGTACAGACGGCGGCGTACGGCGTCGGCGGCGGCGCCGAGCGCGTGCAGCGGGGCGTCGCGGTAGAGGTCGAGGGCCTCTTCCGGGGTGATCCGCCCGCCCTCCGCGGCACGGTCGAGCACAGACTGGAGGTCGGCCTTCTCGGGCACCGGAGCGTCCCTTTCGTCAAGGGTTGTGGACAGACCGAACCAGCCTACGCCAGCCCTTTCGCCACCCGGACCTCAGGCCGCGCACGCGCCGATCAGCAGACCTGTCCCTCACGCCGCGCACGCGCCGATCAGCAGACCTGTCCCTCACGCCGCGTACGCGCCGATCAGCAGACCTGTCCCTCACGCCGCGTACGCGCCGATCAGCAGACCCGTGAACGTCCCCGCGAGCATGAACGGCCCGAAGGCGATCGTCGCCTTGCGCCCTCCCTGTCCCACGACGGCCAGCACTGCCCCGTACAGCGCCCCGAACCCGAACGCGGCGAGCGTGCCCAGCATGACCGTGGCCCAGCCGTACCAGCCGAGGACGGCGCCCGTCCCGAGCGCCAGCTTCACGTCGCCGAAGGCCAGGCCGGCGGGGTTGACGAGGTGCAGCACGAGGTAGCCGACGCCGAGGGCGAGCGCGCCCAGCAGGGCCGTCGTCCAGTGGCCGGCGTGCTCGGGCAGCAGCGCGGCCGGGCCCAGCAGGGCGAGGGCGGCGGCCGCGAGCGGGAGGGTGAGCGGATCGGGCAGCCGGTGCGCCCGCAGGTCGACGACGGCCAGCAGCACCCCGACCGGCACGAGCACCAGCCATACGACCAGCTCGGGCCGCACCCCGGTGGCGGCGGCGAGCGCGGCGCACAGGAGCGCGGTGAGGACGGGCAGGAGGAGGGCGCCGGGGGCGTAGGAGGGGGTGCGCCGGCCGCATCTGGCCCGGCCGAGCCAGCCCCGGATCGGGTGGCCGTCCGGGCAGGTGGACCGCCAGCCGGGGTCCTTCTCCGCACCGTCCTCCGTCTCCTCCCAGGGCACGGCGAGGCGGTAGGCGGCGCGTGGCAGCAGCGCGCCCGCCACGGCGCCCCAGAGTGCGGCGACGGCGGCCAGCGTCAGGTCACTGGGGGGTGTGGGCATCCCCTATCGGACCTTCGACATCCGCGCCACGGGGTTGCCCTCGGCCGCGCTGTCCGAGGTGTAGGTGAGGTCGTCGCCGGTCGGGGTGAGGCGGATCGTGTGGGGCGTCGGATTGCAGCCCGCGTGGTTGCTCTTCGCCCCGACGGAGGTGGCGACGACGTCCTTCTTCGTCACCTGCTTCAGCGTCAGGACGTCGAGGCAGACGCCGCCGAGCACATCCGTCTGCCGCAGCTCCCCCACCTTCTTGCCCACGTCGGCCGGTTGGACCGTCACCCGGAAGGTGCCCATCGGGAGGGCGCCGTCGAGGCCGGTGCCCTGGCCCTCCCAGGTGCCGACGTAGCGGGCCGGGAGTGCGGTGGGCGCGGTGCCGTCGTGGCCGCCGTCCTCGGCGCTGAAGCTCGAACCGGCCGTCGGCGCGGGCGAGTAGGCGCCGGCGCCGGAGCTCCCGGCGTCACGGTCGTCGTTCGGCAGCAGGTCGAACAGGAACACCGAGCCGACCGTCACCGCCGCCATCGCGCCCGCGACCGCCAGCACGACGGTGCAGCTCAGCCGTCGTCCGCGGCCGCCCTCGCCGGGTGTCGCGCCGGCCGCCACGGTGACGGAGACCTTGCCGGGGCGTCCGCCCCCGGCGGCTACCGGCTCGGCGTCCCGGGGCGCGGGCACGGAAGGCGCCGCGTCCACCGGCGTGGCGGCGGCGCTCCCGTCCATCACGGGCGGCGGCCCGAACTCGCCGACCGTCAGCGCCGGTTGCCCCGACGTCACCGCCGGACTGCTGAACCCCACCGGCCCGGACACGGCAACGCCCGCACCCACCCCTACACCCGCGCCCGCACCCGCACCCGCACCCGCACCCGCACCGACGCCTGACCCCGCGCCCTCATCCTCATCCGCACCCGTCACCTCCAGGTTCAGCAGGTGTACGGCGCTGCGCCCCACCTGCTCCACCAGCGGCCCCGGCAGCCACCCGCGCGCCACCAGCCGGGCCGCGCCCTCGGGAGCGAGCCGGTGGGCCACTTCGGACGGCGACGGCCGTGCGGTCGGGTCCTTGGACAGGCAGGACTCGACCACCGACCGCAGCTCACCACGGAGTTCGCCGTCCGGCGCGCCCAGTTCGGGCAGCTCGTGGACGACCTTGTAGAGGAGGGCGGCCGAGGAGTCGCCGGGGAACGGGGGCCGTCCGGTCGCCGCGTACGCCAGCACCGCGCCGAGGGAGAAGACGTCGGACGCGCCGGACGCGCCCTTGCCGAGGATCTGCTCGGGGGCCATGTAGCCGGGCGAGCCGACCGAGACCCCGGTCGAGGTGAGGGAGGCGGTGCCGTCGGTGGCGCGGGCGATGCCGAAGTCGATCAGCAGCGGGCCGTCGACGGTCAGCAGGACGTTGGACGGCTTCACGTCCCGGTGCACCAGGCCCAGCTCGTGCACGGTCGTGAGCGCCTCCGCCAGGCCCGCGCCGAGAACCCTTACGGAGGTCTCGGGCAGCGGTCCGCCGCCGGAGGTGACCGCGGCGGCCAGGGAGGGGCCGGCCGCGTAGCCGGTGGCGACCCACGGGATCGTGGCCTCCGGGTCGGCGTCCAGGACCGGCGCGGTCCAGGCTCCGCCGACCCGCCGCGCGGCCTCGACCTCGCGCCGGAAACGGGCGCGGAATTCCTCGTCGAGGGCGAGGTGCGGGTGCACGATCTTCACGGCGACTGTGCGGCCGCCGGCGCTACGGCCCAGGTAGACGCGGCCCATTCCGCCGGACCCGAGCCGGCCGAGCAGCCGGTAGGGCCCCACGGCCGTGGGTTCGTCAGCTCCGAGCGCCTGCATGGACGTCCACCCCTCCCCCATAAGGACACCCGCCATGACCCGTAGGCCCCGTAAGGAGCCTGTAGGCCCCGTAAGGAGCCCGTAAGTCTCTGCAGCAGGTTACGCAGAACGGGGGTGGAGCAGTTCCACGTTCACGTCCGCCGGGAAGCCCGTCGTCGGGCCGACGCGGCGGGCGAACTCGGTCACGGCCGCCAGCTGGGGTGCGCCGAAGCGGAAGTCGAGGGTGGTGAAGTACCGCTCCAGGACCTCTTCGTCGAACTCCTCCCAGCGGGCCGCCTGCTCGGCGACCTTGCCGACCTCCTCCAGGGAGAGGCTGCAGGAGTCGAGGAACGCCTGGTGGACCTCGCGGGTGATGACGGGCTCGCGCTCCAGGTAGTCCCGGCGGGCCGCCCACACCGCGAAGACGAAGGGCAGGCCGGTCCACTCCTTCCAGAGGGCGCCGAGGTCGTGCACCTCCAGGCCGAAGCGCGGTCCCTCCAGCAGGTTGGCCCGCAGGGCGGCGTCGCCGATGAGTACGGCGGCCTCGGCCTCCTGCATCATCAGGCTGAGGTCGGGCGGGCAGGTGTAGTAGTCCGGCTGGACGCCGAAACGGTCCTCCAGCAGGAGCTGGGCGAGGCGGACGGAGGTGCGGGAGGTCGAGCCGAGGGCGACACGGGCGCCGTCCAGCTCCTCCAGCGGGACCTTCGAGACGATCACGCAGGACATCACCGGGCCGTCGCAGCCGACGGCGATGTCGGGGAAGGCGACCAGGTCGTCGGCGTTCTTGAGGAACTCGACGAGGGTGATGGGCCCGATGTCGAGGTCGCCCTGCACCAGTCGCTCGCTGAGCTTCTCCGGGGTGTCCTTGGTCAGCTCGAAGTCGAGGAGGGTGCCGGTTCTCGCGAGCCCCCAGTACAGGGGCAGGCAGTTGAGGAACTGAATGTGGCCCACGCGCGGCCGGGTGCGAGAATTGTCCACATCGCGAGACTAGACCCCGTCGGGTACGCTCCGGACTCCGACCCCCGAACCCCTCCACGTCAACCTGTTTTCGCGATCTTCAAACATCCGGGTGACGTGATCTTGACCTCTATTGCTTTCGGCTGCCTGCATGCTAGGCTCGCCGCAAGTTGCAGTTTGGTTTCCCTTGCAGTACAGAGCCTGCGGAGCATGTAACCGCAGGCTCTCGTCGTTTTCAGACGTATGCAGTTGTGCGGCACTGTTTTCACACTTGCAGGATCTGGAGCAGGGCAACCCTTTGGGCCCAAGGAGGGCTTATGGCTACCGGAACCGTGAAGTGGTTCAACGCCGAAAAGGGCTTTGGCTTCATCGCCCAAGAAGGCGGCGGCCCCGACGTCTTCGTCCACTACTCCGCGATCAACGCGCAGGGTTTCCGTTCGCTCGAGGAGAACCAGCAGGTTTCCTTCGACGTGACGCAGGGCCCGAAGGGTCCTCAGGCGGAGAACGTCACCCCCGTCTGATCCTTACACCCGTGACATCGCAAGTCTGAGAGCAGTACCCAAGGAGCCCTGTGCCATCCGGCACGGGGCTCCTGCCTGTGCCGGGTCACACGTGCTGCATGACCAACACGAACGTCGTGCCCGGTGCCAGCGCCTCGTACGAGTGCGGCACGTCCCCCCGGTAGGTCAGATAGTCCCCCGGCTCCAGTTCCACCAGCTCCCCGACCGGGCCCGCCTTCACCCGTCCCGTGCTCACGATCAGATGCTCGACCGTGCCCGGAATATGTGGGTCCGATTCCCGTGCGGGGCCCGGTTCGGCCCGCAGGTGGTAGATGTCCCGCCGCGCGCCCGGCGGGCTGGCCGACAGCAGCGTGGCCACGTACGGCGCCCGTTCCGAGGCGACCGTCGGCCCCTCCCCCGCGCGAATCACCCGGACGGCCGAGACGGGCGGCTCGACGAGTACCGAGAACGGCACACCCAGCGCCACGCCCAGCGCCCAGAGCGTCTCCACGCTCGGATTCCCGCTCGCCGCCTCCAACTGCGACAGCGTGGACTTCGCGATGCCGGCGCGTTTGGCCAGCTCGGAGAGGGAGAGACCGGCGCGAGTGCGCTCGCGGCGCAGGGCGGCGGCGATCCAGTCCAGGGGCAGGCGGGAGGGGGGCGGGGACGCCGGGTCGGACATGTCGTTCGCTCCATCGGTACGGTCGTTCGGCTTGACGAACATGGGCCGCTCTGTCCATTGTAGAGAACATGCGTTCGCCACAACGAACACCCGCGTCCTCGGAGAGCTCCGTGCTCCGGCCCCTCGTCCGCGACAGTTCACTCGTCTGGCTGGCCGGCGGGGTGGTGGGTGTCTCCTTCGGGGCGATCGCCGTCGCCGGCGGGCTGCCGGTGTGGGTGCCGGTGGTGATGTCGCTGGTGGTGTACGCGGGCTCCGCCCAGTTCAGCGCGGTCGGTGTGGTGCTGGCCGGGGGCGGTCCGCTCGCCGCCGCCGCGACCGGGCTGCTCCTCAACACGCGCAACGCCGCGTTCAGCCTGGCGGTCGCCGACCTCCTCGGCCCCGGCCGCGCGAGCCGCCTCCTCGGCGCGCACCTGGTGACCGACGAGACGGTCGCCTTCGCCCTCGCCCAGCCGGACCCCGCCCGCCGCCGCGCCGCGTTCTGGGTCTCCGGGATCGGACTGTTCGCCGTATGGAACATCGGCGTGCTCGCGGGCGCCGTCGCCGGGAGCGCCCTCGGCGACACGGCGGCCTACGGGCTGGACGCGGCCTTCCCCGCGGTCCTCGTGGCGCTGGTCCTGCCGACCCTGCGCAAGGACGCCGGGCTGCGACGCCCGGCCGCACTCGGCGCGGCCGTCGCCCTGGCGGCGACGCCGATAGCCCCGGCCGGGGTACCGGTACTGCTCGCGCTGGCCGGCCTGGCGCTCTACGGCCGCAGCCACAACGGCAAGGGGAGGGCAGCGGCATGAGCACGACGGCCACCTTGATCCTCATCCTGGCGCTGACGGTAGGGACGTACGCCCTCCGGCTGGTCGGCCCCGTGCTGCACGGGCGGGTGGAACTGCCTGCCCGGGTGCAGGAGTTGCTGTCCGCCGGGGCGGTGGTCCTGCTGGTCGCGCTGTTGGCGACGGGCGCGCTCACCGAGGGCGGCGGCTTGGCCGGCTGGGCGCGTCCGGCCGGGGTGCTGGCCGGCGGGGTACTGGCGTGGCGGAAAGCGCCGTTCGCGGTGGTGGTACTGGGGGCAGCGGCGACGGCGGGGGCCCTGCGGGCACTGGGCGTGGCGTAGGGCGTGGCTCCGGGCGTGGCGTAGGGCGTGGCTCCGGGCGTGGCTTGGAACGCACCCGGTTGTCGGTGGCACCCACTAGGGTCCCGCCCCATGACCGACACCACATCCCCCACCACGGCCCCCGAGTCTCGCGCCGCAACCAGTGGAAACACGACACCCCCCGCCCCGGGATTCGTGACCGCCACCCGCACGTTCTACGACGCCATCGCCGAGGACTACGCCGAGCGCTTCCGTGCCGAACTCGTCGCGAGGCCGCTGGAGCGGGCCGTGCTCGCGGCGTACGCCGAACTCGTCGGCGAGGGTGGCCGGGTGGCCGACCTGGGGTGCGGTCCCGGCCGGACGACGGGGCGTCTCGCCTCGATGGGGCTCGACGTGTCCGGGCTCGACCTGTCGGAGTCGATGCTGGCGGTCGCGCGGCGCGAGAACCCGGGGATCCGGTTCGAGCAGGGCTCGATGCTGAAGCTGGACGGGCACGCGGACGGCTCCCTCGACGGGGTCGTCTCCTTCTACTCCTCCATCCACACCCCTGTGGACGAACTCCCCGCCCTCTTCGCCGAGTTCCTCCGCGTCCTCACCCCCGGCGGGCACCTCCTCCTCGCCTTCCAGGTCGGCGACGAGCCCCGCCGCCACGACCGCCCCTGGGGCCACCCGGTCGCCCTCGACTTCGAACGCCGCCGCCCCGAGCAGATGGCCGGCCTGCTGACGTCGGCCGGCTTCACGATGCGATCGAGCACCGTACGCGAGCCGGAGCCCGAGCTCGGCGAGTCGGTCCCACAGGCGTTCCTGATCGCCCGCAGGCCTGCGGAGCCGGACTCCGGGGACGCCCAGGGCCAGTGAAAATCGCTGTCCGGTCGTCGGGGCACAGTGATGGACAGCCGGAGTGGAAAAGACTCTGGAGTTCCCCGATCTGCTGCGGCTGATCGACGAACGATCGACCGCCTTCCACGCCGCGGTCGCCTCCGCGCCCAGCCTCGATGTGCAGGTGCCGACCTGCCCCGAGTGGACGCTGTTCGATCTGGCGCAGCACATCGGCGAGGGGCGCCGCGCCTGAGCCGCCACCGTCGCCGCAGGGCCTGCCCCGGCCAAGTCCGCAGCGGAGGGCGCCCCGGCTGCGCCTCGGGAGCGCGAGGCCCTGCCGGCCTGGTTGGCGAAGTCCACGGAGCAACTGCTGGACGCATTGCGGAAGAGCGGTGAACGCACCCCATCACCGCGGCTCCTCGGCAAGGTCAGATGCTGACGACGAGGTCGCTCGCGCGCAGGGCGGCGATGAGGGAGGCAGGCGCCGTGGCGGCCGAGCCTGCGGCATAAGGCGGTTGGGGGTCGTACTCCACGACGAGCTGGATCGCTTCGGCGATTTCGTCACCCGCTATGCGGCCGGTCAAGGACAGGGCCAGGTCGATGCCGGCCGATACGCCGGCGGCGGTGGCGTACTTCCCGTCGATCACGACCCGGTCCGTGGCGGGGATGGCACCGAAGGCCGCTAGATGGTCGAGGCAGACCCAGTGCGAGGTGGCCCGGCGCCCGGTGAGCAGTCCTGCGGCGGCCAGCAGCAGGGAGCCGGAGCAGACCGATGTGGTCCACGTCGTGGCGTGGTCGAGGCTGCGGAGCCAGTCGAGGGTGGGATCGTCCGACAGGAGGTCGGCGGTTCCGGGGCCGCCGGGGACGAGCAGAAGGTCGGGGGCGGTCACCTCGCCGAGTGCGGCATCGGCCGTGAGGGCGAGGCTGGTCATGTCGGTGCGGACCGGGCCGGGTCGGGAGGCGGTGAAGACCACCTCCGCGCCGGGGACGCGGGAAAGGATCTCGTAGGGGCCTACGGCGTCCAGCGCCGTGAAGCGGTCGTACAGCAGTATGGCGATCTGCATCATTCTCCTCCGGTTCGGGTTCGGTGGGGGCGGAAGCGGCGGCGGTACTCGACCGGCGGTACGGCCAGGGCACGGACGAAGGCGCGCCGCATCGATTCCGGGGTGCCGTAGCCACAGGACCGGGCGATCTGCTCGATCCCGTCGTCGGTGTCCTCCAGCCGTCGGCGGGCTGTCTCCAACCGGACCCCGTCCACGTACCGGCCAGGCGTCACCCCCACTTCGGCAGCGAAGGCTCGGGCGAAGTGACGGGGCGACAGCGCGGCGCGGCGGGCGAGCGTGTCGACGGAGAGGTCGCCATCCGGGTGTTCGGCGATCCAACGCTGGACCTCGCGCAGTGGATCGCGTTCGGCGAACTGAGCGGCCAATTGCGTGCTGAACTGTGCCTGCCCTCCGGGCCTCCGCAGGAACATCACCAGGTGTCTGGCCACGAGCAGGGCGGCGTCGCGGCCGAGATCCTCCTCGACCAGCGCCAGGGCAAGGTCGATGCCTGCGGTGACGCCGGCCGAGCTGGCGGTGTTCCCGTCCTTGACGTAGATCGGTTCGGGATCGACGTCGATGTCCGGATGACGCCGCGCGAGCGAATCGCAGTACGCCCAGTGCGTGGTGGCGCGGCGTCCGGCCAGCAGGCCGGTCTCGGCGAGCAGGAAGGCCCCGGTACACACCGACACCACACGCTCGGCTTCGGCCGCCAGTTCACCGATGCGGCGTACCAGTGCCGGGTCGGGGTCGGCCGTACCCGCGCCGCCAGGCACCACAAGTGTGTGCGCCGGTTCGACGTGGTTGAGGTCGTCGTCGGGCAGCAGCCGCAGCCCACTGCATGTCCGCACCGGCCTGCCACCGGGCCCAGCGGTCATGATCTGGTACACGCCCGGCTGCCCCACGGCGGCACCTGCCCCGGTGAAGACCTCCAGCGGACCCGTGACGTCCAGACTCTGCACACCCTCGTACAGCACGATGATCACACTTCGAGACCTCATGCCATCCAGCCTGGCAGCGTGCACACATGGCAGCAATGACGCGCTTCCCACCTTTTCCGCCCCGGCCAGAGCGGCTGCACGTGGCCGAGCCTCCGGTCAACCGGCCATGCCGAAAGTGGCATCGGGCGTCGGTGAGCCCGAGTAGGCAATCCACAGGTCGGAGACGAAGCGTTTGCCGGTGGCCAGGACGTGGCCGCGCAACCGGTACTCGGCACTGCCTGTTGCCTTAGCCGCCCCGTCGCGGCAGGAAGACAGCTAGCGTGGCCCGGGTGATCGACGACACCGTGCGCCTGCGTCCCGTCCGCGAGGACGACCTGCTGATGCTGGAACAGTTCCTGGTCGACCCCGAGGCCGCCGGGCCGTTCTCGTGGTTCGGGTGGGCGGATCCGGGGCGCTTCAGGCGGCGGTGGGCCGAGAACGGCATGCTCTCCGACGACGGCGGCCAGTTGATGGTGACGTCCGGCGCGGAGGCGCTCGGCTTCGTGGCCTGGCGCAAGGTCGTCACCGCGCCCAGCTCGTACTGCTGGAACATGGGCATCCAACTGCTGCCGCGGGCCCAGGGGCGTGGCGTCGGCACCCAGGCCCAACGCCTCCTGGTGCGTTACCTGTTCGCGCACACGCCCGTCATGAGGATCGAGGCGGACACCGAAGTGGAGAACATCGCCGAGCAACGCGCCCTGGAGAAGGCGGGTTTCACCCGCGAGGGCGTCCTGCGCAGCATCGTGTTCCGGGACGGGCGCTGGCGCGACGGCGTGTCCTACAGCGTGCTGCGGGACGACGCGCCCTGAGCGAGCGGCAGTGTGAGGTGGGCCGCCGGGCGAGGTGGCAGCGGAGCTGCCCCTTTTCCCAGCGGCCTCCTCCCGAACCCGTCGTGCGACGTTAACCGCAACGGGCT
>NZ_JBITJV010000021.1:0-181835 GCF_044460385.1 Streptomyces sp. NPDC050121 | reverse complement strand
GACGCTTCCTTTGTACTCACCCGAGAGACTCTCTCAGGCTTTCCTCCGGGCGCTTCCCTTCGGTCTTGCGTTTCCGACTCTATCAGATCTTTTTCCGATCCGATTCCCTCGGTGCTTTCCAGGTTCTCCGCGTTTTTCGTTTCGCGGTTTCCCTTTCCGGCGGTTCCGACTCTATCAGATCCTTTCGGCCCTGATTCCCAGTCAGAGGGGGCTTGTCTTCGCGGCTGTTTGGGCCGTTCCGACGTCTCAAACCTTAGCGGATCTGCTCGGCAGTTCCTAATCGGACTGCCGACTCCGACTCGAATTGAATTCGGGCACGCCGAATGCAATCCCGTTGGGAGATCATGCTGATGGTTTGAGGTGCCGCTTCTGCGGCGGAGGTGCTGTCGAAGAACCGTTACAGCTCCCTGGCAACCCGAAGAACTCTACTCACCCTGCAAGGGGGTGTCAACCGCCCCTGTCAAGATCTTTTAGTCGAGGTCGCTGAGCCGGCCGCCGGCGTCGGGCTGGGCGTGCTCCACCCTACGCAGGAGTCTGGTCAGGACCTCGCCCAGAGCCGTGCGCTCCTCCGCGGAGAGGTCCTGGAGGAGGTCGCCCTCGAAGACCGTCGCCATACGCATCGCCTCCAGCCACTTCTCTCGGCCCTCGGGCGTCAGCTCCACGATCACCCGGACCCGGTTGGACTCGTCCCTCTCACGGGTCACCAGTCCTTCGGAGACCATGCGGTCGATCCGGTGGGTCATCGCGGCCGGCGTCAGGCCGAGGCGCTTGGCCAGGTCGCTGGGGCCCAGACGGTAGGGGGCGCCGGAGAGGACGAGGGCCTTGAGCACCTCCCACTCGGCGTTGCTGATGCCGAGGTCGGCGGTCTGGCGGCCGTAGGCGACGTTCATCCGGCGGTTGAGTCGGGACAGCGCCGAGACGATCTTCTCGACCTGGGGGTCGAGGTCCTGGAACTCGCGCTGGTAGGCGGCGATCTGCTCTTCGAGGGTCGGCTCAGTGACGCCGGGGGTCTCGGCCATGGCCGCAGTATCGCACGCGGCGACTTGGCCTTGAAGTCCTTCGGAATATAGTCTTTAGCTTCGAAGTTTAGCTTTGAAGTCTTCAGATCTAACTAGTGAGAGAGGTGAACGTGACCGGGGCCAAGGGCGCAGCGATGCGCCGGATCCACGTGGGCAACGCACTCAGCGCGTTCGGACTGGGCTTCACCGTCCCTTACCTGTACGTCTATGTGGCGCAGGTGCGGGGGCTGGGAGCCATGACGGCAGGGCTCGTCCTCACGGTCTTCGCCGTGGCCGCGCTGATCGTGCTGCCGTTCGCCGGTCGGGCGATCGTGCGGCGCGGTCCACTGCCGGTCCTGCTGGTCGCCCTGGTCACCGCCGCGCTGGGTGCGCTGAGCCTGGGGCTCGCAGGCAACGCCACCGCAGTACTGGGCTCCGCGGTGGCGCTCGGGGCCGGGCAGGCCGTGATGCAGCCGGCGCTGGCGACGATGATCGTGGACTGCTCGACCGCGGAGACCCGGTCGCGGGCGTTCGCGATGCAGTTCTTTCTGCAGAACCTCGGGCTCGGCGTGGGCGGGCTGATCGGCGGGCATCTCGTCGACACCACTCGTGTCTCCTCCTTCACGCTGCTGTTCGCCATCGAGGCGGCGATGTTCCTGTTGCTGGCCGTGGTGATGTCGACCGTGCGTCTTCCGCATGCTCCGCGCCTCGGCGACGCCCCGCAGTCCGCCGGGGGGAGCTGGAAGCAGCTGCTCGGCAATCGGGCCATGGTGCAGCTTTCCGTGCTGGGCTTCGTGTTGTTCTTCGCCTGCTACGGGCAGTTCGAGTCGGGGCTGAGTGCCTACGGCGTGGAGGCCGCCGGGATCTCGACGTCCGCGCTCGGGACGGCTCTGGCCGCCAACACCGCGGTGATCGTGGTCGCGCAGTTCGCCGTGCTGAAGTTCGTCGAGCGGCAGAAGCGGTCGCGGGTGATCGCGGCGGTGGGGCTGATCTGGGCCGTGGCGTGGGTCGTGGCCGGGTATGCCGGGCTGGGGCATGGGAGCCGGGAGATGGCGACGGCCGCCTTCGTTTCGACGTACGCGCTGTTCGGGCTGGGTGAGGCGATGCTGTCGCCGACGGTCGCGCCGCTGGTGGCCGATCTGGCGCCGGAGGGGATGGCGGGGCAGTACAACTCGGCGTTCGCCCTGGTGAAGCAGCTCGCGCTGGCCGTCGGTCCGGCGGTGGGCGGGCCGATGGGGGCCTCGCTGCACGCGTCGTACATCGTGACGTTTCTGCTGTTCTCGCTGGGGATCACCTTCCTCGCGCTGCGGCTGGGGCGGCAGCTGACCGCCGTCCAGGATCAGCCGTGGCTGGCGCGCAAGCGGGTGGTCGCGCGGGGCGGAACTGCTGTGGAGCCTGTGGGCGCCCAGGCCTGAGATCCGGGTCCGGGCTGGAGGCGGCCGTCGTTCTTGGGACGACGGCCGCCTCTTGCTGTTCGGCTCGTGTGATCAGCGGACTGCTGTCACCAGGGTTGTCGTGAAGGGGAAGGTCGTCGTGTCCTCGGGGAGGCGGGCGCGGATCGTGGCCGCGGCCTCGGTGAGGGCCTGTTCGCCGAGCGTGTCGGCGATCGTCCGTCCCCAGGGGATCGCGGAGAGGTGGCCGCGGACATAGTCCTCCAGAGGGGGGAGGGTGATCGTGAAGGTCAGGCGGCGGCTGGTCGTGTCGCGGAATCCCGCGCGGTCGAGGGCGGCGGTCAGGCGGTCCGCGGTGGCGAAGGCCGCTCTGAAGCCCGCGGCCGCCTCCGGGGTGTCGTACTGCTCGACCGCGTGCCGCTGGGCCACGAAGTACGGGGAGTCGTCCAGGTGGGACCAGACCGTGGCGGCGAAGCGGCCTTCGGGGCGGGTGACCCGGGCTGTTTCGCGCAGTGCCGCATCGAGGTCGGGGAAGAACTGGGCGCCCTGCTGGCAGAGGACGGCGTCGAAGGTCGCGTCGGGGTAGGGGAGGTCGTCGGCGGCGGCGCAGGTGAACTCGATGTCCGGGTAGAGGCGGGGGTGGCACGCTTCGGCGATCTTGAGCATGCCCTCGTTGAGGTCCGCGCCGGCGACCCGGCCGGTGGGGCCCGCCTGCGCCGCTGCGGCACGGGCCGCGAAGCCGGTGCCGCAGGCGAGGTCGAGGACGGTGGCGCCGGGGTAGAGGTCCGCGGCGTCCACGAGTGCGGTGACGAAGGGCGCCATGAGGGGCGCGACGTAGTGTTCGTAGCGCTCGGGGGCGCTTCCCTTGAGGTGAAAGCCCGTTGCGTCTGCCATGGGGAGCTACTAGCACCGGGGGGCGGGTTCGCCTAGGTGCCGCGCGCGAGGGAACGGGCGTTCGAGGAGCTTCTCGGCCTCATCCGGGGTCCATGTCAGCCCCGTCCCGGTCGGGGCCGTCCCGGTCGGGGCCGTCCCGGTCGGGGCCGTCCCGGTGGGTGCGGGCCGGTCTCATTCGGTCGGCTTCGGCAGGACGAACTCGCACCACACCGCCTTTCCGCCGCCCGGGGTGCGTCTGCTGCCCCAGTTGGAGGCGATCGTGGCGACGATGGCGATGCCCCGGCCGGACTCGTCGCCCGGTTCCGCGCGGCGGCGGCGCGGGAGGTGGTCGTCGCCGTCGGTGACCTCGATGATCAGTCGGCGGTCGGTGCGGCGCAGCCGTAGCCGCATGGGCGGGATGCCGTGCTGGAGGGAGTTGGCGACGAGTTCGCTGGCGGCGAGGACGCCGAGGTCGTGCAGGTCGGCCGGGAAGCGCCAGCTGGTGAGGACGCCCGAGGCGAAGGCACGCGCGCGTGGGGCCGCTTCGACGCCGCCGAGGAGCTCCAGGGCGGCGTTGCGGAACAGCTCGCTGTCGGGGCCGGTGCGGGCGGGGTGCTGGAGGACGAGGACGGCGACGTCGTCGTCGTGGTCGGCGGTGACGCCGGCCGAGCGGACGAGGCGGTCGCAGACGACCTGGGGGGTGCCGGTGGCGCCGGACAGAGCGCGTGCCAGGGAGGCGATGCCCTCGTCCAGGTCTTCGTTCCTGCGTTCGACCAGGCCGTCCGTGTAGAGGACGGCGGTCGAGCCGGGGCCGAGGGGGATCGAGCCGGAGGCGTGCATCCAGCCGCCGGTGCCCAGGGGCGGCCCGGTGGGCTCGTCGGCGCGATGGACGGTGCCGTTCTCGTCGCGGACCAGGATGGGCAGGTGGCCTGCGGAGGCGTACACCAGCCGGCCCTCGTTCGGGTCGTGGATGGCGTACACGCAGGTGGCGATCTGGTTGGCGTCGATCTCCGCGGCGAGGCCGTCGAGGAGCTGGAGGACCTCGTGCGGGGGCAGATCGAGACGGGCGTACGCGCGGACGGCCGTGCGGAGCTGGCCCATGACCGCCGCCGCGCGGACGCCGCGGCCCATCACGTCGCCGATGACCAGCGCCGTGCGGCCGCCGCCGAGGGTGATGACGTCGTACCAGTCGCCGCCGACCGCGGCCTCGGTGCCGCCGGGCTGGTAGGTGGCGGCGATCCGCAGGTCGTCGGGCTCTTCGAGCTCCTGGGGGAGGAGGGAGCGCTGGAGGGTGACGGCTGTCTCGCGCTGGCGCCGTTCGCTGGTTCTGAGGCGTTCGGCGGCCTCGGCGTGGTCGGTGACGTCGGTGGCGAAGATCAGCACGGTGCCCTTGCCGTTGTCCTCGGCGGCCGGGGTGCAGGTGAACGTGTAGTGGCGGCCGTCGGGGGCCTTGCGGGACTTCAGGGTGCGGGGCTTGCCGCTGCGCAGCGCCTGGTCGAGGAGGGGCATGAGGCCGAGGTCGCGGAGCTCGGGGAGGGCCTCGGCCGCGGGTTCGCCGCAGGAGCGGGCGCCGAAGGCCGCCGTGTAGGCGTCGTTGACGTAGGCGAGGCGGTGGTCGGGGCCGTGGACGAGGGCGACGAGGGCCGGGACGCGGTCGAGGACCTCACGGACCGGGAGTTCGTCGACGGCGGGCACGGGGGGCGGCTCGTCGGTGAGTTGTTCGGCGCGGGCCGCGGGTACGGAGCCTTCGCTCCACCGGTCCGTGGTGGTGACCGGGTGCTCGGCTCGCGCGGCGGCGCGGCGCTGCGTTCCGGGGAGCCGGGCGCTCCAGCGCGTGAAGTTCACGAATCCTTGCCTCGTGTAGTCGTCGTCGGCCGGCTCCGGGCCCGGCCTGGGCTGCGGGGGCCGCGCGGCGGTGGCCGCACAGTGTTGCAGCACCCGGGAGGTGGAGCACGGGGGAACAGCCTCGTGGGTTCGGGGGGCTATGAGCAGGGAGCAGTCTGGCAGTGTGGCCGCCGTCCGGGCCGACATTCGTCAGACGTGGGGGCGGCCGGTGGAGTTCCTGGATCGGTCAGGACGACCCCTTCGGGTCGCTGGAAGACTCGTCAGAAGGCTTTCCACCGGCAGCCAGTTCGAACTCCGCGCGGGGATGTTCGAGGGATCCGAGGGAGACGATCTCTCGTTTGAAGAGCCCTGAGAGGGTCCATTCGGCGAGGACGCGTGCCTTGCGGTTGAAGGTGGGCACGCGGCTGAGGTGATACGCGCGGTGCATGAACCAGGCCGGGTAGCCCTTGAGCTTGCGTCCGTAGAAATGGGCGACGCCCTTGTGGAGGCCGAGTGAGGCGACCGAGCCGACGTACTTGTGGGCGTACGTCTCCAGAGGTTCGCCGCGCAGGGAGTGCGCGATGTTGTCGGCGAGGACCTTGGCCTGGCGGACGGCGTGCTGGGCGTTGGGCGCGATCTCCGTGCCGGGTTCGCCGGCCGTGACGTCGGGGACGGCCGCGGCGTCTCCGGCCGCCCACGCGTGCGTGGCGCCGTCGATCGTGAGCTCGGGGGTGCATTTCAGCCGACCTCGTTCGGTGAGCGGAAGATCGGTGGCGGCGAGCAGCGGGTGGGGCTTGACGCCGGCGGTCCACACGACCGTCCGGGTCGGGAAGCGGGCGCCGTCGCTGAGGACGGCGACGCGGTCGGCGCAGGACTCCAGCCGGGTGTTCAGGCGGACGTCGATGTTGCGGCGGCGCAGCTCACTGACGGTGTAGCGGCCCATGTCGGCGCCGACCTCGGGCAGGATCCGGTCGGAGGCCTCGACGAGGATCCACTTCATGTCCTCGGGCTTGACGTTGTGGTAGTAGCGCGTGGTGTAGCGGGCCATGTCCTCCAGCTCGCCGAGCGCCTCGACGCCCGCGAAGCCGCCGCCGACGAAGACGAAGGTGAGGGCGGCGTCACGGATCGCGGGGTCGCGGGTGGAGGAGGCGATGTCCATCTGTTCGATGACGTGGTTGCGCAGCCCGATGGCCTCCTCGACGGACTTGAAGCCGATGGCGTGGTCGGCGAGCCCCGGGACGGGCAGCGTGCGGGAGATCGAGCCGGGCGCGAGGACGAGTTCGTCGTACGTCAGCTGCCGGGGGCCGGTGCCCTCCTCTTCGGTGGCGAGGGTGGTGAGGGTGGCGGTGCGTTTGGGGTGGTCGACGGCGGTGACCTCGCCGACGACGACCCGGCAGTGCGGCAGGACGCGGCGCAGGGGCACGACGACGTGCCGGGGGGAGATGGCGCCCGCGGCGGCCTCGGGGAGGAAGGGCTGGTACGTCATGTACGGGTCGGGTGTGACGACCGTGATCTCGGCCTCGCCCCGGCCCAGTTCCCGTTTCAGCTTCTGCTGGAGCCGCAGGGCCGTGTACATCCCGACGTAGCCGCCGCCGACAACGAGAATGCGCGCACGTTCCTTCACCATCCCATGACGCACCGGTCGCTGGAGTTTGTCCACAGCCTCGACAAACTGTGTGACCGCGAGTCGGGCGGGCGCGGGGTTGGCCGAAACACCGAAGTACGGGACAGGAGTGCAGGTCAGGGGGTGTGCGCCGGGGTGCGGGAAGGGGTGCAATCGGGACGTATGCGACCCGTACTCCGATCGGGGGGCGCTCCGTGCGGAACCTGCCCCTTCTGAATTGACTCCCTCTCAACTATGTTCGTGAGTCGACGGGGTGTCAGGGGGAAGCGCTCTGCGGGTCTGCGACGGGCGGGCCCGGGGTGGCCGTCCCCTGTTCCACACCCCGGCTTTCGATGGCGGGGAGAGTCTCCGGGGGGAGACGTCATTACCGGGGGATCATTCATGCACATTCAGAACTCGCATTGGCCGTCCGCACCAGCCCTCGCATCCGGCGGTACGGTCGGTGCGGTCGGTGCGGCGATGGGAAACGGACGCGGGGACGGCGCGCGGTCAGCGCCGCTTCGCGTGGACGCACAGCGCAATCTGGAACACGTACTGCGGGCGGCGCGCGAGGTGTTCGGCGAGCTGGGGTACGGCGCGCCGATGGAGGACGTGGCGCGGCGCGCGCGGGTCGGCGTCGGCACGGTGTACCGGCGGTTCCCGAGCAAGGACGTCCTGGTGCGGCGGATAGCCGAGGAGGAGACCTCCCGGCTGACCGACCAGGCGCGGGCGGCGCTCGGCCAGGAGGACGAGCCGTGGTCGGCGCTGTCGCGCTTCCTGCGGACGTCCGTGGCCTCCGGCGCGGGGAGACTGCTGCCGCCGCAGGTGCTGCGCGTCGGGGTCTTTGAGGACGGCGTCGAGGCGGCGTCGGCCGACGGGGGGCGGGTGCCGCAGCAGCGGACCCAGCCGGGTAGCGGTGAGCTGCGGCTCGTCGCTGACGACGGCACGACGGCCGCCGTCGACGACGCCGGGGCGGCGGCGCTGCTCGAGGTCGTGGGCCGGCTCGTGGAGCGGGCGCGGGAGGCGGGCGAACTGCGCGCCGACGTCTCGGTGTCGGACGTGCTGCTGGTCATCGCGACGGCGGCGCCTTCGCTGCCGGACCCGGCCCAGCAGGCGGCGGCCTCGGCGCGGCTGCTGGACATCCTGCTGGAGGGCCTGCGGTCGCGGTCCGCTTGACTCGTAAGGGTGGCTGTGGGGGGGGGGGGGGGGGGGGGGGGGCGGCCCCCCCCCCCCCCCCCCCCCCCCCCGCGACCACTGTCCCTCAGGCCAGCGACTTCGCGGCCTTCTCCACGGCGTCCTGTGCCAGGGCCCAGTCGCCGCCGAAGTGGTCCGCCAGCGCGTGCAGCCAGCGCTCGACCCCGAAGCCGACACAGCTGGTGGACGCCGGTTCGCCGGTCGGCAGCGAGATGGCGCACCGCTCACCGAAGAAGAGGAAGTGGGTGTTGACCGAGGCGATCGCCAAGCCCTTGTAGACGTACTCGTACTTGACCGGAAGCAGCTGCTGGAACGTGGCACGCTCGCCGGACTGGTCGAAGAAGGGGTCGGAGGCCGCCCGGCGTTCCAGCGGCAGGCCGATCTCGCCGGCCAGGGCGTCCAGGAAGCGCGCCGAGCGATCGAGGTGGTCCGTGACCTGGTCCGGGCTTCCCAGCGCCACGACCTCGCGCATCCGGAACGCCTTGAGGCGGCGGAGCCCGTCGAAGTGGTCCTCGTTACGGAAGCACTGCGCGACCACGGTCACCAGCTCTCCGTCCGGGGACACCTGCTGGTCGCGGTGGTGGAGGTACACGCCGTAGCAGGCGCTGGAGGGGAGGGCGAGGCCCGCCCCGCGCAGCGCCCCGGGACCGAACTCCCCGGCCAAGGACTGCTGTTCGATCTGTCCGGTGCCGGCCGCGGCGACGTCCAGGGGCGAGGAGACGAGGGCGAGCTGGGGGAAGTTCCGGTAGACGTCGAGCGCGGCGAGGTCGGCGACCGGCAACAGCGCGGGCACGGTCAGGGCGGTGGCGCCCGATGCCCTGGCCCACCGGGTGCAGAGGTCGTCCAGCGTCTCGGCGAGTCGGGTCGGCTCCTCCTCCAGTGCGACGAGTCCTTCCGCCACCCGGACAGCTGTCTGTGCGCTCATCTGAAGCTCCTTCGTGTGTGAATGCCTCATCCGGCAGGACGAACTCCGAGGCCAACACCTTTGACGGGGCGGGGTTTTCGCGCCTCGCGGCACTCGGTAAGGTAACACCTCAGAGGACCTGAGGACCTGAGAACCTGATGATTATAGATCTTTACTCCCATGGAGAACAGGACAGACTTTTCAATGAAAAAAGGGCAACTCGGCTTTCTGACCGGCACGCACGCGGTCAATGACCTGTATCAGGGCGCGATCCCCGCGATGCTGCCGTTCCTGATGTCCGAGCGTCACTACAGCTATGCCGCGGTCTCCGGCCTGGCGTTCGCGGCGAGCGGCGTCTCCAGCCTGTTCCAGCCGCTGTTCGGCGTGCTCTCCGACCGCAGGCCGCAGAGCTGGCTGGTGCCGGCCGGGTTCGTCACGGCCGCCCTGGGCGTGGTCGCGGCCGGACTGGCCGGCAACTACGCGGTCACCTGGCTGTGTGTCGCGGTGGCCGGGATCGGCATCGCGGCCTACCACCCGCCCGCGACCAGCCAGGCCCGTGCCGCCGGCGGCTCCTCACAGAAGGCGATGAGCGTCTTCTCCGTCGGCGGGACGGTCGGCGGCGCCGTCGCGCCGTCGCTGGTCACCCTGGTAATCGGGTCGGCGGGGTTCGACGCGAGCTATCTGCTGGCCGTCCCCGCGGTGATCATGGCGATCCTGTGGGGGCTCAAGGGGCCGTGGATGCGCCGGCGGGGCTACACGGAGACGGCTTCCCTGGTGACCGCCGCATCGGCGACGAAGTCCGGGGCCGGCACGGCACAGGCTGACGACTGGCGCGCCTTCGGCCGCCTGGTGGTCGTCATCGTCGGCTGGTCCATCCCCTTCGTCACCGTCACCTCCCTGGTGTCCCTGCACGCCCAGCGCGATCTGGGGCAATCCGCGGCGGCGGGCGCCGCCGCGCTCACCGTCTACACCGCGGCCGGCGCCGTCGGCACCCTGCTGGGCGGCCTGGTCGGCGACCGGTACGGCCGGATGACCTCGCTGCGCGTCGGATACCTGACGGCGCTTCCGGCCCTGCTGGGCATCGCGTGGGCCCCGGCGTTCTGGGTGCTGGTCGCCAGTGCCGCACTGTTCGGCGCCGCCATGTTCCTGCCCTTCGCCGCCCAGGTGACGCTGGCACAGGACTACCTGCCCCACCGCCCCGGCACGGCCAGCGGGCTGACGCTGGGGCTGGCCATGGCGGCGGGCGGCCTGTGCTCTCCCGCGTTCGGCTGGTTGGCCGATTCCAGCGGTCTGCGCGCGACCTTCTACGCGCTGCTGTTCGTCTTCGCCGTCCCTGTCGCCCTGGCGATGCGCCTTCCCGATCGCGTCCTGGAGCGGCCCGACGCGCCGTCTGCGGAGTCCGTCGAGGCGGCGAAGACCGGCAGCGCGCAATAGACATCTCGGCCACTTTGCAACAGGGAATACTCTCCCCGCCCTCGGCCGGCTATCCGGAATGTGAGATGCCCATTGAAAGTAACTTCGCGGTTACGTACCGTCTGGTCTGGGTCGTAAAGCGTTCCACCAAAGCAACGACCCCCAGGGACCCAAAAGGTCCCGGGCCGTGCACCACGTGTATCAACCAGGAGAAATCCGATGAAGATAAACTGGGACGACCACGAGGAACTGAAGGCCGAAGGGATCGCACTGTCGCGTCGCTTCGCGTTCGGCCAGGAAATGTCCTGCCTCAAGGTGGTGGCCGATCAGTCCGGAGAACTGAACATGCCTCCGCACTGGCACGAGAACGAGCAGTGGGTCGTGGTCACGGAGGGGTCCATCCGCTTCGTCTGCGAGGGCACCGAGTACGAACTCAACGCCGGTGACGTGGCCTACATCCCCTCGCGCCAGCGCCACACGGCGACCTTCGTGGGAAAGGAAGGCGCCGTGCTCATGGAGTTCTCCGCTCCCCCGCGGCTCGACCTCGCACCCGGCTCGATCCTCCCCTCCTCGATGAAATTCGACTGACGCCCGCCGAAAGACTCGCCGCTTGTCAGCGACCGCGCCGATGGGGGATCAATCGTGCGTAGCACCATGTACGACAGGGCAGAATTCGAGTCAACCATTCATGAGGCATTCGAGCGGATCGCCCGGGAATTACCGGACCGCAATGCCATCGTCACCGCCGGGGAGGCGGTGACCTATGCGGAGCTGGCGGCCAGGTCCCGTCGAATCGCTCACCGGCTGATCGGGCACGGTGTGCGGCCCGGCAGCGTCGTTCCCGTGGTGGCCCGCAGGTCACCGGACCTGGCCGCAGTCCTGCTCGGCGTCCTGATGGCCGGCGGCGCCTACGGCGTCCTGGACGTGCGCTGGCCGACCCCCCGCATCGCCGAACTGCTGGGCACCATGCGCTCCCCCGTCGTCCTGGCGGATGCCGCGGGTTCCACCCGGCTCGACCAGGCAGGGACCGACCACACCACCTTCGACGACCTGCTGCGGACGGACCCGGCCGTCCCGGCGTTGGACGGCCTGCCGGACGTACCGCCGGACGCCTGCGCCACCCTGTTCTGGACGTCGGGGAGCACCGGCAGCCCCAAGGGGGTGCTGTCCCCGCACCGAGCCACCACGAGACTGTTCGCCCCGAAGGGCTTCATGGACTTCGGCGAGCACCCGGTGATGATCCACGCGGCGGCCGTCGCCTGGGACGCCTTCACTCTGGAGCTGTGGGGCACCCTGCTCAGCCGCGGCACCGTGGTCGTGCACGAGGACGACCTGCTGCTGCCCCCCGCGATCCGCTCCTACGTCCACGACCTGGGCGCCACCCATCTCTTCCTCACGCCCTCGCTCTTCGACGTGATCGCGGGCGGCGACATCGAGTGCCTGGGCGGTCTGCGGGCCGTACTCCTGGGCGGGGACAAACCGTCTCCGGCGAACTGCCGGAAACTGCTCGACACCCACCCCGGCATCGAGCTGTACAACGGTTACGGGCCCGTGGAGTCCTGCGTGTTCGCCACGGTCCATCGCATCACCGAGGACGACACCGCGGCGGCGCCCGGCATCCCGGCCGGCCTTCCCGTGCCCGGCACACAGCTGTACATCGTCCGCGACGGCGTCCCCGTCCGGCCGGGTGAGACGGGCGAGGTCGCCATCGGCGGGACGGGACTCGCTCTCGGCTATCTGAACGCCCCCGCCCAGACCGCCGCCGTGTTCCGGCACGTCACGGCCGGCGGGAAGCGGATCCCGGTCTATCTCACCGGTGACCAGGGCCGGCTGGACGAATCCGGCGTCCTGCATTTCGTGGGCCGCAAGGACGCCCAGATCAAAATCGCCGGTCATCGAATCGAACCGGCGGAAATCGAGTCGGCCGCCCGAACCCTGGGCAGTACGCGATCGGTCGTCATGCCGATCCCCGATCGCACCGGAACACCCCGCATCATCCTGTTCGCCGAGCAGCCCTACAAGGCCATGACCGAGCAGGAAATGCAGGGACACCTCAGGGAGCGGCTCCCGGCCTACATGGTGCCCTCCAAGGTGCACTTCGTCTCCTCGATGCCACTCCTGGAGAACACGAAAATCAACAAGCGGGAACTGTCGGCGCGCTTCGGCTACACCTCCTGAACGCCCGCACGAATTTCTGCTCCACAAGTGCCAGACCCCGTGCAACAGGCAAGGACTCGACACTTGAGTACACAGAACACCGAAGAAAAATTCTCCCTCGCCCTAGAATCCATCCAAGGCAAACGCCGAATAGAACGAGTGCTGGAAGCGGCGAACGCTCTCCTTGAGCGATATGCGACCCAGCACGATCCCAAAGAACGTCTCAGGCTCGTCTTCGAGCTCGTCCGGCGAAACTTCACACCGGAAACAGCCATCACCTTCGGCGACTTTTCCCTGGGCACCGACGGACTGGTCGGCGTAGCCGGACCGGAGGCCGTACCTCCCGCCCCTTCCGCCCCCAACGGGGATATTCGCGGCCGAACAGTTTTCCACTGCAAATTAGATGTACCTGGTGGAGAGACCGGATCGATCACCGCGTTCTACACGGAACCCGGGTCTCTGGGCCTGACCGACGCCGAATGGCTCGCGGCGATGCGACTGCTGGCCGGCATCGCCGGTCTGGGCATCGGGGGGCATGCGACATGCCCTTCGTAGCGACCGCGGAGTCTCCGGCGAGCCTGCTCGCACGGCCCTACTGGTACCGGCATCTCAGGGCGCAGGCGGACGTGCACCGGCTGGACGAGGGACTGTTCGCCGTGACCGGCAACGCGGCGGTGCAGGAGGCGCTCGCCCATCCCGCGATCGTGGCCGACCATCCGCTCAAGGCCAGCGCGCGCGCCTTCGGCCCCAACGTGCTCGACGCCGACGGGCCGAGTCACCGGGCCTTCCGTGCCCTGTTGGCGCCGATCCTGTCCGCCGGCCGTATCGCCGAGTACAAACAGGCGCTGATGCCGGGGCTGATCCACAGCCTGGTCGACAGCATCGCGGGCATCGAGACCGACGACTTCTACAACTCCTTCGCGCACCGGGTGCCGTACGGAATCGTGTGCACGATCCTCGGTGTCGACACCTCGCTGGAGAGTCGGTTCCACCGCCTGACCCGTCCGCTGGCTCGGCTTCTGGACTATCCCACCGAGGAAACCGACGAGACCCACGCCAATGTCAGCGAGTTGCTGCGGCTGATCGAGGAACAGCGGCCCGCCAGGGCCACCGGCGCGCGGTCCCTGCTGGAGACGATCGAGCGGACCCGGGACCGCAAGGGGATCTCACTGACCGACAGCGAGGTGCGCTCGACGGCACTGCTGTTCTTCCTGGCCGGCACGGAGACCAGCAGCGCGTTCATCACCTCGCTCGTGTACTGCATGGGACGCGGCGTCTTCGACCTGGACGAGCTTCGCGACGAGGCGGTCCGGGACGACTACATCGAAGAGACCCTCAGGCTGTACCCGCCCGTGCAGACCATCGTTCGGTTCGCCGCCGAGGACCTGACCGTTCAGGGCGTGCGGGTGCCGCGGCACTCGGCGGTGCTGGCCTCGGTCGCCGGAGCCAACCGTGACCCGCGGGTCTTCGACCACCCCGACCGGTTCGAGACCGGCAGGAGCCGCAAGGGCTCGATCCCGTTCGCGGTCGGAGCGCACGCCTGCCCGGGGGCCATGCTCGCCAAGACCGAGTTCTCACTGCTCATCGAGGAGATCGTCCGGCGCTGCTCGGACGTGGTCGTCACCCGCGACCGCCTCGGCATGGAGAGCCAGTCGTTCTCCCATCCCACCGACTTCTCCGTGGAGTTCAGGACAAAGTAAGAGGAAGAGGGCACAGTGGAAAGCAAGATAACCTCGCTGCGCAAGTGGCTCGACGGCCTCCACGAGAAGCCGCTCGACATCCAGGAAGACACCGACCTCATCCAGTCGGGCGCGGTGACAAGTCTCCAGTTCGTCCAGATGGTCATCGAGATCGAGCGCCTGCACGGTCAAAAGCTGGACCCGGGCGTCATCACCATCGAGTCGATGCGCACCCTGAAGGCCATCGACACGACCGTCTTCCAGGCCGCCTGATGGGGCAGGACGCTTCCCGGGTGGCGGTGGTCTCCGGCACCTCGTCCGGGATCGGCGCGGCCGTCGCGACGGAGTTCCTGCGCAGGCAGTACACCGTCGTCGGACTGTCCCGGCGTGGCAACCCCGCCCTCAACGAGGAGAGCGGCTACGTCGACCTCGTCGCCGATGTGCGGGACGGCGAGGCAGTGCGCGCCGCTCTCGCCTCGACGGGCGCCGCCCTCGCCGAGGGGGTCGGGGCGGTGGTGCTCAACGCCGGCCTCTCACCGGATCCGGTCGACCTCGTCAAGGTCGAGTGGCAGGTGGCGGCGGACACCTACGAGACGAACGTACGCACGGCGCTGAACCTCGTACAGGCGACGGCTCCGCTGCTCAAGCAGGCCGGCGGCGGCTCCCTGACGTTCGTCGGGGCGAGCCTGGCCAACGGCTACCGGCCCGAACGCTGGGCGTACGCGGCCAGCAAGGCCGCGATGACCACCCTGATGCGAGCGTGCTCGGTCGAGTTCGCCGACGACGGTGTCGTGGCGAACGAGGTACGTCCCGGCCCCGTGGCGACCGCCATGACGATGGCCGGGCTGGACGGCGAGATGAACGAGCAGATCCTTCGCGCCATCAACGCGGGATTCGGAACGGACTGGCTCAAGTCGCCGCGCACCGTGGCGGAGTGGATCGTCGCCATCGCCGAGTTCCCGTCGAACGGACCCACCGGTCAGGTCTTCAACTACAGCCGCAAGGTTCTGTAACCCAGAGAAAGGCAGACAGACACCATGTCGAAGCACCCTTCTTCCGAGCAGCTTCTCGACCTGTTCAACTGGGCCTCTCCCGGCATGCTGGTCACCGACGCCGACGGCACGGTGGTGCTGGCCAACAAGGCCGCCACGGAGCTTCTGCGGGACGGGGCCACGGCCGGCAGCAGGCTCGCCGACGTCCTGGGCATCGACGGCCACGACGCCTTGGTGAAGGCCCAGACGCCGGTGGAGAACCTGGAGGTGGCCTTCACCAACCCCGAGTTCCCCTCCGGGTACGCCAACGTCGGCTTCGGGACGGTCGACGGCGCCACCTACGGCTTCTGGGCCCTGCGCCCGGTCACCACCCACCCGAGCCCCTCCCCCGCGCCGGGCGAGGGCTCCTCCACCGCCCAGGCGTGGATCGACCAGGTCGACCGGTCCAGCGAGTCCTACACGCCGGCCGGTGAGGACGCCGTCGCGTTCATCCAGGCCTACTACGACAACTGCCCCGTCGCCATCCACCTCATCGAGGAGGACGGCACGGTCGCCCACGCGAACTGGAAGGACATCGCGATCGTCGGGGCGAGCGAACAGCCGGACACCTACGTCGGTCACCACATCCGGCACATCTACGCCGACCAGGACGTCGTGGACGACTTCCTGGGCCGCTGGGGCGAGGACGCACCGATCATCGACTTCCGCGCGGACTTCCTCAACAAGGGCGAGCGGGTCCCGGTGGTGATCTTCTCCACGGCCAAGGTCGAGAACAACAAGCTCAAGAACACCCGTTGCTTCGTCTTCCCCGACAGCCACCCGGACCGTGACCGGGACAAGGTGAAGGCGCTGGACCTCAGCTTCTGAGGTCTTTGACCCGTCGCGCGTCACCGCGTCACCGCGTCACCGCACCACCGCACCACCATGCAAGCCGAAACGCCGGGCCCCGGCGAGCAACCCTCGCCGGGGCCTGTCCGTGCCCACGAAGCCCGTCACGCACTCGGAGTGAACATGGCTCACACATCTGCCCGACAGGGCAGTTGGCTCATCGGCTGGGATCCCGAGGACGAGGACGCCTGGCAGGCGGGAGGCCGTCTGATCGCCCGCCGCAACCTCGTCCTGTCCGTCCTGTCCGAGCACGTCGGATTCTCGGTGTGGACCCTGTGGTCCGTCCTCGTCCTGTTCATGTCCCCGGAGATCGGTCTCGGTTTCGGCTCCGGCGAGAAGTTCCTCCTGGTGGCCACGCCGACCGTCGTCGGCGCCCTGCTGAGGCTGCCCTACAGCCGTGCCGTGACCCGGTTCGGCGGCCGGAACTGGACGGTGTTCGCGACGAGCATCCTGCTGGTGCCGGCGTTCTCGGCGCTGTACTTCGTGCAGCGGCCCGGCACCCCGCTGTGGGTGTTCCTGCTGGTCGGCGCCCTGGCAGGGGTGGGAGGCGGCAACTTCGCCTCCTCGATGACCAACATCACCGCCTTCTACCCGCGGCGCCACCAGGGCTGGGCGCTCGGCCTCAACGCGGGCGGCGGAAACCTCGGCGTGGCGGCGGTCCAGCTCATCGGACTCCTGGTGATCTCCGTCGCGGGCGACACCCACCCCTCCTATGTCGCCGCCGTGTACCTGCCGGTGATCGTGCTGGTCGCGCTGCTGGCAGCGTGGAAGATGGACAACGTCGACGCCGTACGCTCCGAGCCCGGCACCCGGCGCGAGGCGGCGCGGGACCGCGACACCTGGTTGATCTCGCTGCTCTACATCGGCACGTTCGGCTCGTTCATCGGCTACGGCTTCGCCTTCGGCCTGGTCCTGCAGAACGAGTTCGGCGCCTCGCCACGGGAAGCCGTCGGCTACACCTTCCTCGGGCCGCTGCTGGGATCCTTCACCCGTCCGCTGGGCGGCCTGCTGGCCGACCGCATGGGCGGCGCGCGGGTGACGTTCTGGAACTTCCTCGGCATGGGCGCCGCCACCGCCGTGCTCATCGTGGCAGCCGAGGCGAACTCCTTCGCACTGTTCGTCGCCGGCTTCACCGCCCTGTTCGTCCTCAGCGGCCTCGGCAACGGCTCGACGTACAAGATGATCCCGGCGCTGTTCGCGAAGAAGGCCGAGGACGAGGTCACCTCCGGCCGCGACGCCCGTGACGCCTTCGCCCGGGCGCGGCGCCTGTCCGGCGCGGTCATCGCCATCGCCGGCGCCGTCGGCGCGCTCGGCGGGGCCGCCATCAACCTCGCGTTCAAGCTGTCCTACACCGACGGATCCGGCTCCGGCATCCCCGCCTTCGTCGCCTTCCTCGCCTACTACGCGCTGTGCCTGGCCGTGCTCAGGTCCGTCTACCTCCGCCGCGTCCCGAGCGCACGCAGGCGGGCCACGGGCGCAGTGAAGGAAGCCAGCCGTGTCTGACCTGCCCGCGCCGATACCCGAGGCGAACACCCACTGCCCGTACTGCGCGCTGCAGTGCGCCACCCAACTGCACGGTGACCTCGACGTCGGGGTCAAGGTGCGGCCGCGGGACTTCCCGGTCAACCGGGGCCGGCTGTGCCAGAAGGGCTGGACGGCCCCCGAGGTCCTGCACACCGCCGACCGGCTGACCCGGCCCCTCGTGCGCGGCGCGGACGGCCGTCTTCGGGAGGCCTCCTGGGAGAGGGCGCTGGACACCGTGGCGCGGGGCCTGCGCGGCATCCGCGCCCAGCACGGCCCGGACGCCGTGGCGGTGTTCGGCGGCGGTGGCCTGACCAACGAGAAGGCGTACCTGCTGGGCAAGTTCGCCCGCCTCACCCTGCGCACCAGCCAGATCGACTACAACGGCCGCTTCTGCATGTCGTCCGCGGCGGCCGCCGGCAACGCGGCGTTCGGGCTGGACCGGGGCCTGCCCTTCCCCGTCGCCGACCTCAGGGGAGCGCAGACCGTGCTGCTGGCGGGGGCGAACGTCGCCGAGACCATGCCGCCCCTGATGCAGCACCTCGACCAGGCCCGACTGATCGTCATGGATCCCCGGCGTACCGCCACGGCCCGGCGCGCGGCACTGCACCTTCAGCCGACGCCCGGCACCGACCTCGCGCTCGCCCTCGGTCTCCTGCACGTCGCGGTGGCGGAGGGGCTGGTGGACCAGGACTACGTCCACGAGCGCACCCACGGCTTCGGCTCGGCGGCGCGACGGGCCATGGCATGGTGGCCGGAGCGGGTCGAGGAGGTCACCGGTGTGCCGGCGAGCGCGCAGCGCCGGGCGGTCCGGATGCTCGCCGAGGCCGACAGCGCCTACGTCCTGACCGGTCGGGGCGTCGAGCAGCACAGCAACGGCACCGACACCGTCGCGGGGTTCGTCAACCTCGCGCTCGCCCTCGGCCTGCCGGGGCGGCCAGGCAACGGTTACGGATGCCTGACCGGGCAGGGCAACGGCCAGGGCGGCCGGGAACACGGTCAGAAGGCCGACCAGTTGCCCGGCTACCGCGCCCTCACCGATCCGGCCGCGCGCGCCCATGTCGCCCGGGTGTGGGGGGTGTCGCCGGACGAGCTGCCGGGCCCCGGGCGCAGCGCCTACGAACTGCTGGACGCGCTGGGCGGCGAGCACGGGCCACGGGCACTGCTGGTCTTCGGCTCCAACCCGGCGGTCTCGGCCCCGCACGCCTCGCACGTGAGCGAACGGCTCGCGTCACTGGATCTCCTGGTCGTGGCCGACTTCGTCCCCTCGGAGACGGCCCGTATGGCCGATGTGGTGCTGCCGGTCACGCAGTGGGCCGAGGAGGAGGGAACCCTGACCAACCTCGAAGGCCGGGTACTGCGCCGCCGTTCGCTGCTGCCGCCCCCGCCGCAGGTGCGCAGTGACCTTCGGGTCCTGCACGATCTCGCCGTACGGCTGGGCGAACCGGCGGGCCGTTACCCGACCGAGCCCCGAGAGGTGTTCGAGGAGTTGCGTGCCGCGTCCCGTGGCGGCAGGGCCGACTACTCCGGCATCTCCTACGAGCGGCTGGACGCCGGGGAGAGCCTGCACTGGCCCTGCCCCGACACCGAGGGCGCTCACCCGGGGACGCCGCGGCTCTTCCTGGACCGGTTCGCACACCCCGACGGCAGGGCCCGGTTCGCGGACGTGGACCATCGGGGGCCGGCCGAGGAGATCAGTTCCGCCTACCCCCTCTACGCCACGACCGGCCGGGTTCTGGCGCACTATCAGTCGGGTTCCCAGACCCGTCGCGTCGCGGAGCTGCGCGAGGCGGTTCCCGAGCCGTTCCTCGAAGTCCACCCCGACACCGCGGCCCACTGCGGGCTGACCGAACACGGCCTCGCGATGGTCGTCTCCGCGCGCGGCAGCATGACGGCCCGGGTCCGGCTGGACGCGACGATGCGCCTGGACACCGTGTTCGTGCCCTTCCACTTTCCGGCCGCGGGCCGGGCCAACCTGTTCACCCACCCGGCTCTGGACCCGCGCAGCGGCATGCCCGAGTTCAAGGTGTGCGCCGTGCGGATAACCCCCCACCAGGAGTGACACGTTGAGCAATGTACTTGTCGTCGGCGACGGTCCGGCAGCCCAGCGGCTCGTGGACCGCCTGCGGCACCACGGTTTCGACGGCGCGGTCACCGTACTGGGGGCCGGACCGGCCACGGTGGTGACTTCCGTCGACCGGGCACGGCGCAGGGTCCTCGCGCAGGTGAACGGCGCGCCCGCCACATATTCCTACGACGCCCTCGTCCTCGCTGTCGAAGCCCGCCCCCTGATCCCCGGCATTCCCGGTCTGGTCGACTCCGCGGGACGCCTGACGGACGGCGTCGTCGCCCCGGGTCCGGCCTCGGGCACACCGCCGGTCACCGGAGAGAGCGCGGCCGTCCTCGGTGAGGGCCCCCTCGCGGTGGAGACCGCGGCCTCGCTCGCCGCTCGCGGCGTCGACGCCACCCTGGTCTGCGCCACCCCTCATCCCCTGTACACACGGCTGGGCGAGACGTGCAGCGGCATGCTCTCCGAGCGGCTGGAGCGGGCCGGGGTCACCGTGCTCGGCGGGAGAACGGCCGTGGGCCGTCTGCCGGGCCGACTCCGGCTGGACGACGGAACGACACTGCGCGCCGAGACGGTCGTCCTGTGCGCCGGGACCGCCCCCGACACACGGCTCGCCCGCGCCTGCGGTCTGGACGTCCGCGTCGGCACCGTGGTCGACGACCGGCTGCGCACCAGCGACCCCCACGTGCACGCCATCGGTGACAGCACCGCCCACGACGGCCGGCTCGCCGACGGTCCCCAGGTCGCCTGGGAGCAGGCCGAGGCCCTCGCCGAGATCCTCGCCGGACATGCTGTGACCTATCGGCCGCGCCCGTCCGCGCTGCGGCTGCGCACCGATGTCGCGGACGTGGCCGCCATCGGCTCGCCCGCCGATCTGCACCGGCCCGGCACCCGGCAGATCGGCCTCACCGACCGGGCCAACCGGAGGTACGTCCGTCTCGCCCTGCGGGACGAACGTGTCGTGGCCGCCGTGCTGTTCGGCCTGCCGCAGGCCATCGCGACCATCGGGTTCCTCCACAGACGCGGACAGCGGCTTCCCTCCGACCGGCTCGGGCTGCTGCTGGACCTGCCTGCCGGCCCGGCGTCGGGCAGTGCCGCGGGCGGCGGGAACGCTCCGGTCTGCCTGTGCGGCAACGTGTCGGAGCAGACGCTGCTGGCGGCGTGGCGGGCGGGCTCCCGCACCGTCACGGAACTCGCGAAGACGACCCGCGCCACCACGGGCTGCGGCGGCTGCACCGGGCCGGTGGAGGAACTGTGCCGCGTCTGGGCGCGCGCATCCCGGCAGGAAAGGGAGAAGGAAAGGGAAAGGGAGAAGGCATCATGACGCGGACACTCCTCGTCGTCGGACACGGCATGGTCGGCCACCGACTCGTCGAGCAGCTCAGGGTCCTGGACACCGAGCGGACCTGGCGCGTCGTCGTCGTGGCCGAAGAGCACCATCCCGCTTACGACCGGGTCAGCCTGTCCTCGTACCTGGACGGCAAGAGCAAGTCCGACCTCACTCTGGTGGCAGCGGACTTCCTGAGCGACCCTCGGACGGACCTTCTTCTGGGCTGCCCCGTCGTCTCGGTGGACCGGACCGCCCGCAGCGTCGAGACCGTCCACGGCGAGCGGATCTCCTACGACGCGCTGGTCCTGGCCACCGGTTCACGCCCGTTCGTCCCGCCGGTTCCCGGCCACGACCTGCCGGGTTGTTTCACATACCGCACCTTCGACGACCTCGACGCCCTGCGCGCCGCCGCCTCCCCCGGGCGGCCGGGCGTCGTCGTGGGGGGCGGGCTGCTCGGTCTGGAGGCGGCGAACGCCCTGCGCCTGCTGGGGATGCGCCCCCATGTCGTCGAGACGGCCCCGCATCTGATGCCGGCGCAGCTCGACGCGGGCGCCGCGCGCGTGCTGCACCGGCGGGTCGCCGAGCTCGGCCTGCGCGTGCACTGCGCCACGGCCACGGCGTCGATCGAGGCCGGGGCGGACGGGGCGGTGCGGGCGGTGACGCTCTCGGACGGGACGGTGCTGGAAGCCGACGTGGTGGTGTTCGCCGCGGGCGTGCGGCCGCGTGACGAACTGGCCGACGCCGCCGGGCTCGAGCGGGGCGAGCGGGGTGGCTTCGTCGTCGACGATCTCTGCCGCACCGCCGACGAGCGGGTGTGGGCCGTCGGCGAGTGCGCCTGCGTGCGAGGACGCTGCCACGGCCTGGTCGCTCCCGGGTACCGCATGGCCGACAGCGTCGCGCGCCAGCTGACGGGGCGGACCCCGGAGCCGTTCGACGGCACCGACACATCGACCGCGCTCAAGCTGCTCGGCGTGCGGATCGCCACCTTCGGCGCCACGCGTCTCGACCACGGACAGACGCTCGAAGCGGTCTTCGCCGAGGACACCGACCGCTACGCCAAGATCCTGCTCCGCCAGGACAGCGGTGATCTGCTGGGCGGGATCCTCGCCGGCGACACCGGCTCCTGGACGGCGCTGCGTTCCCTCGTGGGCCGCAGGCCGCCCGCCGACCTGGAGCGGCTGCTCCTGCCCTGAAACCCGCTCCGCCTGCGCTTTCACCCGCTGTCACCAAGGAGTTCACGTTGAAGACGATCGCTTTCCTCGGCCTTGGCACCATGGGCAGCCCGATGGCTGTCAACCTGTGCCGAGCCGGCCACACCGTGTACGGATGGAACCGCAGTGACGGCAGGGACGGGCCGCTGCGGGCGGCGGGCGGCCGGCCCATGGCGTCGATCCGCGAGGCGGTCCGCGAGGCCGACGTGGTGATCACCATGCTGCCGGACGCTCCGCAGGTCGAGGAGGTCGCTCTCGGCGCCGACGGCATCCTGGCCAACGCCCGCCCGGGGACGCTGCTGATCGACATGTCCACCATCGCCCCGCAGCACGCGATCACGCTGGCGGGCAAAGCCGCCGAGCACCGGATCCGGGTTCTGGACGCGCCCGTGGCGGGCGGGGAGCCCGGTGCGGTCGACGGCATCCTGTCGATCATGGTCGGCGGGGACGCGGAGGACTTCGCGGCGGCGAAGCCCGTCTTCGAGGCCCTCGGCAGGACCATCACGCACTGCGGTCCGAACGGCCGCGGCCAGACGGTGAAGGCCGCCGGCCAGCTGGTCCTCGCGATCAACCTGCAGGCGTGCGCGGAAGCGGTGGTCTTCCTCGAGAAGTCGGGGGTGGACCTCGAAGCCGCCCTCGACGTCATCGGCGGCGGCATGGCGGGCTCCACCGCCCTCGCCCGCAAGAAGGCCAACTTCCTCGAGCGCGACTACACACCCAGCTTCCGGATGGGCCTGCACCACAAGGACCTGGGCATCGTCACCGACACCGCCCGCGCGATCGGCGCCGCCATCCCCCTGGGCAGCCTCGCCGCCCAGTTCGTGGCATCGGCCGTGGCCCGTGGAGAGGCGGACCTCGACCACTCCGCCCTGCTCCGCGGCGTCGAACTCCTCAGCGGATACGACCACGAGGAGCGGTGACAGGTCACTCAACCCCCGTGTGGGCGGGGACAGTTCCGGGTTTCAGGTCTCCCGCGTGGGCTGAGTGCGCGCTCAGTCGGAGGCCATCGGCGCAGATGGTGCCGTCGGCACAACACCCCGTAGCCGACCTCCAGCTCGATCAGCCGCCGCGAGCCCGGCAAGAGCTCGGTGCGGAAGTCGGTGGTGATACCGAAGGCGAAGACATCAAGGTCCAGCTCGTCCACGACCCGCGCGGACCCGCGCCAACCGATCGAGCTGCTCCGGCGCCAGGAACTGCGCCTCGTCCACGATCAGTAGTCGACCTTGCCGCCCTGAGACACCCGGTCGGCAGAAGGCCGACCACCAGGACGGACCCGACGATCATCAAGACCCTCAGCACGGTACGCCTCCACGGGGACCCGAGCGGAATTCCGCGCCGGCAGCGGAAGTCCCCTGGCGAGGCGCCGTGTTCGCGGCGGGCCCGGCCGAACCGGAGCGTGTGGTTCTGGGCTCCGGCCGGGGGCGGCGGATGAGTACAGTGGGAAGGCCGACAACGGGGGCGGACATACATGACGAGGGACTCCGGCGGTGGGCCGCACATCACCAACACCGCGGTCGACTGCACAGCCGATTATCTGATCCAGATCGGGATCCTCGAAGGCGATCTCAATCTGACGCTGCGCATGGAGCCCCCGCCTCACGATGACGACGCTCCGCTGGCCGCGGCCGAGCGCAGGCTCGCACGGAGTCTCCTGTTCCGGTGGCGTGCCGAGGCCGACGCCTGGGACATGACCGATCCCGAGCCGCTGCCCGTGCGCTGGACGCCCAGCCGACGAGTCGCGTCCGCGGGGAACTACGTGCCCGTGGGCTCCGGGGCCGACACCATCGCCGGGACCTTCCTCAGGCTCCAGCCCCGGCGGCGGCTGGTCGTGCTGGGCAACGCCGGGTCAGGCAAGACCGTGCTCTCCGTACTGCTCACCCTCGAACTCCTCGCCCGGCGGCTCACTCAGGGCGAGGACGACGTGCCGATCCCGCTCGTGCTGTCGCTGGAGTCCTGGGACACCCGTCGGCAGCCGCTGGCCGAGTGGCTTGTGGACCGGCTGCGGCAGGACCACCCCGGTCTGCCGCCCGTGGACGGCGTCCATCCCGCCCGACGGCTCGTCCGGGAGCGGCGTGTGCTGCCCGTCCTCGACGGCCTCGACGAACTGCCCAGGCACCGCCGCGCCGAGGCCCTCGACGCCCTCAACGCCGGCCTCGGCAGTCAAGGGGACGTCGTACTGGTCTCCCGCACGGCCGAATACGCCGGCCTCGACCAGGAGGGCAAAGGGCTGCGGCACGCCACGGTCATCGAATCGCTGCCGCTGCGCCCCGACGAGGTCGCGGAATACCTGCGCCAGGCCAGGCCCCGGGCTCGCGCCGCCGCCTGGGCCCCTCTGCTGGAGACCCTTCGGAAGGAACCCTCCGCGCCGGTCGCGTGGGCTCTGAACAGTCCGCTGATGGTGTGGCTGGTGCGCCGCGCCTACGAGCGACATCCGGCCGATCCCGGTGAGTTGGCGGACCAGGAGCGGTTTCCGGACCGGGACGCGGTCGAGGCGCATCTGCTCGACCGCATCGTGCCCGCCGCGTTTCCGGCCCGTCCGCCCGACCCCGGCCGTCTGCACCCGCCCCGCGCCTGGGAGGCCGATCGGGCCGACGCCTGGCTGTCGTACCTCGCGCTGCTGCTGAGCCGCCGCGAGGAGTCCGAACTGGCCTGGTGGCGGCTGTACGCAGCACCGCTGCCCCTGCTGCTGGCGCTGCCCGCGCTCCTCACGACCGGCATTCTGATCTCCGTCGGTATCAGGGCGCTCATGTCCGGCTACGCCGAGAGCAATCCGCTGGGCGGTCTCGGCGTGACGTACGACGTGACGGGCGGCGTCATCCTCGCCGCCCTCGCCCGGACCGTGACCTATGGCTGGTTCGGCCAGCGGCTCGCCGAGCCGCGCCGCAGCGTGAACCCGCTGTTGTTCATCCATGCCCTGCGCTCCGTGGACCGGCATGCGCGGGTGGGCCCGCGGGCGCGCCTGGCGGCACTCGCCGGTGGGCCCGCCCTGGTCGTGCTGCTCCTCGTCCTGTACGTCTTCGTGACGCCTGACTTCCTCCTGATCACACTCGGGATCGGCGGTGTGCTGCCCGCCCTGCTCATGATCGTGTACGCGGCTCCCGCCGACACTGTCGACGCCGCCACCCCCGGCGAACTCCTGCGCGGCGAACAGAGCGCGCTCGTCACCACACTGACGCTGGTGGCCCCGCTGATCGGCCTCGGTGCCGGCGCGGACTTCGCGTTCGACGCACACGGGTCGGGCAGTTGGTGGCCGGCCATCGCCGCCTGGGCGGGCGCCTCGGCGATGTTCGTGCTGCTCAGTCCGTGGAGCCGCTGGATCCTCGCAAAATGCTCGCTGGCCGCGGCCGGACGGGTGCCCTGGTCGCTGATGAGGTTCCTCGGGGACGCCCGTACGGCGGGCCTGCTGCAGTTGTCCGGGGGCACTTACCGCTTCCGTAACCGGCGGCTCCAGGAGCATCTCGCCGCCCACAGCGCGCGGCGGCGGGGAAGCGCCATGCCCGTCTTCGTGAAGCCGCGCGTACCAGTACTCGCGGACTCCCGCGACTTCACCGTGGAACGGACCGCGGGCAGCTACCACGTCCGTGGCCGGTCCCGGAGGCTGCCGCTGGCGCACTGGGCGGCGGTGGGACCCATCACCGGCGTCTTCCTCGTCCGCTTCACCGTGAGCGGCCAATGGCAGGAGCCCGTGAACTGGCTGGTCGTGGTGTTCTGGCCGTTCGCCGGTGCTCTGGTCACCGTGGTCGGCTTCCTCATGCCGCGCCGGCCGGTGGAGCTGGAGCTGACACGGGACGCGATCACCTCGGTGATCGGGCGTAGACGCCGCTCCTACGCGTGGCACGGTATCGAGGAGATCACCGCACGCCGCGCCGTCATTCGGGGTCGGGACATGCGCTTCTACGCGCTCCAGGTACGTCTGCTGCCCACAGCTCCGCGCCCGCCACGCCGCGCCCGGATGGGCGAAGGCTGGTACTTCGTCCTGTCGCTCGGCACGACCTCGCAGGTCGGTCCCCAACTCGCCGCGGCACTCGAGGACTTCGCCGGCCCACGCTGGCGGCCGTGACGCGGTCAGCAGAGCGGCCGGGTCCGGCCGGCCGCTGTGAGCAGGGCCAGGCAGCGTGACGTGACCGTGTGACCGTCCTCGGTGGCATCGACGGCGTACGCGATCGGAGCCCGGCCCGAGGTCCCCTGCGGCGCCGTGATCCGCCAGCGGGCCTCGTACGTGTCGTGCGCCCCAAGCACCCGGGGCGGGTGCCCGACGAGGGTGGCGTGCCAGCCCGCGGGCAGCAGCGGTGCCCGCACGTCGATGGCGAGAGAGCGGCCCGTGACGTTCTCGATGCCGAGCCGGCCGCCGTCCGCCGGGTGCAGGCGCAGCGCGTCCGAGCTGATCCAGCGAACGTTGAACTCGCGCATGCGGAACTGCTTTTCGTCACCGCCCTCCACCAGAGGGCTGATGCCGATACGAAGGGAGTCGACGGTTGTGGCGAAGGGGAAGTCCAGGCCGCTGAACTGACCGTCCTCGTCCTTGTAGTGAGCGTATTCGAACGGAGCCGGGACCGCGCGGGTGCCGACCTGGCCGTCCACGCTGAGGCTCGGTGGGAAGAACCGCTTGACGCTGTCCGGGTCGAAGTCCACCGTGACCTCGCTCAGCGGCAGTGGAAGGCCGAAGTCCACGCGCAGCCAGTTGTAGTCTCGTGGAGATCCCTTGATCGACCAGTACCCCGGGTGGCCCGGGAGCGCCGCGGAGGGCGGGTGCCCCGGAGCCGAATAACCGGCGCCGAGCTTGGGCCAGTCCCAGGTGGTGGCGGCCATGAGGTCGACTTGACGGACCGAACCCCGCAGCGGATGCCGCCACTTGTCGTACGCGCCGGGCACGCCGAAGACTGCGTCCGACGGTACCTCGTCCGCCACCAGGAGGACCAGGACCAGCGGTATCACCAGGTATCCGGCGAGGTGGGTGAGCAGCAGGGTGCGGCGGGCGACGCGGTGGCGGGGGAAGCGGAGCAGGGCGTTCTCCGGACGGCGCACGGGCGGTGGCGTGATGCTCGCGCCGGGGCCCGGGAGCCCTCCGTCGCCGGCCAGCCACCACAGCGTTCCCGCGAGAACCGAGGCGGGGACGCAGCGCAGCGGGATGCCGGTGGCGTCGAGGGCACGCAGCAGATGACCGCCGCCGGCCGCCGCCAGCTCGGCGCGGACGGCGGTGTCGTCGCCCCGTGCGGCACGGGTGTGCAGCAGCGCGAGACGGCGCGGACGGCGGCGCGCGGGCAGGGCGGCCACGACGTGCAGGACACGGGTGACGGCGTGCACGGCGGCGCTGTGCACGGCGGGGTCGTCCACCACCAGCAGCAGTCCGTCGGCCTGGCGCAGGACGTCCAGTACGGCGACCGACTCCTGGCTGCCGTACGCATCCCCAGGCGGGTCGAACAGGAGCAGGGACCGCCCGTCGGCGCGCACGAGCGGCGGCTCGCTCCCGGGCGTGGCGCCCAGTTCGGCCAGTCCCTGCCGGTACACGCCGCCGCGCTGTGCGGCCGGGCTGCCGACGAGCACCACGACCCGCGCCCGGTCGTATCCGGCGGGCAGCGGTTTCGCGCAGTGCGGGCAGCGTGCGGCCAGGCGGCGGACGCCGATCACGGCGGGGAGGCGGGTGCCGCACCAGCAACGGCGGTACAGGGCGCCGTACCGGTCGGGTGCCAGCCGGTGGTGTGCGGCGCCGCAAGTGAGGCACAGGCGCACCGGACGGTCGATGACGCGCCCGCAATCTGTGTGCGGGCAGGGCGCGGGCCCGCGCAGCACCCTGCCCAACCCCGCGAGTGCGGCCCACACCGCCCACCACAGCGTCCACAGCGCACCGCACAACGCCCAGAACAGGAGGGAGAACAGCAGGGGAAGGATGCTCAGGGCCGCCGCGGTCAGTACGACGGCGACGGTCGCGAGCAGGAAGGCCGGGCGCAGGAAGAGCAGTATGCAGCCCCGTCCCCTGCGCACGTCGGGCCTCAGGAACTGCCCGGCCTCGCCCACCGGGTGTCGCTGCCCGACCAGACCGTCCCACCAGGCAGCACGCAGGTCTCTCGGCGCGATGCTGCGGACGTAGACAGGGACGGCCGGTTCTCCGCCGGGATCGGGCACCACGTGCGGGGCTCGGCCGAACGTCCGCCACACGGCGCGCAGCGGGGTCCACACGAGGCGGGGCAGGATCACGAAGACGCTGTGGCCGACGGTCACCACCACCAGCACGGCGATGCCCAGGAGCAGTTCGAGTGGGTTCACCACGGCCTGCTCCCTCCTGGCGCACGGCGCCGGACCACCGTAGCGTGAACAGGCTCTGTCGGCCGATGCCGCCTGTCAGGGCGACTGCCCAGCTTGTCCGGCAGCTTGGGAAACCCCGCGGCAACGGAAGAGCGTGAGCACAACCGCACTACCCCGGACTATGGTTTTCAGGCATGTGGTCAGGACAGCCGCCCGAGGACGAGCGGAACCTTCACAGCGAGGACCCGTACCAACGACCGCCGTGGCCGCAGCCGCCCGGCGGCGGAAACCGGGCAAAGGTGGTCGCGGTCGCCGCGGCCACGACCGTGGTCGCGGCCGTCGGCCTGAGCGGCTTCCTGCTCCTGGGCGGCGCCAAGGACGACCATGCCGGGGGCGGCGGAAACAGCAAAGCGCCGACGGCTGCCTCGAAGAGCGTGACAACCTCGGCGCCGGCGTCCCCCAAGCCGCACAGCACCGAGACCGAGCGGCCGACCGTCCCGGGCTGGAAGGTCGTCGTCAACCCAAAGTGGGGCACGGCCTTCGATGTACCGCCGGGCTGGGACGTCCGGCCACCGGACATGCTGATCGGCTTCGACGACAGCACGGTCGACTACAGCAACCCCGCCAACTGGGGCAAGACCGTCATCGTCATGAGCGCTCCTGCGATCCTCCGGGAGAACTGGTGCCTGTCCGACGACGACAAGGACGGGCGCATGGACAGCACCGGTCTGGCGATGGCGGGCACCAAGGGCTCAAAGGGCTCCAGGAGCACCGCGGAAGTCGCCCTGAGCCTGGCGGACCTGTGGGTGTACGGCGGTTACACGCAGCCGGACAGGAAGAGCATCGTCCGCGACAGGACGGCGCAGCCGTACACGACCAGGTCCGGCGTCAAGGGCAGCATCGCGTGGGCCCGGTCCAGGAACACGCCTCAGAAGGGCAGGTGCGCGGGCGACGGCAAGGCCGTCACGTTCGGCTTCAGGAACTCCGCGGGCGGCTTCGTCGCATGGAGCCTCGTCGGCGCCACAGGCGTCAAGGACGAACTGCCGGACTCGACGATCATGAAGATCCTGAGCACGGTACGCCTCCACGGGAAACCGACGGAGTCCTCCTGAGCCGGCCGCTCGGGCACCGATGAGCGCAGTGGGAAGGCTCAGCAGAGCGGTTCGGCGTCCAGGGCGGCCGTGAGGAGGGCCAGGCAGCGGGCCGTCACGGTCTGCCCCTTCTCGCCCGCGTCGACGGCGTAGGCGATGGGAGAACGCCCTGTGGTCCCCCGGGGAGCCGTGATCCGCCAGCGTGCCTGGTACGTGCCGTGTGCCGCGAGTGTCCGGGGCGGCCGTCCGACGAGGGTCGCCCGCCAGCCCGCCGGCAGCCGGGGCGGCCGTACGGTGATGGCGAGGTCACGTGCGGTGGCGTTCTCGATGGCCAGCCGGCCGTCGGCCGCCGGGTGCAGGCGCAGGGCGTCGGAGCTGCGCCAGCGTACGTTGAACTCGCGCAGCCGAAGCCGCTGCTCGTCGCTGGTCTTGCCGTCGAGGCCGGAGTTCAGACCGATCCGGATGGAGTCGACGGCCCGCGGGACGGAATCGTCGTAGCCGTACGTCTTGGTGAGGTAGGCGCCCTGCTTCTGCCGGTGGGGGTGGGTGTTGGTGAGCCAGTACGTCTGGGCGCCGTTCTGGCCCTCCACGTCGACTCCCGGGGACCACGACGTGACGCTGTCCGGATCGAAGTCCACCGAGACCTCGCTCAACGGCAACGGCATCCCGAAGTCGAGCCTCAGCCAGTTGTCCTTCTCCGGCGAACCCTTGACCGACCAGTAACCCGCGTGTCCCGGCAGAGCGGCGGACGCCGGATGTCCCGGCGCCGAGTAACTCTCGCTGAGCTTCGGCCAGTCCCGGGTGGCGGCCGCGGTGAGGTCGACCTGGTGGACCGAGTCGGCCAGCGGGCGCCGCCACTTGTCGTATCTCCCGGGCACTCCGAAGAGGGCGTGCGAGGGCAGCACGCCCGCCGCCAGCAGGACCAGGGCGACCGGCAGGACCAGGTACCCGGCGAGATGGGTGAGGAGCAGGGTGCGGCGAGCGGCGTGGTACCGGGCCGGGCGGGGCGTCGGGTTCTCCGGTCGGCGCGCACGGGGCGGCGCCGGGGTCTCCCCGGAGCCTGCGGTGCCGGCCGTACCGGCGAGCCACCGCACCGTCCCCGCGAGCTCGGCGGCCGGAACGCAGCGCACCGCAATGCCCGTGGCGTCGAGCGCGCGCAGCAGGTGACCGCCGCCGACCGCGTCCAGCCGCACCCGCACTTCGGCGCCGTCGCCCCGCAGGGCTCGGGTGTACAGCAGGGCCAACCGGCGCGGACGGCGGCGCGCGGGCAGTCCCGCCACGACGTGCAGAACCCGGGTCACGGCGTGCACGTCGACGCTGTGCGCGGCAGGGTCGTCCACCACCAGCAGCAGTCCGCGGGCCCGGCGCACCACCTCAAGACCGGCGGCCGAACCCTGACTGCCGTACGCGTCACCAGGCGGGTCGTACCAGAGCAGGGGTGTCTTGCCGATGCGTACGAGCGGCGGCTCGGCCCCGGGCGCGGCGCCCAGCTCGGCCAGTGCCTGCCGGTGCACTGCGGCGCGCTGTGCGGTCGAGCCCCCGACGAGCACGACGACCCGCGCCCATTCGTATCCGGCGGGCAGCGCCTTCCCGCAGTGCGGACAGCACGCGTCCAGGCGGCGCACTCCGAGCACGGCGGGCAGGCGGGTGCCGCAGCGGCAGCGGTGGCGGAAGGCGCCGTACCGGTTGGGCACCAGCCGCCGGTGTCCGGCCCGGCATGTCGGGCACTGCCTGACCGGGCGGTGGACGACGCGTCCACAACCCGGGTACGGGCAGGGCGCCGGCCCGCCGCGCAGCGCGCGCCCCGCCTGCGCGACCGTCGCCCACACCGCCCACCACAGAGCCCACAGAGCGCAGCACAGCACCCACACCAGCAGCGTGAGCAGGAGCGGAACGAGGCTGAAGGCCGTCGCGGTCAGTACGACGAAGACGGTCGTGAGCAGGAAGGGTGGGCGCAGCAGAAGCGTCAGGCAGCCCTGCCCGTCGCTCCCGCCCCGTCGCGGCCCGCGGAACACGTCCCTGACCAGGTCGGCCACGAACCGGTCGGCCTCGCTCACCAGCCGTTCGTGCCGATCGAGTCCGTCCCACCAGGTCGCGCGCAGGTCGCGTGCGGCGATGACCCGGGCGTAGACGGGCACGGCCGGCTCGCCGTCCGGGTCGGGTGGGGTGTGCGGTGCCCGGCCGAAGGTGCGCCAGACGGTGTGCAGTTGAGCCCACATCAGCTTGGGCAGGGTGACCAGGACGCCATGGCCGACGATCAGGACGACCAGCAGGGTGGTCGCCAGCAGCAGGACCACGGGATTGGACACGGCTCACTCCTTCTGCCGGGCCGCCCCGCGCCGCCACGGCAGCAGTGACGCCCGCTCCGCTTCCGGCTCCTCGGCCCGTACCAGATCCCGCAGCGCCGCATAGACCTCCTTCTCCTCCCAGAGCCCCTGCCGGAACAGCCGCAGGATCCGCAGCGCGGCCGACGATGGTTCCGCGGGAGCCCGGCGCAGGACGTGCAGCGCGGTGCCGGGGGCACCGGCAAGCACGTCCGGAGCCTCGTCCGCGAGAGAGACGAGGGACGCGCACGCCTGTGCATCCAGGGCGGCGGTCCGTAGTTCGGCGGAGGCTTCGAGGGCGGCGAACACCCCGGCGAGGACGGCCGGCCGGCAGGAGCCGGGCAACGGAGCGAGCACGGCCCGTACCTCGCCGAGGGGTGCCGTCCCGTGGGCGAGATGACGCGCGACGGCTCTCCCGAGGTGCTCGGGCGTCAGGCCCGCCTCCTGGAGCCGCAGTTCCACGACGGCGCGTACGAAACCCGCGAGCCCGGAGCCCTCCCCGCCGAAAGCCCCCGCGTCGCCGTCCGGCGCGAGCAACGCGCACCCGGTCCGCAGCCGCCGTACGTCCGCCTCGACGCCGTCCGCAGGTCCCGCGTCCCACACCTCAGCCACGGTGTCCAGGATGTCGAGGCGCCCGTTCCCCAACGCGTCCGCGAGGAAGCGTGCCATCGGGCCGGGCTCCGGACAGCCGTCCGCGGTCAGCCGGTCGAGGTCGAACACCGGACCCGGTGCCCGCTTCCCGGTCTCCGGCCGCGTCCCGATCAGATGGCGGTGGTCGTCCTTCGGCCGCGCGGTGTACGTCGTGAACGTCAGCTCGGCCGCCAGGCCCGCGGGCAGGGTGTACGAGACGGCGGCGATCCAGTCGAGGACACGGTCCGCGTCCGAGGAGACCAGGGTCGCGCCGAGGCCCTCGTCGGCCAGCGCCCGCAGGGCCGCGGTGAGCAGTCGTTCCAGGAGGCGGACGCCGGGGTCGCCGGTGCCGGCCAGCAGACGGCCCACGCGGTCGGGTCCGACGGCGCTGCCGGGGACGAGTTCGGCGAGGTCGGGCAGGTCGTGGCCGTCGCCGGGCGCGGGCGACGGAGACCACTGCGGGGTGTCCCACAGCTCGACGGGGCGCAGGCCCGCGAGTTCACCGGGGGTGGCGCACAGGACGTGGCAGAAGTGGTTGCCCCAGCGGCCGCTGTAGTCCTGGCCGGTGAAGCAGGTCCGGGTCAGCACGGCCACGTCGGCGGTCGGCCGGTCGTAGGCGAACGCCACGGGAAAGTCGTCCTGCCGGTTTGTGCCCGGCGGTCGCGCGTACCCTGTCAGCGGGCGCAGGACGTCGAGTGCGGGGCGGGCGGCCGGGGAGACCGCGGTGAAGCGGAAGCCGCCGTGGGGTGCGTCCGCCGAGGGCGGGGCGGACGTGTAGTGCGCCTGTCCGGCCATGTGTGTCACCCCCGTCCCCGGTCGAGGGCGCCGAAGCGGTGCAGCAGCCACATCAGGGGATCCTCCACTCGGTGCGGCCGTACCACGCCGCCGAGTCCGAGGTCACCGCCCTGCCGGGGCGCGGTACCCAGCGTGGACAGCGCGAACAGCTGGTAATCGGTGCAGAACTGCTGGAGCCGCGCGTCGAGCTGGTGTTCCTGCCAGTGTCGCAGCAGGGCCTGCAGTTCGGCGTGGACGGCGGCTCGGTCGTCGGCGTCGAAGACGGGGCCGGGGCGGCGGGTGCGGTGCAGCGGGGAGTTGTCCGGCAGGTGCGGCCACAGGAGGTCGGCCTTGGTGAGGGCGACCGCGACCGGCACGGTCACCTTGCCGCCGCCCAAGTGGCCCAGCACCCGGGCCAGTACGTCGCCCGACCTGCCCGGCACCCCGTCACCGCCCTTCACGGGTGCGCCGGGCAGGTCCTGGGGGTCGATGAGAACGACCACGGCGTCGGCCGCGGCGAAGTAGCGCAGCTGGGTCTCCATACGGTCGCGCGAGGCGAAGTGCTCGCCCGCCGTGTCGAGGAAGACGAGGGTCAGCACCCGTCGGCGGGTGCGCCCGAAACGGCCCCGCCGGGTGCGGCTGAGCCGGTGCACCAGGGGGCGCCCGGCGTCGTGCTCCGCGGTCTTGGGGACGGTGTGCTGCTCCTCGTACAGGTGCCGTTCGTACCGCTCGTGGTAGTCGGCCATCGTGTCGTCGTCGCAGGGCAGCAGAGCGGCGTCGAGTTCGGCTCCGAGGCGGTGCAGCAGCTCGTGCACGAGGACGCCGATGTAGGTGCTCTTGCCGGAGCTGACCGGTCCGGCGAGCGCCACCAGCCTGCCGGGGACCCGCAGATAGCCCTCCGGCAGCCGGCCCGCACAGGCGGTGCAGCGGAGCCGGGTGGTGGTACGGCCGCAGGTACCGCACACCGCCGAACCGGCCCGTGGGTCGGCGGACGCGAGGACCCGGTCCTCGGCGCAGCCGGCACCACTCGCGCAGACGTACGCGATCTGTGCCCGGGAGATGCTCCGGAAGCAGTGCGGGCACACCCAGCTGCGGCGCCACGGCATTCGCACGTCCACTCCCCTCAGGAGACCTTGAGCGTGTGCGGCGGCGGGTCACGCAGGACGAGCGACTCGCCCACGGCGAAGCAGCGCAGCCCGCCGCTCGGGCCGCGGGCCAGGCGCGCCGACAGTCGGACGTCGTGTCCCGGGCCGAGCGTCACGTCGGTGGCTGCCGCAAGGACCTCCCCGTCGGCGGGCTCCAGCGGCCGGACCGGACCGCGCGAACGGACCAGCAGCAGCCGCTCGGCTCGTACGGTGGCGCGTGCCGTGAACACGGCGGTGACCGTGCGGCGTCCGGGCAGGCCGTGCCGCTCCAGCCGGTAGTCGACGTCGATGCGCGGTGGCAGTGCCGCCGTGCTCGGCTCTCCGTAGGCGGCCAGCCCGCCGAGCAGGGCGATCGGCCGCACCTCGACGTCCACCCCGTCGCCGTCGGCGACCGGCAGCCGTACGCCCGCCTCATGCCGGTAGGCGGCCCGGGTGACCGTGCGTCGCCGACCGACCGCCGCGGCGGTGCTCCGCCAGACGACCTCGACCTCGTCGCCGCTGCCCGGCGGCCAGTCGAAGACGACGGTCACGCCCGTGCCGCCGTGCCGGGTGAGCGTGAGACTGCCCAGGGCCGGCGCGGCGGCCGCCGCATGTGCGCCGACGACGGCATGTTCCCCGGCGACCGTGACCGCGACCACCAGGGTGAGTCGGCCCGGCCGCGTGAACCGCAGCCCTTCCGGGGAAGGCTCCACGACGATCGGGCGCCCGGGGAGTTCCGTCGTGCGCAGCCGGGTGCCGGCCGGCCACGGGGGCGCGTCGTGGAACCCGTACAGGCGCACCTCGCCGTCCGGCAGCGGGTCGAGGCGGGCCAGGAGGCGGCCGTCGACGAGGCGGATGTCCAGGTCGGTGACCGGCTCGGGCGGCGCGAGCGGCGTGGCGGTGCGCCGGACGCCCTCCGTGCGTACGGGCGGTCCGTCGTCGGTGCGGTAGACGACTCGAATCCGGTAGCCGTACGTCGTCGCGTTCGAGACCCCGCCATCGGTGAAGCCGTCGCGGCGGGCGGCGACCGTCACGATCTCACCACCCGGCGCGGTGCGGACGACCTCGACGCCGTGCGCGCCCTCCGGGCAGGTCCAGTCGGCGACGATCTGACGGTCCCCGGGGCGCAGGCGGGCGCCCGCGACCTCGGGCCAGTGCACGACGGGTCCCGCCACCAGCAGCGGCGAGGGGGCGCTGCCGGGTTCGGCGGCCCGGCGCACGGCGACCGCGTAGTACAGCGGGACGCAGGCAGGGGGTCTGCCGTCGAGGTACGAGGTGGCACGCGGCTCGGTCAGCGGCAGCACGGTGCCGTCGGCCACATCGCGGGGCGGGCGCCGCTCACTGCGCAGCAGTACATACTCGGGCTCGCCCCGAGTGGACGGCGAGGGCCGCCAGCGGACGGTGACGCCCGCGCCGTCCCGGGTCGCGGTGAGACCGGACACCGGACGGACCGCGAGCCCTTGTCGCACGGTGTCGATCACCGGCAGGTCGCGGACTGCCGCCTCTGCCTGTTCCAGCAGGTCCCAGGCCCGGTCCGCGTCGGTCGGCGGCAGTCGGCGCGCCTGCTCCACGACCCCGCGTGCCTCGGCGAGTTTCTCGCGCACATGCTCGGCCAGTGGCCGTACGTCCTCGGCGAGCGAGCCCGGCGGCAACCGGTCCGCCACCGCCGCCGCCTCGGCGAGCCGCCCTTCCGCGGCCAGCCGGCGCAGCCGCTCCGAGAGCGGATCCCCGGCTGCCTCGTGCAGCACCGCGAACACCAGTCGCCGCGCGTCCTCCTCGGCGACGGCCAGCTCGTCCACCACGTATCGGAGGAGCGTCGACGGCGTCGCGCGGGCGGCGTACCGCGTCCGCAGCGGGGTCGCCAGTTCATGGCGCAGGATCTGGGCGAGCCCCTCCGGTCCCTGGTCGGTGAGCACTCCGCGGACGGCCGCGATCACGGCCTGGGCGGCTGTGTGCGCGGCGCCGTGCGGCAGGCGGCCCCAGCGGCGCGCCGCTGCCTCGACGACCGGCGCACCGACCGGGGGCCGGTCGAAGACGCGCACGGGCTGCTCGGTCCGCCCGCCGGGTGTGCCGGTCGCGAGGAAGTCGCCGAGGTGCCTGAGTCCGAGCACCTCCAGTTGGCGGCCGCAGCGCGCGTACGCGGGGTGCGGAACCGTCCGCGGCAGCGGGTCGGGTTCGGCGAGACGCAGCCCGAGCGCGGGCAGCAGGTCTCTCACCCGTTCCTCCCGGACCCGGTGGGCGGCGGCGATCTCCGCAACCGTGCGCTCGTCGAGCATGCCGAGCCCGCCCGTGGCCTCCTGCAGAGCGGCGCGCAGCCGGGTCCGCTCGGATTCCGCGCGCCGACTGTGTGCCTCGAGGGCGGCTCGCAGCCGTCCCGGGTCCCCCGCCGCGGCCGCGTCCAGAAGCGGCCGGTGGCTGAGGTACCCGGCCTCCAACTGCTCGATGACCGGCCGGTACTTGAGCCGAGCGCGGCTGCGGCGCCAGCAGGCGCGGACCGCAGTGACCGCCTCGGCGACGGCGGGCCCGTCGATGTGCTGCGGCAACTGGTAGCGCGTGCGCAGATCCTCGGTCACGGGCAACCCGGCGTCGAGCACCTCGCGCCGGTAGCGCGTCTCGTCGAAGACCACGGCCTGCTTCCCCCGTCCTGCCCGCGCTCAGCCGATCCGCTGGCGGCTCATCGCGACCCGGGCCTCGTCGACCGCCTCCTGGGACAGCCCTCCGATCTGGATGGAGATCTCGATCTGCTCGCGGGACTCCCGCTCGGTGGCGACGACGGTGAGCAGTCCGGAGGTGTCGAGCGTGAAGACGCATTGGAAGGGCCAGCGCGCGGGTTTGCCGGGCGGGATCTTCAACGTGCCTTCCGCGACCGGGGCGTTGTGCTCCAGTTCCTCCGACTCCACGGCGCCCGCCTGTTCCATGACCTGGATCCGGACCCGCCGCTGGCCGTCGCGCAGGGTGTAGAAGTCGTCGGTCACCGACACCGGCAGGGTGTCGTTGGCGTGCACGAGGTGGGTGACGTACTCCCGGCCGCCGTCGATGTCCGTGACCTGGATGCCGTAACCGCGCGAGGCGACGGTGGAGATGTCGTAGGGGTGGCGGGTGAGGCCGGTTTCCGGGACGTCCGGGGCCTGTCCGGCGGGGAGTTCGCCGCCGGCGAGGATGTACGTGGCCCGGTCGAGGGCGTAGAGCGCGGCGCCGCGGGCCACCGCGAGGTCCGGGTTGTGCAGCCTGGGCTCGAAGCCGAACTGGGTGCGCAGGGCGGCGGCGACGGCGGGCATCTTGGTGGCGCCGCCGACGAGCAGCACCTCGTCGAAGGACGACACGCCTCGCTCCGCGGCCAGTTCGACGGTGCGGCGGGTGATGTCGACGGTGCGGTCGAGCAGGTCGCGGGTCAGCTCCTCGACCAGTCCCCGGGTCAGCTCCACCGATTCGACCCTGCCCTGGTGCATGACGCGGACGGTGTAGCGCTCGCGGAAGGACAGCGCCTTCTTCGCCTCCTCGGCGTCCTTGCGCAGCTGTGTCTCGGACTGCAGGTCGGACAGCGGGTCGTCGACGTCCGGGAAGCGCTCGCGGAACCGCTCCACCAGGTGCACGACGATACGGTCGTCGAAGTCACTGCCGCCCAGTTCCTTCGCGCCGTCCGTGCAGAGCACGGTCAGCTCCCGCCCGCGCAGGGTGAGGACGGTGGTGTCGAAGGTGCCGCCGCCCAGGTCGTACACGAGGATGGCCCGGTCCGCGCGCTCCTCGTCCCCGTCCAGCGCGCTGTAATCGAGCGCGGCCGCGATGGGCTCGGCGACCACGTCGAGGACGCGCAGCCCGGCGATCTCGCCGGCCTTGCGGGTGGCGTCCCGTTCGGCGAGCCCGAAGTAGGCGGGCACGCTGATCACCGCGTCACGAACCTCCTCGCCGCCGGCGGCCTTGGCGTCCTCGACGAGTTTGCGCAGGATGCGGGCCGAGATCTCCTCGGGCATGTAGGTGCGGCCGTGGAACTCGCGCGGCACCACATCGCCCATGTCCCGCTTGATCAGCTGCACCACGTGCTCGGGGTCGAGGACGGTGGCGTCCTTCGCGCTCTGCCCCACGACGACGCTGTCGGCGCTCTCGAAGTAGACCACGGACGGTGTGGTGTCCGTCCCTTCGAGGTTGCGCAACACGGTCGGCCTGCCGACCTCGTCGATCCGTGCGATACACGAATAGGTGGTTCCCAGGTCGATGCCGTACACGGCCATACGGTCTCCCGCCACCGGGACGGCCGCGCGTCACGGCCGCCCCGTCTGTTGTCCCGCCAGTTGTCCTCGCAGGGCATGTCCTTCATGCCCCGCTGAGAGAGAAGAAGTTCAAGGGGCATCCGGTTCCCAACGGGAAACCACGACGTCGGCCTTGCGCACGACCCGCTCCCCCTGCACGAATCCGGCAGCCATGACGCGCGCCACCGTCCGGTCCGCCTCAGGCCCTCCGGCGGCGGCGCGGCCCACCGGACGCTGCAACGCCATGTCGAATGCCTCGCCGAGCCCGGGGACATACCGCTCGACGCCGGTCCCGGCCACGGTGTCCGCCGCCTCGTCGGCCAGCGCGGTCAGCAGGGACCGCAGTTCGTCGACGCCGAGCGGGGCGGTGACGTTCTCGGCCTGGCGCAGGATCTGGTCGTGCAGCCGGATCAGGGAGTGGCGCACCAGGTCGAGCGCCTTTTCCATCTCGCCCCGGCGCAGTCGCTCTACCTCGTCGTGCAGCCTGGTGACGATCTCCTCACGGCGCTCGGCGAGCTGTTGCTGACGAGCGAGTGCCGCGGTGAACTCGCTTGCAAGCGCACAGGGTTCGTCACGTTCCGACACGGCACTCACAGTAGACCAACAGGGGACGGCACGTCAGCAATGTCACGTTCGGGTGCCGGGCCGGCGCGACTGCGTCGTCCGGTTCACTCGGCCCTCTCCCGCGCCACCGACCCGGCCGCGCACGGCCTCGTCAGCCACCGAGGTTGATGGAACCGTGAACGTCCCGCGCCTGGATGACGGTGCTCTGAGTGCCCCCGGAGACCACGTTGCGTACGTCGCCCGCGCCGGTCCGCGCGCCCTCCAGCGCCTCGGCCTCCCGCCGCCAGGCCGCGAGCGCCTCGGCGAAGGCGGGGTCCTGCCGGGCGCGGAGAGCCAGTGCCTGCGCGAGCTCCACAGCCCGCTCCGAGCTGTCGGGCGCCTCGGCGAGGGCCGTCAACTCGCCCTCGTCGTACCGCTCTCCGTCCGACGGCCGTCGCCTGACCAGGTTTCGCAGGGACGTCCAGATCTGCTCCCCGGCCGCACCCGCGGTACCGCCGGCAAGGGCCATGAGCAGTTCAGGTGCAATCGGGACCACGATGCCCTCCGCATTCTCCAACGCACAGGTCGTAGGTCGAGCGTAGGGCACGGCGGGCACGCAGGGGCCCCGGGCCGGAGGACGGCATCTTGAAGCGGTCGAGAGATCCGTTCAGCCGATGGTGAAGCGCTGGTTCTGGGCGCCTCGGTCGCAGCGGGCAGTGCGGTAGTAGCCGTTGTCCTGCTGGTAGAGGCAGCGGCCCGTGCCGACGCTTTGGAGCATGATGGCGCTGCGGGCGGCGGGCTGGACGGTGCGCCACTTCTGGTATGAGCCGCCGTTACAGCGCAGGGGGTAGACGTCGCCCCGGTCATTGCTGTCGAGGCAGCGGCCCCAGAAGTTGTTCTTAAGAGTGGTGCTGGTGTTGAGGCGGCCGTTCCACTGCCACAGGAGGCTGCCGCGTCCGGTGGTGCAGCGGTCGCCCTTGAGGCCGGTTTCGGAGGTCTCGCGCAGGCAGTCACCGTAGCGGTAGTTCGCGAAGCGGCTGGTGGCGGTGGCAGCCGAGGCGGGTGTGGGGGTGAGGAGGGGGAGGGCGAGGCCGGCTGCGGCAATGAGGGCGGCGAAGGCTTTCCGGGTCGGACGGCGCACTGGGGGTCTCCATACAGTGGTTTTCAGAGGTACCTCGACAGCATCCCCGAACACCACCGCCTATGCCTGAAAAATGGGGAAAACCACCGGATCGGGCCGCTCATGCCGGCCGATCCGGTCCGGGGACGGCGCTGGGCCGATCACCGCGGCACGCTCGAGGCCATCGCGTGGCACCTCCCCGAGGAGCTCGGCTCGTTCCAGACGGCCCACAAGCGGCTGATCAGGTGGGCCGTCGACGACATCGGCTGGACCGCAGTGATCACTAATCGGACAGACACATCCGATCAACTGACCAACCCATCAAAGAGACACGCTCTAGCTCAGCTACTCCAGCCGTAGATCGTGATCTTCGCCGCCGCGCTGTCTTGCCGAGCATGCAGGCAGTGGACTGGGACGAGGTACGGGAACGGACCATCGTCCTCTACGCACGACAGGGAACGGACGCCAGCGGGCAAAGCGGTCTCCCACCAGCCTTGAGTGAGGCACAGGTACACCAGGTCGAGGAACAGTTCGGCGTGACGTTTCCCGACGACTGTCGTCAGTACCTGCTTCGTGTCAGCGCCGGTGGCCGGGTGCGCACGCTGCGGTTCGATGGGGCGCGCTGGGACTGGGACGGCGCCCGGCATGCGGACCACGCGAAGCTGCACGCCCCCTTCCCCGATCACGACACGGCGCTCGCGGCGAGTGAAGATCTTTGGGAGAAGGAGCCGAAGCGGGAGGACTATGCGTCGATCGCGGCGTACCAAGCTGATCACGATGCCTGGCGAGAAGCCGCCGATGCGGCCGAAGATGCTCGGGCTTGCGGGGCTGCCTTTCTCCACGACGACGGCTGCGGCTTCTCCACACTCCTGGTGATGAGCGGGCCCATGCGAGGAACCATGTGGTTCGATGGACGCGCGACCTGCGATCGCCTGAACCCGCTGTTGAACGATGCCCGCCAACCCGCGAGTTTTGTGACCGCAGGACACAGCGGGGATCCTGCCCGCTGGCTGGAGGCGTTCGAGGGGCTCATGGGCCGGATCGCTGGCCGGTTCTCCCGGGTCGATCGTGATCTTGCGTCTTGTGATGGCGAAGGCTGAGGGCGTGCCACCCGTCAACGGCAGTGCCTCGGCCTGGCCGGATGCGCTGTCGCGTTACATGTTCCGGCAGGCCCTGGACTTGAACTCGGCTATGGAGACGGTGACTACGGAATCGTCGCCGTTGCCCGAGATGCTGTCGTAGCGGATCTTTCCTGGGGTGAGCCGATCCCGGTCGGCCAGGGTGAAGGAGACCTCTTGCGATGACCACGAGTTGTCTTTGGTCCAGCCGTAGAGCACGTAGGCGGTCTTGGCGCTGAGCGGAGCCAGAGATGTGGTCGAGGTCCAACCGACGGCAGGAGAATCGAGGGTCCAGGTAGCGAGACCGGGCCTGAGGGAACGGTCGGCGGTCCATGAACCGACCGTCGCGGTCTTGTTGACGTCGTCGCTGTCCACGTAGAGGGTCGCGCCATCGATCTGATGTCCGCAGACCATCATGACGCCGAGCAGATGGCCGTCGCCGGTCACGGAGATACCGGCGACGGCATCGACGGGAACCGTGCATCCTGAGGTTGTGGCCAAGGCCGCGCCGGCCACGATGGCACCGGCGAATCGCCGAAACACCGGCCGTGAAGTGATCGACCACATGGTCAGCCCCCTGCCCAGCGCGCGTGGGCCCTCTGACCCCGGATGGCAGGGGGCAAGCGTCGCGGATGCGGCCACCCGTTGATCATCGGTGTGTGAAGACAGAAGATCAGGCGGTGGCCGCGGGGCACAGCATAGATCCCGCCCCCTGGCAGGACATGTTTGAGGCCCTGATGGGCCGCATCGCGGGACGGTTCACCTGCGTGGAGCCACGGCGGCGGGCACGGGAGTTCGTGCTCGGGCTCTTGTCGGACCTGCCACGCAAGAACTGCTGGACGCCGGCCGAGCACGCCGGCGACGCTACTCCGTACGGCCTGCGGCATCTGCTGTCGAGGGCGAAATGGGATGCAGATGCGGTCCGGGACGATCTGCGTAGCTTCGTCATCGAGCAACTGCATGATGATGCGGTGTTGGTGGTCGATGAGACCGGCGACCTGAAGAAGGGCACCGCCACGGTCGGCGTGCAGCGACAGTACACCGGCGCTGCTGGGCGCATCGAGAACAGCCAAGTCGCCGTCTACCTTGCCTATTCCAACCGACGCGGGCACGCGGCGATAGCCCGGGAACTGTATGTGCCGCGCTCGTGGATCACGGATGCGGACCGCTGCAGGTTGGCAGGGGTTCCCGAGGATGTCGGCTTCGCCACGAAGCCCGCGCTCGCCGTCCGTATGATCGACCGGACCCTGGACGCCGGGATCCGTGCAGCCTGGGTGACCGCGGACGAGGTCTACGGAGGCAATCCGCAGCTGCGGAGCGCGCTGGAACAGCGCCAGGTCGGCTACGTCCTCGCGGTGGCTTGCGATCACCAGATCGCCACCCGGGCGGGCAAGGTGCGGGCCGATGCTCTGGCCAAGAAGGTGCCGAAACGAGCCTGGCAGAAACTCTCCGCAGGCGCCGGAGCCAAGGGGCACCGCTTCTACGACCGGGCCCTGGCCGACGTTGCCGACGACCAGCCCGGTCACCGTCATCTGCTCGTTCGCCGCAACCGCAACAGCGGCGAACTCGCCTTCTACCGCTGCTACTCCGCTGCCCCGGTGCCGCTGGCCACGCCGGTGCGGGTGGCCGGCCGCAGGTGGACCGTCGAGGAGACATTCCAGGCCGCCAAGGGCCTGGCCGGGCTGGATGAGCACCAGGTCAGACGCTGGACGTCCTGGCTCCGCTGGGTCACCCTCGCGATGCTCGCCCATGCGTTCCTGGCCGCAGTCGCCGCAAACCAACACGACCACCGTCCGGCCGCGGGCGAGTTGATCCCGTTGACCTGCAACGAGATCCAGCACCTGTTCGCCGCGCTCATCACCATCGTCCGCCCAGCCGCACATCACCTCGGCTGGTCCGTCTGGCGACGACGCCATCAAGCCCGGTCCCGGGCGGAACGGAACGCCGCACCACTCCGGGCGCCGGAGCAGGTCACAGGCGGGTGGTGAACCGGCCGTCGGGCAGTTTGCGCAGCCAGCCGCGATCGACGAGTCTGACCAGCTTCCCGCGCAGTGGCTCCAGCTTGCCCCGCACGCTGACGTCGATTCCCAGCGCGTCGCCGACCTGCCGGGCCATGACCGGTCCGGCGGCCTGCCGCACGGCGGCGAGAATGCGCTGGTAGTCCGGCGGAAGGGCGGTCTCCTCCGCGCCTGACGTGCGGTGCGGGATCAGCATCACCGTTCGTCCGCCCACCTGCCCGGGTGCTGGCGCGACCGAGGTGCGTTCGTCGGCGAGCTGCTCGCTCATCCGCTCAAGGACTCGCTCAGCGACGGCGAGTTCATCCCGCTCGGCCCGTATCTCCGTCAACTGCTTGGCCAGTTGCTCTTCGAGTTCGTCCAGTTCCGCGCGCCGCGCGGTGATCCGTTCCAGCAGCTCGGGATCCAGCGTGCACAGATCGTAGAAGCCCGTTGATGGCGCTCTCCGGGAAAGGGTGTGATCGAGTGGCTTTGTTCACGAGCCGACAACACCTGGACATGAGTTCGGGCAGCACTCGAAGCTCTGCAGACGTCGAGCAATTCATGGCTTCGGGCACCACGGGCCCCTGCCAAGAGTCTGGCAGGGGCCCGTGGTGTAGTGAACGGAGGAGGGCCGTGACCTGTCCTAGATGAGCAGCCTCCTGGCCAACATGGCTACCGTCTGCTGGTGGCCTGACGGCCCGGCGTCACTTCAGGTGTCGGGTGAAGAACTGGGCCGCGGCGTCCCCTGCGAACTGCGGGACGCCGGCGTGCCCACCCATATTGGCGTGCAGCGTCTTCTCCTTGGAGCCGAAGGCGTCGAACAGGTCCAGGGCCGCCTGCCGGTCGTTCCCTTCGTCGTCCCACTGCAGCAGGACGTGCAGCGGAATGGTGACCTGGCGGGCCTCCTCGAACATGGCCCGGGGGACGAAACTCCCGGCGAACAGAACGGCGGCCGAGACGCGCGGTTCGACCACCGCCAGCCGGGTCCCGATGGAGATCACTCCCCCCGAGTACCCGACCGGGCCGCCGATCTCGGGCAGCGACAGGAGGGCGTCCAGGGCGGCCTGCCATTCCGGGACCGATTTGTCGACCAGCGGGAGGATGAGGGCATCGATGATCTCGTCGGTGACCGGCTCTCCGGCCTCCATCGCCCGGCGCAGATCGGCGAGGGCCTGCTCGGCGGCGGGCCAACGCGGCCGGTCGCCGCGTCCGGGGAGCTCGATGGTGGCCGTGGCGAAGCCGTCCGCCGCAGCGTGCCGGGCCCGGGCCACCAGCCGGGGGTACGTCTTGCGCAGCCCGAGAGGAGGGGGGCTGAGCAGGATCAGCGGCGCCGGTGCGGACGCGGATGCGGGCGTCCACAGGATGCCGGGGATCTCACCGAGGGTGAACTCACGCTCGAGGACAGCGTCGTCGAGACGCAGTTCAGAAGTGAATTGCATGGTCGTGCCTTTCGGGAGTGCCATTGAACGGCGCTCCCGGACGACCTATCGCCCGACCGTGACCCCGGAGGGGAGCACCCATGTCGATACGTTCACGGGTACCACCTCCTCGCTCTCCTGCACGGCCTCCGGAAACGTAGCAGTGGCTGCTGTGGTTCCGCCAACGGGTTTTTGCGGAAGCTCTGTGGCCGAACACCACGGCGTCGGAGTCACGCCTGTCACTGATCGGGAAGCGCACGCCCGCCACCGATTCGAGCACCGAAAAACCGGCAATCAACCGCTGACGGACGATCTACTGCGCAGACAGCCGCCCATGACCAGCGTGAGCACTCTGAGCACCGGTCACACCAGCCCTGCTGACCAGCGATGTTCAGGTTGGCGGGGGCTCAGTGAACCGCGGCGTATCGGGCCGACACCTTTCAATCTGAGGCAATGGGCAGGACGTCCGGTGAGAGCGCGCCGGCGCGGGCGGAAACGCTCGTCATGCGGCGACGGTGGTGACGTCGACACAGCACCTCGTAACCGACCTCCGCGGTGGGGCCGTTCACATCACCGACGACAACCTGCTCACCCTCCATGACCATCTCGCCACCCACCGTGCGGGCGTTGTGCGTGGCACGTGCCCCGCACCAGCACATCGCCTCGACCTGAAGGGTCTCGATCCGGTCCGCCAGCTCGATCAGCCGCTGCGAGCCCGGGAAGAGCCTGGTCCGAAAGTCGGTCGTGATACCGAAGGCGAAGACATCGAGGCCCAGGTCGTCCACGACCCGCGCCAGCTGATCTATCTGCTCCGACGCCAGGAACTGCGCCTCATCCACGATCAGATAGTCGACCTTGTCGCCCTGCGACATACGCCCCACGACATAGGCGTACAGATCCATCCCCGGCGCCGCCTCGACAGCATCCGTCACCAGGCCGAGCCGCGAGGACAGCTTCCCCTCTCCCGCCCGGTCATCACGCGTGAAGATCACGCCCTGTAGACCCCTTGCCGACCGATTGTAGATTCGCTGTAGAGCAAGCGTCGACTTCCCGCAGTCCATGGTTCCGGAGAAGAACACCAGCTCGGGCATGGGGAGTCGAGCGCCTTTCGGTGACGGGGAAGGTGAAGCTGGGCGGGAGAAACGGTTCCGGGGCTTCAGGAGCGTACTTCGAGCAGGGGGACCAACTGCTCGGCAGGGGTCATCGAGCCGTGGTTGCCGACCATCGCCGACTCCTTGGGCTCCCGTTCGGAGGCGATGATCAGGACGTCGTCCCGGGCGGCCGCGACCACATCGCCGAGGCGCGCGTACACCCGCTCGTCGATCCGCGGCCCGAACCAGCCCGCGGCGATCGCCTCCTCCCGGGAGGCCACCCAGAACTGCTCGCCGAGCACCTCGCGCCAGCAGGTCAGGACGTCGTCCTCGGCGCCCGGTACGGCGTAGACGTGGCGGGCGCGGCCCTCGCCGCCCAGCAGGGCGACCCCGGCGCGCAGCTCCCAGTCCGCGTCGAAGTCGATGCGGTGCTCCTCGTCGAAGGGCACGTCGACCATGCCGTGGTCGGCGGTGACGTAGAGCGCGCTGCGCGGCGGGAGTTGCTCGGCCAGGCGCTGGACGAGCCGGTCGACGTACATGAGCTGGCCGCGCCAGGTGTCGGAGGCGACGCCGTAGCGGTGCCCCGCGCCGTCCAGTTCGGCGTAGTACGTGTAGACGAGGGAGCGGTCGCCGGCGGCGAGTTGCTCGGCGGCGAGGTCCATCCGCTCCTCGCCGGTGAGACGCCCGTGAAACGTTCCGCCGCTGAGCGCGACCTTGGTCAGCGGGGTGTTCTGGAACGCCGGGGACGACACCTGGGCGGCGTGCACGCCCGCCTCGTGGGCGAGCTGGAAGACCGTGGGGTACGGCTGCCAGGCGGCCGGCGCGGTCCACGGCTGCCAGCGGAGCTGGTTCATCAGCTCGCCGGTGGCCGGGTTGCGCACGGTGTAGCCGGGCAGGCCGTGGGCGCCCGGCGGAAGGCCGGTGCCGACGGAGGCGAGGGAGGTCGCGGTGGTCGCCGGGTAGCCGGCGGTGAGCGGGCGTCCGGTGCCGCCGCGCGAGCCGGCGAGGAGCGCGTGCAGATAGGGCGCCTCGTCGGCGTGGTCCTTGATCTGCTCCCAGCCGAGGCCGTCGATCAGGAAGACGCAGTTGCGGTCGGCCGGGGTCAGTTCCGGGATCGCCGCGCTCGTGCCGGGTACGCCCATGCCCGCCGCCAGGGTGGGCAGCAGATCGGCGAGGGAGCCGGAGCCGTACTCGGGGACGGGGGCGGAGCCGACGGCGAGCGGTTCGGGGTAGTCCCAGGGGGCGAACTGAGCCATCAGCGGGTGACGTCCGCGGTGGCCTCGGAGAGCGACTGCGCGAAGGCGAGCGCCTGGCGCACCGTCTCCGGGCCGTCCCCGGCCTCGCTGACGCGCAGGCTCAGGTCGTCCGCCGTGGAGTTGCCGGTGTAGCCGTGGTCGGCGTCGCAGTTGGGGTCGCCGCAGGCGGCCGGTTCCAGGTCGATGCGGGAGACGGCGCCCCAGCCGATGGTCAGCACGACCTCGCGCGGCAGCGTGCCCGGCGCGTACGACTCCGGGTTGGCGACCACGCGGCTGAGCACGACCGAGGAGATCCGGCCGAGCTTCACGGACTCCGTCGACGTCGTGGCGTACGGCGTCGGGGAGGTGGTGTCGGCGGCCTGCTCGTCGGTGTGGCTGACGATGAAGCGGTTGCCGGTGAGCACCAGCACGGTCACGTGCCGGCGCACCTCGTTCTGGTCGAACGTGGTCTCCTGGTGGACCAGGAACGACCGGATCGGCTCGCCGCCCACAGCGGCCTCCACCGCCTCGGCCACGAGGGCCGGGTAGTAGCCGCTGCGCTCGATCGCCGCGCGCAGCCCCTGGGTCGTCGTACTGGTCTTGGCCATGCCCTCCATCCTACGGGGACCCACTGACTGCGAGGCACCGCGCGCGGCTGCTTCCGTCGGTCGGCGACGTCCGCCTGCGGCGCGCTCTCCTCAGTACGTCGAGTACGTCGGCGGGCTCAGTACGTCGGCAGGGTCCTGGGTCCGAGGTCGTCGCGCGCGGGCGCAGGCGCGAGGCGTACGGAGGCGCCGAGGACGCTCAGGCCGTGCGGGGCGACGACGACCGGCTCCAGGGTGACCGCGACGACCTCGGGGTGGTCGTCGACCAGCCGGGACACGCGCAGCAGCAGCTCCTCCAGGGCGGGGGTGTCGACGGGTGTCGAGCCGCGCCAGCCGAAGAGGAGGGGGGCGGTGCGGATGGAGCGGATCAGCGAGGTCGCGTCGCGGTCGGTGACCGGCACCAGCCGGTGCGCCATGTCGCCGAGCAGTTGCGAGGCTGCCCCGGCGAGTCCGAAGGACAGCACGGCGCCGGCCGCCGGGTCGATGACCGCGCGGACGACGGTGTCGACGCCGCGCGGGGCCATCGACTGCACGACCGGGCGGAGCTCCTCCGGCTTGCCGAAGAGTTCGGTCAACTCGGCGTACGCCCGGCGCAGTTGCTCCTCGTCGGCCAGGTCGAGGCGGACGCCGCCCAGGTCGGCGCGGTGGCGCAGATGCGGGGCGGTGGCCTTGAGGGCGACGGGGTAGCCGAGGGCGCCCGCGGCGCGTGCGGCCTCGTCCGGGGTGGGCGCGGGGATCGCCCGGCGGGTGCGGATGCCGTAGCGGCCGAGCAGCTCGCAGGTCTCGTCGGCGCCGAGGGTGAGGCCCTGTCCGCGCGCGAGGAGCCCGCCGATCAGTGCGGCGGCGCCCTTCTCGTCGATGTCCTCGTACTCGGGGACCTTGCCGGGGTCGGCCGCCTCGCGCCGCCACTGGGCGTACTTGACGGCCTCGGCGAGGGCGCGGACGGCGCGTTCGGCGGCGGGGAAGGCGGGGATCAGGTGTGCTCCCTCGGGCGCCTCCACGGGGGCCGGCCACCGGGTTCCGGTGGCTTCCGCCGCGGCCCGCGCGTGGGGGGTCGCTTCGGCGCGCGGCGCGGTGCTCGCCGCCGCGGACAGGGCCGCCGCGAGCCCGCCGAGTTCCACGTGGACGACGAGCACCGGCTTGGCGGGAGCGGCGGCCGCGGCCGAACGCAGGGCCTGCGCGAGTGCGGCGTCCCCGGGCGACGCCTCCCCGATCGCCGGGATCGCCGTCACGACCACCGCGTCGCAGGTCTCGTCGGCCAGCGCCCGCGCGAGGGCCGCGTGGAAGTCCTCCGCGGACGCCTCCGTCGTCAGGTCCAGCGGGGGCAGCGGGCGCAGGCCTTCGGAGAGGCAGGCGTCGTAGGTCAGCAGGCCCAGCGACTCGGAGTTGCCGAGGATCGCCACCCGCGGTCCCGTCGGCAGCGGTTGGCGGGCGAGCAGCAGACCCGCGTCGACCAGCTCGGTGATGGTGTCCACGCGGATCACGCCGGCCTGCCGCAGCAGCGCCGACACCGTCGCGTGGGGCAGCCGCGTCGCCCGCACGGCGTGCCCCTGGGGGGCGGAACCGGCGCCCTGGACGACGACCAGGGGCTTGGCGGCCGCCGTGCGCCGGGCGAGGCGGGTGAACTTGCGCGGGTTGCCGATGGACTCCAGGTACATCAGCGCGACGTCGGTGTCGGGGTCGTCGTACCAGTACTGCAGGACGTCGTTGCCGGAGACGTCCGCGCGGTTGCCGGAGGAGACGAAGGTGGACACGCCGGTGACGCCGGTGACGCCCGCGCCGCGCCGGTGGAGGCGGGACAGCAGGGCGATACCGATGGCGCCGGACTGGGCGAAGAGCCCGATCCGGCCGGGCCTCGGCATCTGAGGGGCGAGGGAGGCGTTGAGCCGCACCTGCGGGGAGGTGTTGATGACCCCGAAGGCGTTGGGGCCGATGATCCGCATGCCGTACGCGCGCGCGTGGCGGACGAGTTCGCGCTGGCGCTCGCGCCCGTCGGGACCGCTCTCGGCGTACCCGGCGGAGAGGACCACGAGTCCCTGCACGCCGTGCTCGCCGCACTCGGCGACGGCCTCGGGCACATGCTCGGCCGGGACGGCGAGGACCGCGAGGTCGACGGGCCCCGCTATGTCGCGCACGAAGCGGTGGGCGGGCACGCCGTCGAGCTCCTTCAGGTCCTCGGAGAAGGCCTTGTTCACGGCGTACAGGCGGCCGGTGAAGCCGGCCTCCCGGAGGTTGCCGAGGACGCTTCTGCCTACGCCGCCGGGTGTGCGGCCGGCGCCGACGACGGCGACCGAGCCGGGCGCGAGCAGCCGCCGTACGGAGTGCGCCTCCGCGCGTTGCTCCCGCGCGCGCTGCACGGCGAGGGAGCGCTCGGTGGGTTCGAGGTCGAACTCCAGGCGGACGACGCCGTCCTCGAAGCTGCGCTTCTGGGTGTAGCCGGCGTCCGTGAACACCTTGATCATCTTGGTGTTGGCGGGGAGCACCTCGGCGGCGAAGCGGCGGATGTCGCGCTCGCGCGCGACGGCCGCGATGTGTTCGAGGAGCGCGGAGGCGACACCGCGGCCCTGGTGGGCGTCCTGCACGAGGAAGGCGACCTCGGCCTCGTCGGCGGGCGCGGAGGCGGCCATGCCGTCGGCGCCAATGCGGTCATAGCGTACGGTTGCGATGAACTCGCCGCCGATGGTGGCCGCGAGTCCCACCCGGTCCACAAAGTCGTGGTGCGTGAAGCGGTGGACGTCCTTCGCGGACAGGCGCGGGTAGGGCGCGAAGAAGCGGTAGTACTTCGACTCGTCCGAAACCTGCTCGTAGAAGCTGACCAGGCGCTCGGCGTCATCGACGGTGATGGGGCGGATGCGTGCGGTGCCGCCGTCGCGCAGCACCACGTCGGCCTCCCAGTGGGCGGGGTACTCGTGCCGGTCCGACGCGCTCTGCATGGGGCCCAGAGTACGGCTCGCGTCCGACAACGGCGCGAGGCAGTCTGTGGAGGACGGATGCCGGATCGAGGCCGCGATCCGGCGACCGCGCGGGACGGGTCGTCGAGGACCCGTCCCTCACACGCTTCACGTGTGGAACACTGGTCTAGACAACCTGAACCTGAAGGGCAGCATCACATGGCTGAGCGCCGCGTCAACGTCGGCTGGGCCGAGGGCCTTCACGCCCGCCCCGCTTCCATCTTCGTCCGGGCCGCCACGGCCGCAGGTATCCCGGTGACGATCGCCAAGGCCGACGGCAACCCCGTCAACGCGGCCTCCATGCTGGCCGTGCTCGGCCTGGGCGCCCAGGGCGGCGAGGAGATCGTCCTCGCCTCCGAGGCCGAGGGGGCGGACGTCGCTCTCGACCGTCTCGCGAAGCTGGTCGCCGAGGGTCTCGAGGAACTCCCCGAGACCGTCTGATCAACCCCTGGTAATTGAGGTTGCGGGGCTCGTCCGAATTATCGGGCGAGCCCTTCGCATTTCCCGTCCGCGGGCAGCAGAAATAATCCCCCGCGAATTATCTCCTCTTTGTATACGGCTCTCGTGTTAATGCCGCACGCTTGTCATGTTTACGGGAGGTTGCGAAGTCCTCACACGGTCGATGCGCTCCGGTCCGCCGGAAAAGCGCAGTCGGTGCGCGGCCGTCGTGCGCTCGGTGTGCAGCGCCGTGATCGCCCGCGCGCGCTCATGGTCGCCGCGCGCCACCGCGTCCACGATCGCCCCGTGCTCGGCCCAGGACTCCACCGGGTTGGCCGGCGCCTCCACCGCGTACATCCAGGCGATCTTGTGGCGCAGCTGGGTGAGCATCGACGTCAGGGCATGGCTTCCGGAGGACTGGGCGAGCGTCTCGTGGAACCAGCCGCCCAGGGAGCGCAGATCCTCGCTGCTGCCCCTCCTGGCCCGCTCCTGGCCCAGCCGGACGAGGCCGCGCAGCACCTTCAGATGGGCCTCCGTGCGCCGCTGGGCGGCCCGGGCGGCGCCGAGCGGCTCCAGGAGCATGCGCATCTCCAGCACGTCCGCGGCCTCCTGCTCGGTCGGCTCCGCGACGCACGCGCCCGCGTGCCGCCGCGTCACGACGAAGCCCTCGGCCTCCAGCGTGCGCAGCGCCTCCCGGACGGGGACGCGGGAAACGCCGTAGCGGCGGGCGAGGAGTTCCTCGGTGAGGCGGCTGCCGCGCTCGTAGACACCCGAGACGATGTCGTCCCGGACGGCCGTGCACACCGAGTGCGCCGGAATACGCATGACGGACCTCCGCCTTAATCCCCGTGAAACGTCGACGATTGACGTGTGTTCCGTGACTCTATTGCAATGAGCGGGAATTTCCGATGGCGGGCCGGAATCCATGGATATTTTTTGGACAGCAGGGCATCGAAAACGGCGAAAGCCCCGGCCGGGAGGGCCGGGGCTGGACGATCTGTCGCCGTGCGCCGTCAGACGTTCACACCGTGCTGGCGGAGGTAGGCGACCGGGTCGATGTCCGAGCCGTACTCCGCCGTGGTGCGGGCCTCGAAGTGCAGATGCGGACCGGTGACGTTGCCGGTCGCGCCGGACAGGCCGATCTGCTGGCCGGGAGTGACCTGCTGGCCCACCGAGACGCCGATGGACGACAGGTGCCCGTACTGGGTGTACGTGCCGTCGTTCATCTTGATGACCACCTGGTTGCCGTACGACCCGCCCCAGCCGGCCTCGACGACGGTGCCCAGGCCGACCGCGTGCACCGTGGTGCCGGTCGCGGCGTGGAAGTCGATGCCGGTGTGACTGCCGGAGGACCACAGCGAACTGCTGGCGTGGTAGCCGGTGGAGACGTAGGAACCCGTGATCGGCAGCACGAAGGCGTTGAGCCGCTTGCGCTCGGCCTCACGGGCGGCACGCACGCGTGCCTCGCGCTCCTCGACGGCCTTCTTGGCGGCCGCCTCACGTGCGGCCTGCTCGTAGGCGGCCTTCTTCTGCACGGCGACCTGGTCGTCGATCTGGTCGGCGACGGCCTCGCCGGCGGTGACGACGGGGATCAGCCCGGTCTGCTCGGGGGTGGGCTCGGCGGCGAAGGCCGGGGCGGAGGCGACGGTGGCCATGACACCGGTGGTGGTGAGCGCCGCGACGCCCGCGGCGCGCGCGGTGGTGCGCTGCATCCGGCTGGGCCGACGGTGCTTCCCGGTGGCGCAGGTGAACGCCATGAAGTGGGGGGTGTCCTTTCCTTCCCTCTCGCCTACCGGGTTAGCTGACGGGTTCGGAGCAGGAAGGTCTCCTACGGACCCCCTCGCGGCTCGCGCGGGCGTCCGATTCACCCCAGGGACTTCACGTGGGTCCCCGGCTCCCCTGGCTCGCGCCGTACGGGGACTCGGCGATGACTGTCCGCTGCCGCGGCTGCGGCGCACTGCCTGACGAACAGCCCGGACGAAGCTAAGCGGGACGGGTTTCAATCCTCAAACGAATCCCGGTTTTTGTAGCGCATGCCACAGGGCAGACAGGCAACCTCCGCCTCAATTCGGACACGCAGAGGCCCTGATGACGTTTCCGTCGGCCAGGGCCCCTGCGTGCGCGTGCCGTTGGCGCGGCCACCGCGCCCGCCGGTCCGCCTACTCGGCGGACACGACCTTCACCGCGCCGATGCCGAGGGCCTCCACCGGCTCCTTGATCCGGGCCGCGTCACCGACCAGGACGGTCACCAGCCGGTCCACCGGGAAGGCGTTCACGGCCGCCGCGGTGGCCTCCACGGTGCCGGTCGCGGCGAGCTGCTGGTACAGCGTCGCCTGGTAGTCGTCGGGCAGGTGCTGCTCGACCTGGTCGGCCAGCGTGCCCGCGACGGCCGCGGCGGTCTCGAACTTCAGCGGCGCCACCCCGACCAGGTTCTGCACGGCGACGTCACGCTCGGCGTCGGTCAGGCCGCCCTCGGCGAGGGTGCGCAGCACCTTCCAGAGGTCCTCCAGGGCGGGACCGGTGTTCGGGGTGTCCACGGAGCCGCTGATGGCGAGCATCGCGGCGCCAGAGCCGTCCGGCGCGGACCGCAGGACCTGCCCGAAGGCGCGAACACCGTAGGTGTAGCCCTTCTCCTCGCGCAGGACGCGGTCCAGGCGGGAGGTGAGGGTGCCGCCGAGGCAGTACGTGCCGAGCACCTGCGCGGGCCACACGCGGTCGTGCCGGTCGGCGCCGATCCGGCCGATCAGCAGCTGCGTCTGGACGGCGCCGGGGCGGTCCACGATGACGACCCTGCCGGTGTCGTCGGCGGTGACCGGCGGCACCGGCCGCGGCTGGGCCGAGGAGCCCGTCCAGGCGCCCAGGGTGTCGCCGAGGAGGGCGTCCAGGTCCACGCCGGTGAGGTCGCCGACGACCACGGCGGTGGCCGTTGCGGGGCGCACATGCCTCTCGTAGAACGCGCGCACGGCGGCGGAGTCGATCTTCTCGACCGTCTCCACGGTGCCCTGGCGCGGGCGCGACATGCGCGCGGTGGCCGGGAACAGCTCCCTGGAGAGCTCCTTGGCGGCGCGCCGCGAGGGGTTGGCGAGCTCGTGCGGGATCTCGTCCAGGCGGTTGCGGACGAGACGCTCGACCTCGCTGTCGGCGAACGCGGGCGCCCTGAGGGCGTCGGCGAGCAGACCGAGGCCCTTGGGCAGGCGCGAGGCCGGCACTTCGAGGCTGAGGCGGACGCCGGGGTGGTCGGCGTGCGCGTCCAGGGTGGCGCCGCAGCGCTCCAGTTCGGCGGCGAACTCCTCGGCGGAGTGCTTGTCGGTGCCCTCGGAGAAGGCGCGCGCCATGATCGTGGCGACGCCGTCGAGGCCGGCCGGTTCGGCGTCCAGGGGCGCGTCGAGGAGGATCTCGACGGCGACGACCTGCTGGCCGGGGCGATGGCAGTGCAGCACGGTCAGGCCGTTGGCCAGCGCTGCGCGGTCGGGCGCCGGGAACGCCCACGGCTTGGCCTCGCCCGCCGCGGGCTGGGGGTGGAAGTCCATCGTGGCGAGCTCGGTCACCGGGCCGCCTCCTCGTTCTCGTCCTGGTCGGCGGGGGCTTCGGCGGCGGTCGGCTCGTAGACGAGCACCGCGCGGTTGTCGGGGCGCAGGCGGGCCTTGGCGACCTCCTGCACCTCCTCGGACGTCACGTCCAGCACCCGCTGGACGGCGGTCAGGGCGAGCTGCGGGTCGCCGAACAGGACGGCGTAGCGGCACAGTTCGTCGGCGCGGCCGGCGACCGTGCCGAGCCGGTCGAGCCACTCGCGCTCCAACTGGGCCTGGGCGCGCTCCATTTCCTCGGCCGTGGGGCCCTCCTCGGCGAACCGGGCGAGCTCCTCGTCGATGGCGGTCTCGATGACGGGCACCTCGACGTCACCGGACGTCTTCACGTCCAGCCAGCCCAGGGAGGGCGCGCCGGCGAGCCGCAGCAGGCCGAAGCCGGCCGCCACAGCCGTACGGTCGCGGCGCACGAGCCGGTTGTACAGGCGGGAGGACTCGCCGCCGCCCAGGATGGTGAGCGCCAGGTCGACGGCGTCGCACGCGCGCGTGCCGTCCTCGGGCAGGCGGTAGGCGGCCATCAGGGCGCGGGCCGGCACCTCCTCCTCGACGATCTCGCGCAACTGCTCGCCGATGACGTCGGGCAGCGAGCCGTCGCGGGGCTCGGGCTTGCCGTCGTGGCCGGGGATGGAGCCGAAGTACTTCTCGACCCAGGCGAGGGTCTCCTCGGGGTCGATGTCGCCGACCACGGACAGGACCGCGTTGTTGGGCGCGTAGTACGTCCGGAAGAACGCGCGCGCGTCCTCCAGGGTCGCCGCGTCCAGGTCGGCCATCGAACCGATCGGCGTGTGGTGGTAGGGGTGGCCGTCCGGGTAGGCGAGAGCCGTCAGCTTCTCGAAGGCCGTGCCGTAGGGGACGTTGTCGTAGCGCTGGCGGCGCTCGTTCTTGACGACGTCGCGCTGGTTCTCCATCGACTCGTCGTCGAGCGCCGCGAGCAGCGAGCCCATGCGGTCGGCCTCCAGCCAGAGGGCGAGCTCCAGCTGGTGGGCGGGCATGGTCTCGAAGTAGTTGGTGCGCTCGAAGCTGGTGGTGCCGTTGAGCGAGCCACCCGCTCCCTGGACCAGCTCGAAGTGGCCGTTGCCCTTGACCTGTCCGGAGCCCTGGAACATCAGGTGCTCGAAAAGGTGAGCAAGGCCGGTGCGACCCTTGACTTCGTGTCGTGAACCGACGTCGTACCAGAGGCACACCGCCGCGACGGGGGTCAGGTGGTCCTCCGAGAGCACCACGCGCAGGCCGTTGGCCAGGCGGTGCTCGGTCGCTGTCAGGCCCCCGGAGCCTGCCTGGGCTGTGGCCGTGTGACCCATGGGCATGTACGTCCCTTCCGATCGCGGACGCGGTCGTCGAAACCGCGGTTTTCCTGCCGGTCCTGCCACTGTATGCAAGCGTGTGGACGGTCGGCGAAGTTCCCGGGGACATACGCCGAGAGCGAGATCGCGTAGCCTGCGGACAGCCGTGGAGGAGGTGCCTCTGCGTGCGGGGCCCGACGGCCGACGCCGGGTCCTCGCCCGCGCTGTCAGTGGCACGGTCCACAATGGTCCGCGTCAGATCCCGTCACACGCCCCAGCAAGGAGCCGGCAGCGATGGCCCGCCGCAGCACGAAGACCCCGCCGCCCGACGACTCGTACGAGGAGCGGATCCTCGACATCGACGTCGTCGACGAGATGCAGGGCTCCTTCCTCGAGTACGCGTACTCGGTCATCTACTCCCGCGCCCTGCCGGACGCCCGCGACGGCCTGAAGCCGGTGCATCGCCGCATCGTCTACCAGATGAACGAGATGGGCCTGCGCCCCGAGCGCGGTTACGTCAAGTGCGCCCGGGTCGTCGGCGAGGTCATGGGCAAGCTGCACCCGCACGGCGACGCGTCGATCTACGACGCCCTGGTGCGCATGGCCCAGCCGTTCTCCATGCGCGTGCCGCTGGTCGACGGCCACGGCAACTTCGGCTCGCTGGGCAACGACGACCCGCCGGCCGCCATGCGGTACACCGAGTGCCGCCAGGCCGAGGCGACGAGCCTGATGACCGAGTCGATCGACGAGGACACGGTCGATTTCGCGCCGAACTACGACGGCCAGGAGCAGGAGCCGGTGGCGCTGCCCGCCGCGTTCCCGAACCTGCTGGTCAACGGCGCCTCCGGGATCGCCGTCGGCATGGCCACGAACATGCCGCCGCACAATCTGGGCGAGGTCATCGCGGCCGCCCGCCACCTGATCCGCTACCCGGGCGCCGACCTGGACGCCCTGATGAAGTACGTCCCGGGCCCCGACCTGCCCACCGGCGGCCGGATCGTCGGCCTCTCCGGCATCCGGGACGCCTACGAGAGCGGTCGCGGCACCTTCAAGATCCGCGCCACGGTCTCGGTGGAGACGGTGACGGCCCGCCGCAAGGGCCTGGTCATCACCGAACTGCCCTTCACCGTCGGCCCCGAGAAGGTCATCGCCAAGATCAAGGACCTGGTCGGCTCGAAGAAGATCCAGGGCATCGCCGACGTCAAGGACCTCACCGACCGCGCGCACGGCCTGCGTCTGGTCATCGAGATCAAGAACGGCTTCGTGCCGGAGGCGGTGCTGGAGCAGCTCTACAAGCTGACGCCGATGGAGGAGTCCTTCGGCATCAACAACGTGGCGCTGGTCGACGGCCAGCCGCTCACGCTCGGCCTCAAGGAACTCCTGGAGGTCTACCTCGACCACCGGTTCAACGTCGTGCGGCGGCGCAGCGAGTTCCGCCGCGGCAAGCGCCGTGACCGGCTGCACCTGGTGGAGGGCCTGCTCACCGCCCTCGTCGACATCGACGAGGTCATCCGGCTGATCCGCTCCAGCGAGAACAGCGCGGAGGCGAAGCAGCGCCTGATGGAGCGTTTCTCGCTCTCGGAGATCCAGACCCAGTACATCCTGGACACCCCGCTGCGCCGACTCACCAAGTTCGACCGCATCGAGCTGGAGGCGGAGAAGGAGAGGCTCAACGCGGAGATCGCCGAGCTGACCCGGATCCTGGACTCGGACGCGGAGCTGCGCAAGCTGGTCTCGGCCGAACTGGCCGCGGTGGCGAAGAAGTTCGGCACCGAGCGCCGTACGGTCCTGCTGGAGTCGTCGGGCACCACGGCCACCGCCGTACCGCTCCAGGTGGCGGACGACCCGTGCCGCGTCCTGCTGTCCTCCACGGGCCTGCTGGCCCGCACGGCGAACGGCGAGCCCTTCGGGGAGAACGCCGAGGACGCGGACGGCCGACGCACCAAGCACGACGTGATCGTCTCGGCGGTGCCGGCCACCGCGCGCGGGGAGATCGGCGCGGTCACCTCCTCGGGCCGGCTGTTGCGGATCAACGTCGTCGACCTGCCGCAGCTGCCGGACACGGCGACGGCGCCGAACCTGTCGGGCGGCGCCCCGCTCGCGGAGTTCGTCTCCCTGGAGGGCGACGAGACGGTGGTCTGTCTGACCACCCTCGACGAGTCGTCCCCGGGCCTGGCGATCGGCACGGAACAGGGCGTGGTCAAGCGGGTCGTGCCCGACTACCCGACCAACAAGGACGAGCTCGAGGTCATCACCCTGAAGGACGGCGACCGGATCGTCGGCGCCGTCGAGCTGACCACCGGCGAGGAGGACCTCGTCTTCATCACCGACGACGCCCAACTGCTGCGCTACCAGGCCTCGCAGGTGCGCCCGCAGGGCCGGGCGGCGGGCGGTATGGCGGGCATCAAGCTCACCGAGGGCGCGAAGGTGATCTCGTTCACGGCCGTGGACCCCGCGGCGGACGCGGTGGTCTTCACCATCGCGGGCTCGCGCGGCACGCTGGACGACTCCGTGCAGACGACCGCCAAGCTCACCCCCTTCGACCAGTATCCGCGCAAGGGCCGCGCCACCGGCGGTGTGCGCTGCCAGCGGTTCTTGAAGGGCGAGGACTGTCTGTCGCTGGCCTGGGCGGGCCCCGTCCCGGCCAAGGCGGCGCAGAAGAACGGCCTGCCCGCCGACCTGCCGGAGATGGACCCGCGCCGTGACGGCTCGGGCGTGTCCCTGTCGAAGACGGTGTCGGTGGTGGCGGGGCCGGTCTAGGCCTCAGCCACCGACCTCAGCTTCGGCCTCGTGGAAGGGCTCGTCGTCGGGGTCCTGGACGTAGCGGAGGACGCCCCACATGCCGTGCTCGTCGGCGTGTGGGGCGTCGTTCTGCGACGCCTCGAGCTCCTTGCCGAGGGCGGCGGTGTCGACGCCGGAACCGATGAGGACGAGTCGGGTGAGGCGGGCCTCCGCGGCGGGCCAGGGCTCCGGGTAGAAGCGGAGGAAGCGGCCGACTGCGTGCACGGCGTACCGGTTGGCCGGGTCGTTCGGGCCGAAGTCGACGTACCCCTTGATGCGGTACAGCCCCTCGGGCCGGCTGTCGAGGAACCCCATCAGGCGGCGCGGGTCGAGAGGGGCCTCGGAGGTGAAGGAGAGGCTGTCGTAGGCGGTGTGAAGGTGGCCGGCGTGATCGCTTCCGCCGTGGTCGTGCAGGTCGTGGTCGTGCAGGTCGTCGAAGGAGAGCTGTCCGACGCGCTCCTCGCTCGGCCGGCAGTCGAAGAGGAACTCCGGGTCGATGCGGCCGTAGGTGGCGGGGACGACGGCGGCACGGTCGGTGAGGGACCGGACGAGCCCCAGGACGCGGTCGGCGTCGGGCGCGCGGTCGAGTTTGTTCACCACGACCAGGTCGGCGAGGGCGAGATGCCGGTCGACCTCGGGATGCCTGGCCCGGGTCGTGTCGAACTCGGCGGCGTCGACGACCTCGACGAGCCCGCCGTAGACGATGCCGGGATGCTCGCTGGCCAGCACCATCCGCACGAGTTCCTGGGGCTCGGCAAGACCGCTGGCCTCGATGACGATGACGTCGATGCCGGCGGCCGGCGCGGCGAGCCGTTCGAGGTAGACGTCGAGCTCGCTGGCGTCGACGGCACAGCACAGGCAGCCGTTGCCGAGGGAGACGGTGGAGTCGCCGAGCGCTCCGGCCACGGCCATGGCGTCGATCTCGATGGCGCCGAAGTCGTTCACGATCGCGCCGATACGGCTGCCGCCGCTGCGATGCAGGAGGTGGTTGAGCAGGGTCGTCTTGCCGGAGCCGAGGAATCCGGCGAGCACGACGACCGGGATCTGCTGCGGACTGCGACTCTGCGACACCTGCGACTTCTCCGAACACTGCGCGTGCGCCGGCCCGCGGCCCGGCGCACGTCCGAGGACTGACTGCGGCCCCAGAATACGAGCCGGAAGAACCCCCACGCAGTGAAGGATCGTCAGCAGCGCCGGCCGGACAGTCGGCGGCGACCGCCCTCCAGGGGTGCGGCCCGATCATGAGCGGGCCCTCGGGCACGCGCACGCGTGCTCGCGCGGCTGGACACCCGCCCCGCTCGGGCGGGGCCGGAAGCCGCTCCGCGTCAAGTCAGGTTAGGCTCACCTCTGTGAGTACGTGCGCGACCGTCTCGCGGGACCTCGACGAGCCCATTTCCGGAACCGCGGCCACGGCGACAACCTGGCTCCTCCTGGAACAGCCCGGGCCCTGGGGCGCGAAAGCGCTGGTCTCGAGCCACCTGGACCCCGTCCTGGGCCGGGCCCTTGAGGCCGCCGCGCAGGACACGGGCGTACGCGTCGCGCTCATCCGGCGTCCTGGACGCCACGCGGACCTCGGCGCCGCACGCCTGCGGCAGGTGTACGCGGCGCACACCGTCCCCGGCAGGGTGTGGCTGCACAGCGCCACGACCCACGACCCCCGGCAGCTGCTCGGCCTCGACTTCGCCGCGCTCGGCCGGGGCGACCACCACACCTTCGACCGGGTGCTGCGGGGCCGGCCCCACACGGGCGACCCGCTCGCCCTCGTCTGCACCAACGGCAAGCGCGACCGCTGCTGCGCGCTCCTCGGCCGTCCGCTGGCCGCGGAACTCGCCGCCTCCGGGGTGCGGGGCGCCTGGGAGGTCACTCATCTGGGGGGTCACCGCTTCTCCCCCACCCTGCTCGTCCTGCCACACGGGTACGCGTACGGCCGCGCCGAGGCACACGCCGTCAAGGAGGTCCTGCACGGCGTCCAGGAGGGGCGGATCGTCGTGGAGGGGTGTCGTGGGAGCTCGGCCTGGGAGCGGCCCGGCCAGGCGGCGGAGCTGGCGGTGCGCGCGGCCACCGGCGAAGACGCGGCGGAGGCGCTGAGCGTCGTGCGGACCAGCGCCGTCCGGACCCTCGGCGGCGCGCCGCGCTGGGAGGTGACCGTCGCGCACACCGACGGACGCCTCTGGCAGGTCGAGGTGGCCCAGAGCCAGGCGGAGCCGCCCCGGCCGGAAAGCTGCGGCGCCTCGGTCCTCGGTTCACCTGCGCGGATGGACGTGGTCGCGGTGCGTGAACCGGTGGGGACGGCACTGGCCGTCTGAGATCCGCACCACCCACCCCTACGGCTGCACCGGCCCACCCACGTACCGTCTTGGGTATGAGCCCCACTCCCCCCGCCCGTCGCCTGCGCCTCGGAATGCCGCGGCGCATGTTCTCGCAGCTTCTGCTCATGCAGCTGGCGATCGCCGCGGGAGTCGTGGTGCTCGCCACCGGGCTGTTCCTCGCCCCGCTCAGCAATCAGCTGGACGACCAGGCGATGCGCCGCGCCCTCGCCATCGCACAGACCACCGCCGCGGTGCCGCAGATCGCCGAGGACCTGCAGCGCACGCGGCCGTCGGTCGACGGACCGGTGCAGCGGGAGGCCGAGCGGATCCGCAAGGCCAGCGGCGCCGAGTACGTCGTGGTGATGGACCTCAACGGCACACGCTGGTCGCACCCCGAGCCCGCGGAGGTCGGCGGCCATGTCTCGACGTCCCCGAGCAAGGCGCTGGCCGGCAGGACCGTCATGGAGATCGACAGCGGCACCCTGGGGCGCTCGGCCCGCGGCAAGGTGCCGCTGCGCGACAGCAACGGCCAGATCATCGGCGCGGTCTCGGTCGGCATCGAGTACGACAGTGTGCGGGCGCGTCTGATCCATGCGATCCCCGGGCTGTTCGCCTACGCCGGAGGTGCCCTCGCCGTGGGTGCGCTGGCCGCCTGGCTGATCTCCCGGCGGGTTCAGCGACAGACCCGTGACCTGGCCTTCTCGGACATCTCGGCGCTGCTCGCCGAACGTGAGGCGATGCTGCACGGCATCCGGGAGGGTGTCGTCGCCCTGGACCGCGCCGGACGCGTCCGGCTGCTCAACGACGAGGCCCAGCGCCTCCTCGGCATCGGGGACGAAGCGGTGGGCGCATCGCCCGACCAGGCGCTCGGCGAGGGACGTACGGCCGACGTGCTGTCCGGCCGGGTGACCGGCACGGACCTGATCTCCGTCCGCGGCCAGCGGGTCCTGGTCGTCAACCGCATGCCCACCGACGACGGCGGCGCGGTGGCCACCCTGCGCGACCGCACCGAGCTGGAGCAGCTCGGCCGCGAGCTGGACTCGACGCACGGCCTGATCGACGCGCTGCGCGCCCAGGACCACGAGCACGCCAACCGCATGCACACGCTGTTGGGACTGCTCGAACTGGAGATGTACGACGACGCCGTGGAGTTCGTCGGGGAGGTGGTCGGCGATCACCGGGCCACCGCGGAGCAGGTGACCGAGCGGATCAAGGATCCGCTGCTCGCCGCCCTGCTGGTCGGCAAGGCGACCGTCGCTGCCGAGCGCGGGGTCGCCCTGTGGGTCTCCGACCGCACCCGGCTGCCCGACCGGCTGATCGACCCGCGCGGGCTGGTCACGATCGTCGGCAACCTCGTGGACAACGCGCTGGACGCCGTCGCGGGCAAGCCGCACGCGCGCGTGGAGGTCGAATTGCGTGCGCAGGGCCGTGCCGCAGTGCTGCGGGTGCGGGACACCGGGCCCGGCATACCGGCCGAGCAGCGTGAGTTGATCTTCACCGAGGGTTGGTCCACGAAGAAGCCGCCGGCGCACGGCAAGCGCGGCATCGGGCTCTCCCTGGTGCGCAGGCTCGCCGAGCGGCAGGGCGGCAGCGCGGCGGCCGGCGAGGCGGCCGGCGGGGGCGCCGAGTTCACCGTCGTCCTGCCCGACGCGCTGACCGAGCCCGAACCGGCACCCGGCCCGGAACCCGGCCAGGACTTCGGCCTGGGCTCCGGCCCGGCGTCGGGCCCGGCGTCCGACCTGGAGCCCGCATGGGCCGCTCCGGCGAAGAGCGCTGTCGAGGAGGAGTCGCGATGATCGAGGTCCTGGTCGTGGACGACGACACCAGGGTCGCCCGGGTCAACGCCGCCTACGTCGGGAAGGTCCCCGGCTTCCATGTCGCCGGCGAGGCCCACAGCGCGGCCGACGCACTGCGCCAGCTGGAGCTGCTGCCCCGTCTGGACCTCGTCCTGCTGGACCACTACCTGCCCGACGAGACGGGTCTCGAGGTCGTGCAGGAGATGCGCCGGCGCGGCCACCAGACCGACGTGATCATGGTGACGGCCGCCCGGGACGTCTCGACGGTGCAGGCCGCGATGCGCCAGGGCGCCCTGCAGTACCTGGTGAAACCGTTCGCCTTCGCGGGCCTGCGCGCCAAGCTGGAGGCCTACGCCGACCTGCGTCGCACGCTCGACGGCGGGGGTGAGGCCGAACAGGCCGACGTCGACCGCATCTTCGGTGCGCTGTCCGCCCGATCGGAGCCCGGGCTGCCCAAAGGGCACTCCCCCACCACCGCCGAACTCGTACGCCAGTCCCTGATGAACGCCGAAGGGCCGCTGTCGGCGCAGGAGATCGCCGACCGGACCGGAGTGAGCCGCCAGACCGCCCAGCGCTATCTGAAGCTTCTGGAGCGCACGGGACGGGCCCGGCTGACCCTGAAGTACGGCGACGCGGGCCGCCCGGAACACCGTTACGTGTGGGCGACCCGCGCCTGAGGGCACGGCTCCTTGGGGGCGGGGAAGGAACCGTGCCCTCGTGGGATACGGATCCCGACCCGCCGCCTGCTCGACCGTCAGCCCGTCGCCTTGTCGACGAACTCGGTCGTGTAGGTCTTGCTCAGGTCGACGTCGGCGTTCTGGATGTTCGTGTTGAACGCCTTGAGGACCTTCTCGACCGTCTCCGGACCGTTCTTGGGCATCACGCCGTCCTTGGTGAACATGGGCAGCGAGTTCTGGATGGCCACCGAGTACAGCAGCTTGTTGCCCTGCGAGTAGTCGGCCGGCATCTTCTCGGCGATCTCGGCGGCACTGTGTGTGGACATCCACTTGAGCGTCTTGACGAACGCGTTGGCCAGCTTCTGGACGGTGTCCTTGTGGCCGTTGACCCAGTCCGTCTGCATGTACAGGCTCGACGACGGGTACGGTCCGCCGAGCGCCTCCTGCGAGCCCTGCGGGGTGCGCATGTCGAGGAGGATCTTCCCGACCTTCTTGTCCAGGACGTTCGCCACCGTCGGATCGGTCGTCATGCCGCCGTCGATGGCGCCCTGCTGGAGCGCCGAGATGAACGTCGGCCCCGCACCCACGGCGACCGGGGTGAACTCGCTGACCTTCACGCCGTTCTTGACGGCGAGGTACTTGGTGAGGAAGTCCGTCGAGGAGCCCAGGCCCGTGACACCGAGCTTCTTCCCCTTGAAGTCCTTGGGCGAGGCGATGTCGCCCTCCGCCTTGGTGGAGACGATCTCCACCTCGCCGGGGGCCTGCGAGAGCTGCACGACGGACTCCACCTCCTTGCCCTTCACCTGAAGGTCGAGGGTGTGGTCGTAGAAGCCGACGGCGCCCTGGACCTGGCCGGAGACGAGCGCGGTCTCGGCCTGCACACCGGCCGGCTCGCTCAGCAGTTCGACGTCGAGCCCCTCGGCGTCGAAGTAGCCCAGCCGCTGGGTGAGCATCGCGGGCAGGTAGATGACCTTGTCCAGGCCGCCGACCATGATCTTGACCTTCGTGCCCTTGCCGTCCCCCTTGCTGCCGGATCCGCTGGAGGCGGTACTGGCCGCGTCGTTGGCGCAGGCGGTGAGCGAGGAGAGGGCGAGCAGGCCGACGGCGGCCAGGGCCGCGTGTCTGGCGGTTGTGCGCATACGCATGGCGGGTTCACGTCCTTGTGAGAGGGCGGGGCGGGGGTGAGGATCGTTCAACGAGGGGATGAGGAGATGCGGGGATGAGGAGATGAGGATCGTTCGGCGAAGAGCCGGCTGCGGCCGACGGAGGGATCAGCTGTCGGAACCCGACGGCTTCCACCGGAAGATGCGGCGCTCGGCGAAGGTCAGCAGCCCCTCGGCGACCAGTGCTACGGCGGCGAGGATGACCATCGCGGCGTACACACCAGCGGCGTTGAACGTGCCCTGTGACTGCGCGACGAGCAGGCCGATGCCCTTGGTCGCGCCGATGTACTCGCCGACGATGGCGCCGATGAGGGCGAAGCCGAAGCTGACGTGGAGGCTGGTGAAGATCCACGAGGTGGCGGACGGGATGACCACCTGAAGCGTCACCCTGCGGTCGCTCGCGCCGAGGATGCGGGCGTTGGCGACAAGGTTGCGGTCGACCTCGCGGGCGCCCTGGAAGGCGTTGAAGAAGACCGGGAAGAACACCAGGACCACGGCCGAGGCGACCTTGGAGGCGGGGCCGAGGCCGAACCAGATCACGAAGATCGGGGCCAGGACGATCCTGGGTATGGAGTTGAGCACCTTGATGTAGGGACCGAGGACATCGGCGAGAAAGGTGATCCGCCCGAGCGCGATGCCGCACACGACACCGGTGACCACGCCGATGATCCAACCGAGCAGCGCCTCGTAGAGCGTGTACCAGATCTGCTCGCCGAGGGAGCCGAGGGCGGTCCCGTGCGTGATCCAGGTCCAGATCTGGTCCCAGATCTTGGAGGGCATCGAGAAGTTGAACGGGTCGATGGTCTTGGCCCGCGAGAGCGCCTCCCACAAGGCGAGGACGGCCACCAGGAGGAGGACCCGGGCGGCCGCGACGACGATCTTGCGTCTGCGGGCGGCACGCGCGCGTGAGTGCGCGCGGTCCGGCGCCTTGACTGTGTCGACGACCGGAGTGCTGAGCACGTCAGGCGACATGGGCGGCACCTCTTTCACGGGTGATGCGGACCTCTTCACCGAGGGACTCCCAGATCTCGCGGTAGATCTCGATGAACCGCGGCTCAAGACGCACCGACTCGACCTTGCGCGGCCGCGGCAGGTCGATGTCGAAGACGTGCTTCACGGTGGCCGGCCCCGCGGTCATGACCACGACCTTGTCGGCCAGCGCGATGGACTCCTCCAGGTCGTGGGTGACGAAGACCACGGACGCGCCGGTGCCCTCCCACAGCTCCAGGAGCTCGTCCGACATCAGCGCCCTTGTCTGCACGTCGAGCGCCGAGAACGGCTCGTCCATGAGCAGGATCTCGGGGTCGTTGACGAAGGTCGCGGCGAGGGCGACGCGTTTGCGCTGACCGCCGGAGAGCTGATGCGGGTAGCGGTCCTCGAAGGCGGCGAGCCCGACCCGGGCCAGCCACTCGCGCGCCTTCAGCTTCGCCTCCGCCTTGGGCACTCCGCGGAAGCGGGGGCCGGCCATGACGTTGGACAGGACCGTGCGCCACGGGAACGTGGCGTCCTGCTGGAAGACGAAGCCGACCTTGTCGCCGACGCCCCGCACGGGCTGCCCGGCGACCAGTACCTCGCCCTGAGTGGGCTCTTCCAATCCGCTGACCAGCGTCAACGTGGTCGACTTGCCGCAGCCGGTCGGCCCGACGACGGCCACGAACTCGCCGCGCCCGACAGTGAGGTCGAGGTCCCGCACGGCCGTGTGCGGGGCTCCCGACGGGGTCCTGAAGACCTTGCTCGCACCCCGCAGCTCGATGGCGGGGCTGGTGTGTGCGCTCATGGCCGGGGACGGTAGAGGTGACCGGCGAGTCAGCATCAGCCTTCTGGGCGCATGCGCTTCTTTTGCCTGCAGTAGCCTGTTGTGCTCCTTTTGCTCGCGCTACAACAGCGGAGCCGAAACATGGGCTTAACGCCCACCTGGCCTGCACGGAGAGAGGCCCGATGATTGACGTCCTGGTCGTGGACGACGACTTCCGTGTCGCCGAGATCAACGCCAAGTACGTGGGAAAGGTTCCCGGATTCCGGGTGGCCGCCCGCGCGCACAGTGCCGCCCAGGCACTGGCCGCCGTCGAGCGCGGCACCATCGACCTGGTGCTGCTCGACCACTACCTGCCCGACCAGACCGGCCTCCAGCTCGTCCACCGCATGCGGCAACAGGGCCACGGCACCGACGTCATCATGATCACGGCGGCCGGCGACGTCACGACGGTGCAGACCGCGATGCGTCTGGGCGCCCTGCACTATCTGGTCAAACCGTTCACGTTCGCCGCGCTGCGCACCCGCCTCGACTCCTACGCCGCCCTGCGCCGCACCGTGGACCGGGTGGGCGGGCACGGCATCGCCGGTCAGGAACAGGTCGACCGGATCTTCGGCGCCCTGCGCACCGCACCGGTGCCGTCCTCGCCCGGTCTGCCGAGCGGCCACTCGGAGCCGACCACGGACCTGATCTGCGCGGTCCTGCACCGCGCGAACCAGCCCTTGTCGGCCCACGAGGTCGCCGCCGAGACAGGCCTGAGCCGCTCCACCGCCCAGCGTTACCTCCGCCATCTGGAACAGGCCGGTCGCCTGCACCTCTCCCTGAAGTACGGCGACACCGGCCGCCCGGAACATCGATACGCGTGGGTGGCGCCGTAGCCGTGAGCTGAGCGGTCAGGGGTGAGCGGTGAAGGGTGAGCGGTGATCCCGTTGCGGTACTGCGGTGGAGCAGCCGCCCGCCCGTTTCGCTCAGTCCGCTGATCGCTGGTTCGAGCGTGCCGCAGGCTGAAAGAAACCGCCTACGCGGCGCCCGCTCCCGTCAGTGACCGCACCTCGGTCTCCGCGTGCTTGGCCTCGTCCGCGATCTCGGCCGAGGTGACCGTGCCCAGCCAGCCCGCCAGGAAGCCCAGTGGAATGGAGACCAGGCCGGGGTTCTGCAGGGGGAAGTACTGGAAGTCCACGGTCGGGAAGAGCGACTCGGGGCTGCCGGACACCACCGGCGACAGCACGACGAGCGCCAGGGCAGGCACCAGCCCGCCGTACACCGCCCACACGGCGCCCCGCGTGGTGAAGTCCCGCCAGAACAGCGAGTACAGCAGGACCGGCAGGTTCGCGGAGGCCGCGACGGCGAAGGCGAGCCCGACCAGGAAGGCCACGTTGAGATCGCGGGCCAGCAGGCTGAGGGCGATCGCGACGACGCCGATGCCCACGGCGGCGGCCCGTGCCACCGCGACCTCGCTGCGAGGTTCGGCGTGCCGACGGCGGAAGGAGGCGTACAGGTCGTGCGCCACCGACGCCGAGGAGGCGAGCGTGACCCCGGCGACGACGGCGAGGATCGTGGCGAAGGCGACGGCCGCCACGACCGCGAACAGGACCGTGCCGCCCGTGGAGTCGGCGCCGCCGCCCAGATCGAGGGCGAGGAGGGGAACGGCCGTGTTCCCGGATGCGTTCGAGCCGCGTACGGCCTCCGGGCCGACGATCGCCGCCGCGCCGAAGCCCAGAACGATCGTCATCAGGTAGAACCCGCCGATCAGCCCGATCGACCAGACCGCGGACCGCCGGGCGGCCTGCGCGGTCGGCACGGTGTAGAAGCGGGACAGGATGTGCGGCAGCCCCGCCGTGCCCAGCACCAGCGCGAGACCCAGGCTCATGAAGTCGAAGCGCGCGGTCCAGTCCCCGCCGTACTTCAGTCCGGGTGCCAGGTAGGCGGAACCGTGCCCGCTGCGCTCGGCCGCCGTACGCAACAACTGGTCGAAGTCACCGTGGAAACGCACCAGGACGAGCGCGGTGAGCACGACGGTGCCGCCCAGGAGCAGAACCGCCTTCACGATCTGAATCCACGTGGTGGCCCGCATCCCTCCCAACGACACATAGATCACCATGAGTGCACCGACCCCGATGACGGCCCAGGACCGGGCCGCCTCGCCGGTGTTCCCGAGGAGCAGCGCGACCAGGCTGCCCGCACCCACCATCTGCGCCACCAGATAGAGAACGGACACGATGACCGAGGAGGTTCCCGCCGCGATCCGCACCGGCCGCTCGCTCATGCGCGCGGCGACCACGTCGGCGAGCGTGAACCGCCCACAGTTGCGCACGAGTTCGGCGACGAGGAACAGCACCACCAGCCAGGCCACGAGGAAGCCCACCACGTACAGCAGACCGTCGTACCCGTACAGCGCGATCAGTCCGGTGGCGCCCAGGAAGGAGGCGGCCGACATGTAGTCGCCCGCGATGGCAAAACCATTCTCCATCGGGGAGAACAATCGGCCGCCCGTGTAGAACTCCTCCTGAGAACCCTGCCGGTTGCGGCCCACCCAGGTCGTGATCCCCAGCGTGACCGCGACGAAGGCGCTGAACAGCAGCAACGCCGGCGCTTGTTGGTTACCGGTCACGACGCACCGCCCCTTGCTTCACGCGTCAGTTCCTGAGTGTCCCAACGCAGTTCGAGCGCGGCGCGGTCCCTGTGCAGCCGTGCGTGCCGGGCGTAGGCCCAGGTGAGCAGGAACGTGCTGAGGAACTGTCCGAGCCCCGCGAGCAACGCCATGTTCACCGCGCCGGCCACCGGCCGCGCCATGAACGCGGGTGCGGTCGTCGCGGTCACGACGTACGCCACGTACCAGACGAAGAACCCGGCGGCCGCCGGCACCACGAACCGCCGGTACCTGCTGCGCACCTCCTGGAAGGCCGCGCTGCGCTGCACCTCGAGGTAGACCTGGGCCGCCGCGACGGCTCCGGTCCCCCGCTCCCGGCGTGCCCCCGGGACCTCGGTCACCTCCGTGACCGTGGCCGACTCGCCCCAGCCCGAGGCGAGCGCGTCATACCACGGGTCCTCGTAGCGCATTTCTCCTGGCGCTTCGACGAATGCCCGGGCTTGACGCTGATGGTGCTCGTCCCCGTATGGCGTGGGACCGCCGACCTCGGAGCCGTCCCCGTCGGAGCGTGCACGGCCGTTGCTTGACTGCATGCCCAAGGATGGACAGAACGGGAAGTTCCGCGACTCTTCTTCCCCGCACACTTCACCCCTTCAGGTGACCGACGGGCCGTTCACCCCGTCGGCGGCCGTACCAGCCCCATCCGGTACGCGTAACGAACCGCCTGCGCGCGGCCCTTGATGCCCGTCTTGGTGAACATGTTGTTGATGTGGGTCTTCACCGTCGCGGTGGACACGCTCAGCCTGCGCGCGATCTCCTGGTTGCTCAGCCCCTCGGCGATCAGCGCCAGCACCTCCGCCTCCCGTGTCGTCAGCCCGTCGGGCACGGCAGCGGGCTCCGCCGGCTCCGGTTCGGGCGCCGACAGGCGCTCCAGCAGCCTCCGCTGCACACTCGGCGACAGCCCCGCGTCCCCGGACAGCACGCTGTGCACCGCCCGGACGATCTCGTCCCCGCCGGCGTCCTTGGTGAGGTACCCCCGGGCTCCCGCTTTCAGCGCCGGGAACAGGGAGTCGTCGTCCGCGTAGGTCGTGAGCACCACGACCTGGGTTCCGGGATGCTCCGATCGGATCCGCCGGGTCGCCTCCACTCCGTCGCAGCGGGGCATGCGCAAGTCCATCAGCACCACGTCGGGAGCCAGTTCGGCGACGAGCCGCACCGCCTCGTCCCCGTCCCCGGCGGCGCCCACGACCTCGACCCCCGGCAACAGCCCCAGCAGCATCACGATGCCTTCCCGGACGACCGTCTGATCGTCCGCGACCACCACCCTGGCGGGCTTCTTCTCCGCCTCCGCCGTCATACCGGCACCTTCAGCGTCACCACGAAACCTTCCTCGTCCGGTCCGGCAGCGAGCGAGCCGCCCAGCAGTTCGGCGCGCTCCCGCATGCCCAGCAGACCGTACCCGCCTCCCGCCTGGGCGAGTTCGCCCGGCGAACCCCCCGAGTCCCGCACGTCCAGGGTGACTTCATGCGGTCCGTACTCCAGCCGCACCCGCACTTTCGCGCCCGGAGCGTGCTTGCGGACGTTCGTCAGAGCTTCCTGGGCGACCCTTCGCACCGCCTGTGACGCCTCGACCGGCAGGTGTCTGCGTTCACCCCCAACGGTGACCTCGGCACCGTCGGACGCGCGGACGAGGTCGGTCAGGAAGTTCTCCAGCGGCGTCAGATCACCGCGCAGCGCGGAGAGCGACTGTCTGGTCTCCTCGAGACCGTCGCGAGCCATCCCGCGTGCCGCCACCACGCGGTCGAGGATCTGCTCGCGGTCCGCGCCCCGCTCGATCAGCAGCCGGGCCGCTTCCAGGTGCACGAGCTGCGCCGAGAGACTGTGGGCCAGGACGTCGTGGATCTCCCGGGCGATGCGGGCCCGCTCCGCGAGTGCGGCCGACTCGGCCTCGGCCGCACGTGCCGCACGCTCCTGGGCGAGCAGTCGCTGGGCGTTGCCCCTGGCTTCGGCGTCCAGGCGCAGCGTGTACCCGGCGAGGGCCATCCCGCCGATCGTGGCGGCTGTGGTCAGCCACACGCCGTTGTTCACGGCCGCATACGAGGCGAGCGCGACCGAGGCGACGGGCAGCGCCGCCGCCAGGGGCATCCGTTCCAGTGCCGCGACGCCGCAGCCGCACCACAGAAGGAGGGCGGGTTCTCGGAAGCCCACGAACTGGGCGCCGACGGCCAGCGTGAGCAGGAGGAGGATGAGGGCCAGCGACGGCCAGAGCCGGTGCTGGAGCGTGGCCCGCCAGAAACACCGGGCCAGCCCGCCCGTCAGGAGGACTCCCGCGGCGCCCGCCGCCGTAACCCAGCCGTGGACCCGGCTGTCGTGGAAGGCACTCCACAGGAGAATGCCGAGAAGCGGCAACCGTACAGCCCACGCGATCAGGCGTCGGGAGCGCGTCGTCCCCTCGCGGCCCAGCGCCTCCCGAGAAGGCCAGCGTGTCCAGGCGTTCTCCGTCACACGCGCTCCTTCCACGCCGACCGGGGCAGGTGGTCACCGTATGCCGTGGCCGCAGTGGCCTGACTCAGGGACTGTGTGCGCCAGATCAGTATCCCGGAGCGGACCAGCAGGGTGCCCGCGAGCCCCAGCATCAGGGCCGAACTGTGCTGGTGGACGCCCACCAACGCACCGACGGCGAAGAGGCCCGCCCGCAGACCGATACCGACGGCCCAGACGGCCGCGCTCGCCTTGGTGCTCTTGCTCCACACCGCGCCGTCCGGCTCCACCCAGATGCGCGTGGTCCATGCCCAGGCGGCTCCCATGAACAGGCCGACGATCACTTCGGAGCCGAGCACCAGGGCCGACTCGGTGGGGTGACGGGCGTCGAGGAGGTCGGGCTCGCGCAGCGCTATGACGGCCAGGATCCCGGGCAGCAGCCACCATCGCCGGTCCGCGTCGATGCGGCTTGCGCGGAACTGCCGCACGATCACCAGCGCGGCCACGGCCACGGTCACCAGTGCGTTGACGAGCCCGGACATCACAGCCTCCGTGAGCGGGAAGGGGATGCCGGCAGCAAGTGCTGCCGACGCCTTCGACGCTACGGAATCGGGAAGCTCCGCAGATCGGAGCGGGGGTGGATCATGGGTGGATATGCGAAGGCCCGGGTTCTCCACCCGTGGGTGGAGAACCCGGGCCCGCTCGTCCCGGCTGGAGAGCCGCAGAGCCGAGGCCTAGCCGAGCCCGGCGGCTATGCGTCGATGCGGGACCGGTCCAGCGTCGCCGCCGAGCTGGAGATGAACTCCTTGCGCGGCGCCACGTCGTTGCCCATGAGCAGGTCGAACACCTGCTCGGCCGAATCCAGGTCGGAGAGGTTGATGCGCCGCAGGGTGCGGTGGCGGGGGTCCATCGTCGTCTCGGCCAGCTGGTCTGCGTCCATCTCGCCGAGACCCTTGTAGCGCTGGATGGAGTCCTTGTACCGGACGCCCTTGCTCTGGAACTCCATGAGCTTGTCGCGCAGCTCGCGGTCCGAGTACGTGTACACGTACTTGTCCTGGCCCTTCTTGGGCTGGATGAGTTCGATGCGGTGCAGCGGCGGCACCGCGGCGAACACCCGGCCGGCCTCGACCATGGGCCGCATGTAGCGGTGGAACAGGGTCAGGAGGAGGGTCCTGATGTGGGAGCCGTCGACATCGGCGTCGGTCATCATGATGATCTTGCCGTAGCGGGCCGCGTCGATGTCGAAGGTGCGCCCTGAGCCCGCTCCTATGACCTGGATGATCGCACCGCACTCCGCGTTCTTGAGCATGTCGGTCACGGACGACTTCTGAACGTTGAGGATCTTGCCCCGGATCGGCAGCAGCGCCTGGAACTCGGAGTTGCGGGCCAGCTTCGCCGTGCCGAGCGCGGAGTCTCCCTCGACGATGAACAGCTCGCTGCGCTCGACGTCGTCGCTGCGGCAGTCGGCCAGCTTCGCGGGCAGGGACGAGGACTCCAGTGCCGTCTTGCGGCGCTGTGCGTCCTTGTGCTGCCGGGCCGCGATACGCGTCCGGGCCGCGGCGACCGCCTTCTCCATGACGACCCGCGCCTGAGCTGCGGCATCGCGCTTGGTGGAGGTCAGGAACGCCTTGAGTTCCCTGGAGATCACGGTGTTCACGATGCGCCGGGCCGCCGAGGTGCCGAGGACCTCCTTGGTCTGGCCCTCGAACTGGGGCTCGGCCAGGCGGACGGTGACGACCGCGGTCAGGCCCTCCAGGGCGTCGTCCTTGACGATGTCGTCCTCGGCGACACGCAGCAGCTTCTTGGCCCGCAGCACCTCGTTCATCGTCTTGGCGACCGCCTGCTCGAAGCCGGCGACGTGGGTGCCGCCCTTGGGCGTGGCGATGATGTTGACGAACGACCGGAGCATCGTGTCGTAGCCGGTGCCCCAGCGCAGCGCCACGTCGACGCCGAGCTCGCGGGTGACCTCCGTCGGGGTCATCTGCCCGTGCTCGTCCAGGACCGGGACCGTCTCCTTGAACGTGCCCTGCCCCGTGAAGCGCAGGACGTCGCAGACAGGCTTGTCGGTGGCCAGGTAGTCGCAGAACTCACTGATGCCGCCGTCGAAACGGAAGGACTCCTCGCCCTTGCTGCCGCCCTCGCCGAGGCCGTACTCGTCGCGCACGACGATGGTCAGGCCGGGCACCAGGAACGCGGTCTGGCGGGCCCGCTGGTGGAGGTTCTCCAGGGAGAGCCTGGCGTCCTTGAGGAAGATCTGGCGGTCGGCCCAGTACCGCACCCGCGTGCCGGTGCGGTTCTTGGCGATCCTCTTGACCTTGCGCAGGCCGCCCGTCTCGAACTTGGCTTCGGGGCCGTCCGCGGCGAAGGCGCCCGGGACTCCTCGCCGGAAGCTGATGGCGTGCGTGTGGCCGCTTCGGTCCACCTCGACGTCGAGTCGGGCGGACAGGGCGTTGACCACGGAGGCGCCGACGCCGTGCAGACCGCCGGAGGCGGCGTAGGAGCCGCCGCCGAACTTGCCGCCGGCGTGCAGCTTGGTCATGACGACCTCGACGCCGGACAGGCCGGTCTTGGGCTCGACGTCGACCGGGATGCCACGGCCGTTGTCACGGACCTCGACCGAGGCGTCGTCGTGAAGGATCACCTCGATGTTGTCGCAGTATCCGCCCAGGGCTTCGTCGACGGAGTTGTCGATGATCTCCCACAGGCAGTGCATCAGACCACGGCTGTCGGTCGAGCCGATGTACATACCCGGGCGCTTCCGCACGGCCTCGAGGCCCTCGAGGACGAGCAGGTGCCGCGCGGTGTAGTTGGAACCGTCCCGGTCTGCTCCTGCCAGCAGCGCTGTGGACGGCACGGACGTTTCGGCGGTCACGCGGTTCGCTCCTCGCTGAATTTCAGTTGGGGCCCTTCTGGGTAAGGGCGCGGCTTGGTTCACCGCCAAGAGGGTACCGAGGCCTGGTAGAGCCGTTGTCACGCCACCCTCGTCTCAAACTCAGACTAGTCCAGCGTCGCATACGTGTTCGATCCCTCGATGGAGTGAAGTACATATCACGTTCCCTTCGAGGCATGAACCATTTAGGCTCCGGGCACGTCCTCATGAACAAACCGGCAAGCCAGCCGGGAGGATCGAACCATGACCGACAGCGCGAAACCGTAAGCACCACAGACCACGCAATACGGCACATTCGCCGCCAAACCGGCAGCAGACGGCCACCTCGGAAAGATTTTTTCGAGGAGAAGCCACGAGCGGGAACGTTTTGGGGCTGGTTGGATGTTGACCCTGGTACGACAGCTCGTCGAGCTAGAGAAGAGGCGACGTGACTACTGTTCTGACCCCCGCGAGCCCGCTGACGGCCGCTGACCGCTGCGACCGCTGCGGCGCCCAGGCGTACGTGCGCGTCGTCCTGCTCAGCGGCGGAGAACTGCTCTTCTGCGCCCACCACGGCCGCAAGTTCGAGCCGGAACTCAAGAAGATCGCCGCCGAGATACAGGATGAGACGGAGCGGCTGACGACCGTTCCGGCGTCCGTCTCCGAAGAAGAGCGCTGATCCTGCGCGTCCACGACGAGCGAGAACCGGCACAGGCCGGTGTGCGGGCGGCCGTCCCTGCTCCCAGGGGCGGCCGCCCGTTCTCGTGTCGCGAAGCCCCGGCCTCGCCGCGGGGAGGCCCGCTCAGGCGTGCTCAGGAGCTTTGTGGGGCCTCCGGGTGGCCGCGTCCCAGCCCAGTGTCCGTACGACATCGGACACCCGGGTGTAGACGCCCGGGCTTCCGGGCCTCCCACAGCCGTCGCCCCACGACACGAGGCCGATGAGCCGGCCACCCGCGACCAGCGGACCTCCGCTGTCCCCCTGGCAGGCGTCGCGGCCGCCCCGCACCTCTCCGGCGCAGACCATGCTCCGCGCCATGTACGTGCCGTCGGCCGACCCCGGATACGCCAGTTCGCAGAGTGTGTCGGACAGCACATGCAGGCTGGCCGCCCGCAGCCTGTGCGCGTACGCGCCGAACCCCGTGAGGTCACCCCAGCCGTAGACGACGGCGTCCGTGCCGGGCGCGTACGCCGGGTCGCCCTCGCCCGCCATGGCGATGACCGACGCCGCCGGAAGGGGCTCGGCCAGGGTGAGCACGGCGAAGTCCCCGGCGTTGCTGGAACTGTCGTAGCCCGGGTTCACCCAGACGCCGCGCACGGAGACCTCCCGCCCCGTGTCCGCGTACAGGTCGGTACGGCCCGCGACGACCTTCAGGTCGGTCGCCTTGGCCGGCGGCACTCCCAGGACATCCTCGCCCATGCAGTGGGCCGCGGTGAGAACGGTCGACGGGCCGACCGCCACGCCTCCGCAGAACTGCCCCGAGCGCGTACCTCCGAACCGGTCACGGCTGGACAGCGCGACCGTCCACGGACTCTGGGAGACGTCGATCGGAAAGCCTCCCAGCACGACGCCGTCGGAGGCCGCCGGGGCGGCGGAGGCCAACGGTATGGCCATGGCCATGGCCGCCAGGATCAACGGCCGGGCCAGGGCCCGGACAAGGGGACGACGCATGCGCGCTCCTCACTCTGGAGTGGACGATGAACACCCAGAGTCATTCAGGGCGCGGCGCCTCGCACCCGCGCGCCGACGACGAAGGCCCGGCTCCCCGAGGAGAACCGGGCCTTCGTGCCGTACGGCTACGACCTAGTCGAGGTAGTCGCGCAGCACCTGCGAACGGGACGGGTGGCGCAGCTTCGACATGGTCTTGGACTCGATCTGGCGGATGCGCTCGCGCGTGACGCCATACACCTTGCCGATCTCGTCGAGGGTCTTCGGCTGACCGTCGGTGAGACCGAACCGCATGGAGACGACGCCCGCCTCGCGCTCCGACAGGGTGTCGAGGACGGAGTGCAGCTGCTCCTGCAGGAGGGTGAAGCTGACGGCGTCGGCCGGGACGACGGCCTCGGAGTCCTCGATGAGGTCACCGAACTCGCTGTCGCCGTCCTCGCCCAGCGGGGTGTGCAGCGAAATGGGCTCGCGGCCGTACTTCTGGACCTCGATGACCTTCTCGGGGGTCATGTCGAGTTCCTTGGCCAGCTCCTCCGGGGTGGGCTCGCGGCCCAGGTCCTGGAGCATCTGGCGCTGCACGCGCGCGAGCTTGTTGATGACCTCGACCATGTGCACCGGGATACGGATGGTGCGGGCCTGGTCGGCCATCGCGCGGGTGATCGCCTGACGGATCCACCAGGTGGCGTACGTGGAGAACTTGTAGCCCTTGGTGTAGTCGAACTTCTCGACCGCGCGGATCAGACCGAGGTTGCCCTCCTGGATGAGGTCCAGGAAGAGCATGCCGCGGCCGGTGTAGCGCTTGGCCAGGGAGACCACCAGGCGGAGGTTGGCCTCCAGGAGGTGGTTCTTGGCGCGCCGGCCGTCCTCGGCGATGATCTCCAGCTCGCGCTTGAGCTTGGGGGCGAGCTTGTCGGCGTTGGCCAGCTTGTCCTCGGCGAACAGACCGGCCTCGATGCGCTTGGCGAGCTCGACCTCCTGCTCGGCGTTGAGGAGGGGGACCTTGCCGATCTGCTTGAGGTAGTCCTTGACCGGGTCGGCGGTGGCGCCGGCCGCGGCGACCTGCTGGGCGGGGGCGTCGTCCTCGTCCTCGTCGGAGAGTACGAAGCCGGCGCTCTCGGTGCCCTCGGGCTCGTCGCCGGTCTTGGGAGCGTCCTCGAGGACCTCTTCCTCGACCAGCTCGGCGTCGTCCTTCTTGGCGGTGGTCTTCTTGGCCGCCGTCTTCTTGGCGACGGTCTTCTTCGCGACCGTCTTCTTGGCGGGCGTCGTCTTCTTGGCGGCCGCCTTCTTGGCAGGGGCGGCTTCTTCTGCGGGGTCGTCCACAGCGGGTGCGACCGGGGCGGCCGCGGTGGTGGCGGTGGCCTTCCTGGTGGTCACCGTCTTCGCCGCGACCGTCTTGGTGGCGGTGCGCTTGGCCGGACTCTTCGCTGCGACGCTCTTTCGGGTGCGCTTGGGCTCCGCGGCACTGACCATCAGCGTCACACCCTCTTCCTCGAGGATCTGGTTGAGGCTGCGCAGTACGTTCTTCCACTGAGTGGCCGGAATCTGGTCAGCTTCGAAGGCCCGACGCACATCGTCGCCGGCGATCTGCCCCTCAGCCTTTCCCCGCTCAATGAGCGCCATGACAGAGACGGACTCGGCGATCTCCGGCGGGAGCGTACGGGATGTGCTGGCCGACACGAACAACCTCTCGGAACGTTGGAAAACGGCTTCCGGCCCCGTCCACGATGGACAGGAGCCGACCACCGGCCTGGGGGTGGGCCGACGGCGCGGGCGGGGGCCGGGAGGATGCACAGCGCCTTCAACGGCGTCCGTATTCCCTCCGCGGCTGTCACCTCTTAGGTCATCGCGTTGTTTCCACAAGCGTTACGCCCTATCTTCGTGGCCCGAGTCACACCCCGTAAGCGTGCATAAACGGTCAGACATGTACAGAAGAGGTCACCTGTGGTGTCTACCCGAGCCGCCGTGACCGAATCCCACCACATCGACCGTCGGACCCCGCAGCCCCCGTTTCGGGTTCTGCGGGGTCCGACGGCAATGCGGGTGAACCGGCCGGGGACGACGCGGGAGGGGAAGACCTCCCCGACCGCTCCCACCCGTCGGGTACGGTCAGTGCTCGCGTGGCGCCGGCACGACGCGCTCCACCTCGGGATGAACGGTGAGCAGCTGCCGCATGGCCGTCTCGGCCGCGGCACCGTCGCCCGCGGCGAGGGCGTCGACGATCCTGCCGTGACACCCGAGCGACGCATCGTTCGGCCGGTCACAGCCTGTGACCGGGCCGCCGGAGACCTGGAGGGCGGACGACACGATCCCGGAAAGGTGCTCCAGCATGCGGTTGCCCGCGACCTGGATGAGCAGCGAGTGGAACTCGGCGTCGGCCCGGGAGTAGGTGAGCGCGTCGCCCTGCCCCATGGCGTGCGCCATGATCTCGACCATGTCGGACAGGCGCTGCTGGACGTCGGCGCGCCCGTGCCCGGCGGCGAGGCGGGCGGCGAGCGGCTCGATCGTCCAGCGCAGTTCGCTGAGCTCGCGCCGCTGGTCGTCACGCTGGGGACCGAAGGCCCGCCACTCGATGATGTCCGGGTCGAGGAGATTCCAGTCGCTCACGGGACGCACGCGCGTGCCGACGTTCGGCCGGGCGCTGACCAGGCCCTTGGCCTCGAGGACACGCAGCGACTCTCGGACGACGGTGCGGGACACCTCGAACCGCTGGCCGATCTCCTCGGGCACCAGCGGACGGTCGGCACCCAGGTCGCCCGAGACGATCATCTGGCCCAGCTGCTGGACGAGTTGGCCGTGCAGTCCGCGTCCGCGGCTGCCCGCGGTGCGGCGGCCCACGCGGCCCAGCTCGGGGTCCGCGGTCTCCCAGACGGGAGCTCCGACGCGGTCGGCGGACGGGGCCTCGGCGTAGGGGTAGCGGTCGAGTTCGCCCGGGCCGGCCAGACCGGAGTCGGCGGAGCGGGCGGCGGTCATCATGGTGTGCGCAAGGGTACTCACGGATCCTTTGTCGGCGCTGCCTCCAACTCCCTTGAGGTCTTTGGTGAAAAGCACACGAAAGGGTGATCGCTCACCCCGTCGCAATTGACGCCTTATCGGAAAGAAATGGGCTTTCTCCGGGGAGTTGCGCACAGGCCCGGGCGGGATGGGCCCGTAGGGGCGTCATCGGACCCTGCTGCGCAGGGTCATGAACACATACGCGCACAGCAGAGCCGTCAGGGACAACGTCAGGGCCCCGCCGACGGGTTGGGCGAGCACGCGCGCCACGGCGAACAGATAGCGCTCTCCCCCGAAGGGCCATTGCACCAAAAGCGTCTCGCGCAACCGCATCAAGAGTCCGGCCGCCGCCCGCACCGACGTGCTCTCCACGGCCCTCTGTACGACGGGTACGACGACGACGGGCACGGCGACCACTGCCGCCAGCCCGGCCGTGGTGGAACGGAAGACGCCCGCGGCCAGAACACCGGCCCAGGCGCAGCCGACCACAAGACCGAGCCAACTCGCGCTCAGCGCAAGCCACTCCGCGGGAACCTGCGTGAGTTCCCGTCCGTAGACGAGATAGAGCGCTTCGGCATCGCAGCCCACGGTGAGGAAGGCCAGCATCAGGGCGGTGAGAGCGGCGACGAGGAGCTTGGCGGTGAGTACCCCCAGCCTGCGGGGCACGGTGCCGCGGTCCGCCGCCAGGGCGGGGTGGCGGAACTCGTCTCCGAAGGCCAGCGCACCGAGCAGTCCCGCGCCGAGCGCGGCGGGCGGCAGCGGCAGTTGCACGGGCCACGCGGCCAGCAGCCGCGCCTGCGAGGTATGGCCCACCCGGGCCAGGAGTACGGCGGCGAGGGCGGAGACGACCAGTACCGCTGCGCCGGTGAGGAATCCGGTGCTGATCCCGGCGGCTCGGCGGAGTTCGTAGCGGAGGGGCCGCAGGGGGCTGGGGGCGGAGCGCACGGAGATGGGGGGTGGCAGGGCGGGCAGGGTGTCGAAAGTACGGGAGGCGGAGGGACGCCGGGAATGCCGAGCGGGGGGCACGGCGGCCGGCTCGGCGTTGGGGGGGCACTCGTCCACGACGGTTGCCTCGGTCGCCGTCGCGGTCGCGGTCACGCCCGGGACGGTTTCGGTCGTGCCGCCGACAGCCGTAGCGGCGGCACCGGGCCCGGAACCGCCGCCAGACGCCGGAAGGGCACCACGAGGGGGCACATCGGTCGGCCGGCCTGGCGCGGGGGATGCCGCCGGCTCGTCCTCGGGCGTGCGCGGCGCTTCAGCGGTGTCGGCCTCCTGGGCACCGTTCTCCGCCCGCGCGTCCCCGGAGGCCTTCGGGCCTGCCATGGCCGGCAGAGGGACTCCGACGGCGGCCGGCTCCTCCGCCGAGGAGGCCGACCCTGTTTCGGGGCGCGTCCGACGCGGGACCTGCACTCCGGCCCCCGGCCCCATGTCACCTGTCTCGTCGGCGAGTTGGTGGACGAGGATGCCGTGCCGGAACGCGGCCTCGCCGACATGGGCGCAACTGCTGCCGTACACCGAGAGCCGGTTGCCGTCCTCCTGCACGACTTCGAGGGAGCGGCGCGCGGCCCGGGCCTCCTTGGCGAGCAGGTCGGCCAGGCGGACGGCGTGTGGGCTGCGGACGGCCACCCGGGGGCGCAGCCGGGTGCGGGCGAAGTCGGCGGCCTCCTGGTCGGCGACGAGTCTGCCCTGGTCCAGGGTGACGACGCGGTCGGCGGTGCGGGCGGCCTCCTTGGGATCGGCCGTGGTCATCAGAACGGTGCCGCCCTGGTCCGCGTGCGCGCGCAGCATGCCGTGCAGCCAACGGTGCTCGCGCCCGGCGAGCCCGTCGGCCGGGTCGTCGAGGACGAGGGTGTGCGGGTCCGCGAGGAGAGCGCAGGCCAGGCCGAGCCGACGGTCCATGCCGCGGGAGAGGGTGCCGAGGCGTTCGTCGCGCAGGCTGACCAGGCCGACCACCTCGAGCACTTCGTCGGCCCGCCGGACCGGAACACCGGCGGCCGCGCACAGCATGCGCAGATGGCCGCGGACCGTGCGGGCCGGGTGCCCGGGCACATCTCCCAGGAGCACGCCGACCTCACGGCAGGGGTGGGCGATGCGATGCAGGGGGCGGCCTCTGAAGTAGGCGAGCCCGCGGCCCTGTTGGAGTTCGAGCAGGAGTCTCAACGCCGTGGTCTTGCCCGCGCCCGGCGCTCCGAGCAGTACGGTGACGCGGCCCGCGCGCGCCTCGAAGGAGACGTCGTCGACGGCGGGCGGAAGCGCCTTACGGGAGTTGCTGGTCAGTCCGAAGGCCTGGATCACCCGCAGCAAGATAGCGCGTTATGTCTGCTTTGCCCGAGTGCCGCACGGTCGTCCGCGCAGGCGATCGACGCGTTCGGGTTCCTGTCCTCACTTCGACGGCCACGGCAGGCCGGCGTCACACCTCGGGGCGCAGCATCGGCGGGTTGAGCAAGGTCGCACCGCCCGCGCGGAAGAGCTGCGCAGGCCTGCCACCCTGCCGGGTGGTGGTGCCGCCGGTGGGCACCAGGAAGCCGGGCGTGCCCGTCACCTTGCGGTGGAAGTTGCGCGGGTCGAGCGCCACCCCCCACACCGCCTCGTACACCCGGCGCAGTTCGCCGACCGTGAACTCGGTGGGGCAGAACGCGGTCGCCAGGGACGAGTACTCGATCTTGGAGCGGGCCCGTTCCACGCCGTCCGCGAGGATCTGCGCGTGGTCGAAGGCCAGCGGCGCGACCGGTTCCCCGTCCCGGCCGTAACCGCCGTGCTGGAGGAGTTCCTCGACGGGCGCCCAGCGCGCGTTGCTGGCGTCGCCGCCCGCTCGCGGAGCCGGCAGGTCCGGGGCCAGCGCCAGGTGCGCGACGCTCACTACACGCATCCGGGGGTCACGCTTGGGATCGCCGTACGTGGCGAGCTGCTCCAGGTGGGCGCCGTTGTCCTGGGCGGGGACCGAAGGGTCGTGGGCGCGCAGTCCGGTCTCCTCGGCCAGTTCGCGGGCCGCCGCCTGGGTGAGGTCCTCGTCGGCCCGCACGAAGCCGCCCGGAAGCGCCCACCGCCCCTGAAACGGCGCCTCACCCCTGCGCACCGCCAGCGCGCACAGGGCATGGCGGCGCACGGTCAGCACGACCAGGTCCACGGTGACGGCAAAGGGCGGAAACGCTGACGGGTCGTAGGGCATGCGGCGATCATAGTCGTCTTCCTGACGATAAACACTCCCTTCGTCGGCCGCCCGGATGGCTGATCCCCTACGGTTGCGCGCGGCCGTCAGCATGCGCCCGGCGTCCGTCCAGCGCCGCGTCGCACGAGGTCACACCCCCAATTGCAGCCCGTCGGCCGCCTCCTCCACCATGGCGAGTCCGAGCCGACTGACCCGTACCGAGAAGGGGGCGCCCGCCACCCGTAGGCCGGTCAGGGAGATCTCACCCAGAGGCACGCTGGGCACAGGGCGCAGTGTGACGGTTCCGGCCGGGGCGTCGGGCCGGATGCCGGCCAGGGCGGTCAGCAGCAGGACCCCGGCCGCCGCAGCGGTGGCGGCGGGACGGCAGGCGGCCGGATGGGGGAGGGGAGCGCTGCCGTCTCCGCGCTGCTCCCCCGCGTACATCTCGGGGAGGCGATGGCCGAAGGACTCGGCCGCCGCCAGTACGCCTCGCAGCAGCCCGGCGCTCTCCTTCTCGTAGCCGGCGGCGGCCAGGCCCGCGACAGCGATCGCCGTTTCGTGGACCCGTACGGCTCCGCTGCGGTGGCCGAAGGGGTTGTAGCCGGCTTCCTTCATGCCGAGACCTCGCAGCCCCCAGCCCGAGTCCATGACGGGGCTGCCGAGCAGCCGGGCGAGTTGTTCGGTCTGCACCTTGTCCAGCACCCCGGGGGCGAGGGCGCCGCCGCCCAGCAGTCCGGTGTCGAGGAGGTGGACGGCGGTCGCGCCGAGGTGGGGCAGCGGCCGCCCGTCCGGGGTGCGGGCGGCCGCGGGTCGTCCGCCTCCCCGGTCGTCGATCCAGAAGTCCCGCCGAAACACGGCACGCACGGCCCGCGCCCACTCCCGCAGGCCGCCCGCGCCCGGTCTGGCGCAGGCGTCGAGCAGATCGGCGCCGAGCAGTGCCGCTCGGTGGGCATGGGCCTGTGTCTCGCAGCGCACGGGCCCGCCGGGCTGGGGGTCTCTCAGGTAGGGCCCGTCGCCGACCGTGGCGCGCAGCCAGGTCAGGCAGCGCTCGGCCGTCGGCAGCAGTTCCTCCGTCTCCTGGTCCGGCAGACCCCATCGGCGGGCCTCCGCGAGGAGTACCGGGAAGAGCAGCGTGGCCTCCGTCCCCGTACACCCCGGCGGCAGATGGGCGCCCGCGTCGCGCCGGGGGCCGGGGATCATGCCGTAGCGCGGACCTGGGTCCATGACCTGGGTGCGCGCCAGGGTGCGCAGGGTGCCCGCGGCGAGGCGGGTGCCGAGGGGCAGCGTCATGCGGGCCGCGGCAAGCGCCTCGGCCGGCGCCATACCGCAGCGCCACGGCACCCCTGCGGCGAGGTGGATGTCGGCGGGGTGCGCGGGGTCGCGCACCAGCAGGGCCTGCAGATCCTCGAGGCTCGTCGTCAGGAGCGCCCGGACGCGTGGGTCGTCGCCCGTCGCGTGTGCCGCAGCCAAGGGGCTCGTAGCCGTCCGGCCCACGGCCCGGACCGGGCCCGCCCCGTCCAGGCGAACTCTCAGCTCCACGCGGACGCTGCCGCCGGGAGGGACCTCGAAGTCCCAGCGCAGCAGCCCGGCGGAGGCGATGGCGTCGGCGGGCGGTGGGTCGGCCGTGACGTATGAGGTTCCGGTTGCGCAGGACCAACGCAGGCCGGAGTCGTGGACGCTGGCCGGCAGTTCGGGGCCCACGGCGCCGGAGGCGATCGCCCCCAGGTCGGCCAGGTCGGCGCCGAGGCTCACCTCGACCGGAAGCCGCAGCGGCCGTGCGGCGGCGCTGTGCAGGGTGATCCGCTCCGTGCCGTCCGCGCAGCGCGTCCGCTCCACGACGACGTCCGGGTCCGGGCCGCCGTGCGGGGTGACGCGCAGGGTGCCGACGAAACGGGCCCGGTCGGCCGACGTCATCCTCGCCTGGACCACCAGCGGTTCGCGTCCCGCCACCCGCACCTGGCAACGAGAGAGGATGCGCCGGCCCGCCCGGTAGAACCCCTCCAGTCCACGCCCGGTCAGCTGACCCTGTTCCGTCGAGATCGCAAGGCCCGGCAGGGCGACGCAGATCATCGCCGTGTGGGCGGGCGGCAGGCCGGTGGCACGAGGTGGGGCGGGCGACCGGGGCGGTGGCGTCACCCCTCGGGACGAGGGTGCTGACGACAAGCGGGATGGCTGCGGGCGACGGGGCGCACCGGTGGGCTCGGGGATGGGCGTGCCCCGGATCCGCCCGTCCGCGGACAGGCCGGGGACGCCCCCGGACCCGGCGACCGGCCGACGGCGCCGATCATCTTCGGAGGGTCTGGCCTCTTGCGGAACGGGCCTGCCCGAAGGTGATCGGCCGGCGTCCGCGCCATGGGCCGGCCCGGGGTTGTCGAGGGTGAAGCGGTCGTCGGCGGCGGAGGGCGGAGTCGGCTGATGCATGCGGTGACTTCCTCTGCTCTCTGTGCGCCTCGGGCAGGTGCGAGGCCGGGTGGAAGGCTCCGACAGGGCGGGTGCGCTGCGGCGGCACGACCGTGCCGGTGTTCCGCCACTCAGGTGAACGGGGCGGGACTCCCCCAGGTCACGCCCCCACGGCTCAGGCCCCACCGAATGGCCTCCGGAACCGCGGGTCCCGAACACGCCGGGTCGGACACGCCGTCGCTCACCGGCAGACGGCCGTCGTGCACCGGGACGCGGGGGCGTCACGCCTTCCCCGTGGCTTCGTCGCCGTCGGGCCGCGCACCTTCCGCGCCGCTGCCACGACGTCGTGGGGAGGCCTTGCCGGCGGGGCGTGGGCGGGATCCTCCTCGGCTCGGCGGGGTGGGGTGCGTGGTGTGAGGGGTGTGCGGGCTCGGGGTGTGCGGGCTCGGGGTGTGCGGGCTCGGCGTGTGCGGGCTCGGCGTGTGCGAGCGAAGGCCGTTCTTGCCCTGCGCTCGGCGTGGCGGTTCCTGCCCTTCCACTGCGCCTGCCGCAGCCGGCTCATGGGCGACGCCCACACCGGGGGCCCGGGTGCGGCGACGCCTGCGGGCGGTCGTGAGCGGTGGCGTCGACGCGGGCCCTGATGCGCATGCGGCCGGGCCGTGAGGGCCCGAGTCCCGGGCCTCCTCGACCTCATCGGGACGGTCCAGGTCCCTGGCTTCGCCGGAACGGTCCATATCGACGTCCATGTTCATGTCCATGGCCCCGTCCACGTCCCAGGGCGTGCCCTCGGCGGCTTGCGGATCCTCCGTGCCCTCAAGCCCGTCGGGGTCCTCAGCATCCCTGACGCCCTTGACGTCCTTGACGTCCTTGGAGCGTTCGGAGCTCTCGGGCCCCTCGGCCGTCGCCGCCTTGCCCGGACTCTGCGCTGCCGTGTCCCGTCCGCGTTCCTCGCGCTCGGCGCGCAGACAGCGTCGTACCGACTCGGGGTCGAGGCCTTCGTTGCAGGCCTGGTGGAGGAGGCGGGCGAACAGATATGCCGGGTCCGCGCCCAGGGCCATGGCAAGGGCCTCCCTCGCCTCGAGCTCGTCACCGCTGGACCAGGCGACCCAGCCGGCAAGGGTGAGGGGTGCCGCCGCGTGTTCGCCGTAGGGCCCGACGCAGCGGCGTGCCAGGGCCCGCCACAGACGCAGGGCGGGAGCCGCCTCGTCGCCCTCCATCCACGCGGCGGCCCGGTCGCGTGTCACCCGGTCCTGAAGGCCGAGGATCAAAGCTGCCGCTTCGTCGAATCCGAGCAGTTCGTCGTCGCGGTGGTCCGCCATGAGCATCCCCGACACGACGGGCGACTCGGCGAAGCGCCGCATGACCCGTCCGGCGAGTTCGAGCGTCTCCTCGCCCACCGCCGCGCGAGTCGACTCGTCCAGGATCCTCGGGATGAGCGCCATGCCGGCGGTGTCCAGGGCGACTTCCTGCTCCACTGCGGCAGCGGTCTCCAGAGGTAGCAGTCGGGCTCGCAGTTCGCGCAAGGTCCCACGGACCTGGATCCCGGCATAGGTCGCGGCAGCGGCCAGTACCGAGGTCCCGGGCAGGCCCATCGGGACGCCCTCGACCGGGCAGCAGCCCTTGCCGCCGCAGCAGTACGACCAGAAATGGCCGTCGGAGATGCAGAGTGCCTCGATCACGGGGATGTCGAGGCGGCCGCATTCGACACGGAGTTGGTGGGCCAGCGACTGCAGCCGTTCCATGACCTGTCGGCCCGTCTCACCCTTCGCCGGCTCCTGGCAGAGGTAGGCGACCATCTGCGCGGGACGGTTGCCGCGGCGTTCGCTGCCTGCCACGAGACCCTGCGCCAACTGCCGGGCGACCGCTCCCCAGTCGTCCGGGTTCGCGGGAATGCCCAGACGGGCCCGGCCCCCGAACCGGCCCCGTCCGCCCAGGTCGTGCAGGGCGACCAGGACGATGCTGTCCTCCGGCCGGTACCCGAGCAGGTAGGGCAGCGCGTCGGCCAGTTCGCCCGGGGTGCGCAGGGTCACCTGGTGGGCGGCGGGGCTCGCGCCGTACTCGGCGTTTCCTTCGTACCTCGTGTGGCTCACGTACGCCGTGTGTCCGTCGATGTGCCCGTCGATGTGTCCGTCCGTGTGCCCGTCCGAATGTCCCTCATCTCCCTCGCGTCCGGTGATGTCGCCGTTTTCGGAGGATCCAGTGGTTTCGCTGTGATTCGTCATGCGGAGACGATCTCGCGGATCCCAAGACTCCGCTTGGCCTGTGGATAAGTCCGATCAGGGGCACGTCATTGGGACGATTACAGGGACGCGCATCCCGCCGAACACCGCGGCGCGCCCGGGCTTCGCGGGACGTCCACCGGGTCGGGATCGCCTGCACGAGCCCTGGACAGCCGCATCGAGCCCCTACAGCGGAATGATGATCAATAGCACGACAAAAGACGTAGTTATGACACATCTGTTCACAGGACGGACTGATGATCGCTAGCTTCCTCTCGACCTTGTGCCCACGGGGAAGGACCTTCTGTGAACGCATCCCGTCGAAGAGCCGCGGCCACCCTGGCCGCAACCGCACTCTCGATCCCGCTGCTGCTCGCCTCCACCTCGCCGGCCGCCGCCCACAAGGACGACCCGGGCAAGGCGGCCGCCAGGCTCTCGAAGACTCTCGTTCGTGAAGCCTCCGCCAAAGACGCCTACAAGCACCTTCAGAAGTTCCAGCAGTTAGCCGACTCGGCGGGCGGCGATCGCGTCGCCGGCACACCGGGACACGACGCGTCGGCCGCCTACGTCTACAAGCTGCTACGAAAGGCCGGCTACCACGTCTCATACCAGAAGTTCGAGTTCGTCTACACGCAGACGCAGGCCGAGAAGATCTCGGTCCTCTCGCCCACACCCGGCGACGTTCAGATCAAGGCGCTGACGTACACCAAGTCGACGCCGGTGGGCGGCATCGCGGCCGACCTGGCCGCTGTCCCGGTCGACGCCGACGGCACCACCGGCTGTGACCCCGGCGACTACGCCGCCGGCGTGTACACCGGCAAGATCGCCCTGATCAGGCGGGGCGGCTGCTCATTCGCGGCCAAGCAGGAACAGGCCGCCGCGGCGGGCGCGATCGGCGCCGTCATCTACAACAACATCGACGCGGGGTACGGCCCGCTGTCGGGCACCCTCAGTGACCCGGCCGCCGCCAGGATCCCCACCGGCGGGATCAGCAAGGCCGACGGCGAGAGGCTCGCCGCGGCCGCCGCCGAGGGCCCTGTGACCATCTCCTTCGAGATCCGCCAGTTCCAGGAGCGGCGCACCACCGACAACGTCATCGCCGAGACGCGCGGCGGCGACGCCACCGACACCGTGATGCTCGGCGCTCAGCTGGACACGGTGCCGGCGAGTCCGGGCATCAACGACGACGGCTCGGGCTCCGCCGGGCTGCTCGACGTCGCGCTGAAGCTGGCCGAGAAGGAGAAGCACCCACGCAACAAGGTGCGCTTCGCCTGGTGGTCGGCCACGGAGAGCGGCCTGGTCGGGTCCGACTACTACGTCGCGCACCTCACGCCGCTCGCAAAGCAGCAGCTCAAGCTCTACCTCCACTTCGAAATGATCGCCTCACCGAACTACGGCCTGTTCGTGTTGGACGGCGACGGCTCGGACGGCGCCAACACGCAGGACGTACCGCAGGGTTCGGCTCCGCTCGAGCGCGACATCACCGAGTTCCTCGGCCGTCGGGGGCTGCCGCACGCGGGCACGCCGTTCGTCAGCCGCTTCGACTACCGCGCCTTCGTCGACGCGGGCATCCCCTCCGGTGGCACGTTCAGCGGCGCGGAGGCCATCAAGTCCCCTGCCGAGGCGGCCAAGTTCGGAGGGACGGCGGGGGTCGCGTTCGACGTGAACTATCAAACGGCCGGCGACACCATCAAGAACGTCAACATGACGGCGTTCGGCATCAACATCGACGTCATCGCCAACGCCGTGGGCACGTACGCGCACGACCTCGGCTCCCTGAGGAACCCGGCCCCCACGGTGCGGACGGGCAGCGGTCACGGCGGCGCGAAGGCGTCGGTGGCAGGTCCAACAGCCACGATGTGACCGAGTAGCCCGGCTCAGGCCCCCGGTGCCGGCGTCCCGGTCGACGGACCCTGCACCGGGGGTCGCGCCCGCGCTCCCCCTCCCCGCACGCGAGGGACGCTCACCCTGCCGCGGCGAGGACCAGCGGGAGGACCTCCTCGCAACCTGCCTGGCGGAGCAGGCGGGCAGCGACTGCGAGGGTCCACCCGGACTCGGTGCAGTCGTCCACGAGCAGAACGGGGCCGGGCGAGTTGGCCAGAGCTTCGGCCAGTTCCTCGGAGACCGTGAAGGCCCCGGACAGCGCCCTGAGGCGTTGGGCGGAGTTGCTGCGGCGCGCGACGTGGGCGCCGCTCGGCCCGGTGTACGTCAGCGTGCCCAGGAAGGGGAGGTGGCCGACGGCCGCGATTCCCTCGGCAAGCGAACCGACCAGCCGTGGGCGGGAAACGGATGGCACAGCGACGACTCCCACCGGTCGGGTGGAGGCGTCCGGGGCATGGGACGCCCATCCGCCCGGGGAGCGCGCCCAGTCGGCGAGGACCGCCACCGCGGCCCGCAGGACGTCGTCGGGGACCGGCTCGTCGGGCGCGTTCTCCGCAAGCATCGGGCGCAGTCGGTTGCCCCAGCCGATGTCCGAGAGACGCCCCAGGGCACGCCCGGTGGAACACTGCTCCTTGGCCGGGATACGGCCCTTGAGGTCGATGCCCAGTGCGGGCATCCCCGTCGGCCACATGCGGCGCGGCTCGATCTCCACGCCGGGGCGGTCCAGTTCCTTCGCCGCGCCGGTCAGCGTCTCCGCCGAAACAGAGGAATCGACCCAGGCCCCGGCGCAGTTGTCGCAACGTCCGCACGGAGCCGCGCCCTCGTCGTCCAGTTGACGGCGCAGGAACTCCATCCGGCACTGGGATGTGCTCGCGTACTCACGCATGGCCTGCTGCTCGGCCGCTCGCTGCTTGGCGACCCAGGTGTAGCGCTCGGCCTCGTACACCCACTCCGCTCCCGTGGCCGTCCAGCCGCCCTTCACCCGCTTCACCGCGCCGTCGACGTCCAGCACCTTCAGCATCGACTCCAGCCGGCTGCGCCGAAGATCCACCGCCGCCTCCAGCGCCGGCACGGACAGCGGCCGTCCCGCACCGGCGAGAGCGGAGAGGGTCTGTCGGACCTGCGCCTCGGGCGGGAAAGCGGTATCGGCGAAGTAGCGCCAGATGGCCTCGTCCTCCTTGCCCGGCAGCAGCAGCACATCGGCGTGGGCCACCCCGCGGCCCGCACGGCCCACCTGCTGGTAGTAGGCGATGGGCGAGGACGGCGAGCCGAGATGGACGACGAAGCCCAGGTCCGGCTTGTCGTAGCCCATGCCCAGCGCCGAGGTCGCGACCAGCGCCTTTACCCGGTTCTCCCGCAGGTCCTCCTCGGCCTGCAGCCGGTCGGCGTTCTCCGTCTTCCCCGTGTAGGAGGCCACTCGAAAGCCGCGCTGCCGCAGAAAGGCGGTGGCCTCCTCGGCCGCGGCCACCGTCAGCGTGTAGATGATCCCGGAGCCCGGCAGCTCGTCCAGGTGCTCGGCGAGCCAGGCCAGGCGGTGCGCGGCGTCCGGCAGCCGGACCACGCCCAGCCGCAGGCTCTCCCGCTCCAGCGGGCCGCGGAGCACCAGGGCCTCACCGGCGCCGGTGCCCAACTGCTCGGCCACATCGGCGGTGACCCGCGCGTTGGCGGTCGCGGTGGTGGCCAGTACCGGCACACCGGCGGGGAGCTCGGTGAGCATCGCCCGCAGCCGACGGTAGTCGGGGCGGAAATCGTGGCCCCAGTCGGAAATGCAGTGCGCCTCGTCCACCACCAGCAGTCCGGTCGTGGCCGCGAGCCTGGGCAGCACCTGATCGCGAAAATCCACGGCGTTGAGGCGTTCCGGACTGACGAGGAGAACATCGGTCTCGCCGCGCTGGACCTCCTCGTAGACGGTCTCCCACTCCTCCGGGTTGGCCGAGTTGATCGTGTGCGCCCGGATGCCGGCGCGGGCCGCCGACTCGACCTGGTTGCGCATCAGCGCCAGCAACGGCGAGATGATCACCGTGGGGCCGGAGCCACGCCGACGCAGCAGAGCGGTGGCGACGAAGTACACCGCCGACTTGCCCCAGCCGGTGCGCTGCACCACCAGTGCCCGCCGACGCTCCCGCACCAGCGCCGCCACCGCATGCCACTGGTCCTCCCGAAGCCGCGCCGACCCTCCAGGGGCGCCGACGAGCTCGGCGAGGATGGCATCGGCTTCGGCGCGCAGCTCCAGATCGTCCATGCCCCCATGCAACAGGACGGCACGGACAATCGGCCAATTCGATCAACCCGACGACAGGCTCACGAACGGTCGTCGAACCCCTGCCTCAGAGTGACGGGCAGGACGTGAACTGTGGACGCACGCGTCGTCCCAGGAATCATGGGGTAGGGATATAAGACACTCACCGCCATATAACGGTCGGTGGCCCCAATTGCTCGTTGCCGCATCCAAGTTCGACAGGAAGAATTGAGGTCCGCTCCCCGCACGGCTCGTCCGTAGTCCGGTAGGGCTCTGTTGCGGTGCGCGCTCCCCCGAATCCGACCCGCCCGCTGTGTGGGCCGTAGCCGAAGGGAGGATCGTGACCTTCGGATTCGCTCCGTCCTCGGCGGCATCGTTGTCGACGTCCACGTCCGCCACCTCCGCCAGCCGACTGCTCGAGCCTGCCGAATGGGCCGCGGCCGGCATACCGCTGCTGCGCAACCCTCGGGAAGTGGTCAGCGGGCTGCACTCGCGGCACCGGCCACGGCCGGCCACCGCGATCGTGGCCGTGCTCGACCCCGACGAGCGGGTGCGGGCCAGCGCCTCGTTCACCCGGCGCCAGGCCTCGAGCGACGGCTGGATGTTCCGCAACGCCCTGCTCGCCCAGTTGCGTCGGGTCATCCCGCACGACCTGCGGCTGCGCACGCCGGTGCGCACCGCCGTGCTGCTCTACTGCCGTGAGGGCGACGCCCGTTGGACGGAGGAGGACGGGGCCTGGATGTGGGGCCTGCGTGACGCGTGCACGCTGCACGGGTTGCGTTGCGGGGCCTACATCACCCTGACCCGGGACGGCTGGCAGGTCCTCGGTGAGGGGCGCGGAGGCCGTCGGCCGCACGCGGATTCGACTCCGGAGCCGTTCGCCCTGTCCGAGGCCCCGCCCCTGCTGCCCCGGACCGGTGGCGCCGCCTCGGACGTACTGCGGCGCGCGGCCGCCCGCTGAGGCGTCCGGCCCCGCGAACGCCGGCCCTGAACGCCCTAGCGCCGCGCAGAAGCGCGGAACCCCGGCCCCGACGACGCGGGAAGCGGCCGGAGTACCGCCGCGCGGGGCCCGACGCACGTCGGCCCAACGAAGCTCGAGCCGAGGCGCGTCGACCCGATGTACAGCGTCACGCGGTGTACCGAACAGCCCTCACCGATACGTACGTCATGGCTGCCGACAGGGGCCGTGACACGGTCCCTGTACCCGCCGCCGAGGGCGCTTCTCCCGGGGCGGCGGGCCTTGTCGGACGGAGCCTGTGGCGCCGCCCCGGGGCACACCGCAGAGGCGTCGCAACAGCGACGCCTCTGTCGGCTCCGGAGCCTCCCGGCCTACCGGAACCCGCTCAGACGCCCGCGCCCAGCACCGCGTTGATCTGCTGCGGGTCGCCGCAGACGATCAGCAGCGCGGCGGCCCGAGTGAGGGCCAGCGGCAGAGCGGTGGCGGCCACGGTGTCGGCACCGCCGTTGACGGCGACCACTACGACGGGACGCACGCCCGCTCGGGCCGCCACGGCGGCATCGGCGTAGAAGACGTCGTCTCCCGCGTCGTGCTGCGCCCAGTAGGGCGCCTCGCCGAAGGACAGCTCGTGGGCGGCCCAGGGGTGCTGTTCGCCGGTGGTGATCACCAGCACGTCCCCCGGCGCACGGCCCGATTCCAGGAGAAGGTCCACGGCCTCCTCGGCGGCGTCCAGCGCGCCCTCGGCCGAGGCCGGGATCAACTGGACCTGAGCGGTCGCCGAAGCGGGCGCGGCGGCGGCACGAGCGGCCGGGGCCGAGGGCCCGGGCTGGGCGGCCACGTCACGCGGTGCGCGTTGCACCGGCGGCGTGGGCCGGAGGGGTCCGGGACGACCGGGACGCGACGGAGCCGCGGGACGGGGTCCGGGTACAGGTCGAGGGGTCGGCGCGGTGCGGCCGCTGGCCGGAGTGGCGCGGGGACCCTGGGCACTCTCGTGAATCTGAGGCTCCTCGGGAATGAGAGGCATGAGCTGTTATTTATCAAACGTTGGTGCGGCACGCGCCAGCGGGTGGCACATCGGTGCGGCCGGAATCGTCAGAAGTCGAAGCCGAGCTGACCTTCGATCTCCGCAGTGCTTCCGTTCGCCCAGCTGCGGGCCTTCTTGAGGTGCCGCCACTGGGGCAGCGCATCAAGATACGCCCACGACAACCGGTGGTACGGGGTGGGGCCCCGCTCCTCCAGTGCGGCCTTGTGCACGGGCGACGGATACCCGGCATTGTCCGCAAAACCGAAGTCTGCATGGTCGATACCCAGTTCGGCCATCATTTTGTCGCGCCGGACCTTGGCGATCACCGAGGCCGCCGCGACCGCCACGCACGAACGGTCGCCCTTGATCACCGTGCGGACCTGCCACGGCGCTCCGAGATAGTCGTGCTTCCCGTCGAGGATCACCGCGTCCGGGCGGATCGGGAGGGCCTCCAGCGCCCGCCCGGCGGCGAGCCGCAGCGCGGCGGTCATCCCGAGGTCGTCGATCTCCTCCGGCGAGGCGTGCCCGAGGGCGTACGACGTCACCCACTTCAGCAGTTCCTCGGCAAGCTCGGTGCGCCGCTTGACGGTGAGCAGCTTGGAGTCGGTGAGGCCCATGGGGGGTCGGCGGAGTCCGGTGACCGCCGCACAGACGGTGACAGGTCCGGCCCACGCACCGCGGCCCACCTCGTCGACACCGGCGATGACCTTCGCTCCGGTCGTGGCGCGCAGGGAGCGCTCGACAGTGTGGGTAGGCGGTTCGTACGGCATGGCGCCCTTAGATTACGCCGACGGGATCCCCTCGCGACACCCCGGTCGGCGCCGACCCCTCATGGGCCGATGACCCGGGCATCGCCAAGTCACTCAAAGGGCGTCCGGTCGGAGCAGCGGCAGCATGAATCCGTCGATCATCTCCTCGAGATCGCGATCATTCCATTCGCATGCGCACATCTTCGATCGATACATCATCATGGCTGGAATGGCATCGAAGACGAAGCCGTTCGCCGCGTCGGGCCGCACCTCACCCCTCTCGATTCCCCGGCTGATGACCTCGTGAAGGAGCTTGACGGTCGGCTCCACCACTCCCTCGAAGATGACGGCATGGAAGCGCTCCGTCTGGACTGGATCGCATTCGTGAATAACCGAACGCAGTGCGGAACCGGGCCGGGAGAACATCGCGTCACGCGCCTCGCGGCACAGCGCCACCAGGTCCTCACGCACGCTCCCCAGATCGGGCGCGGCATCCAGCCGGGGCAGCCCGGCCCGCAAGGCGTCCGCTACCAGATCCTCCTTGGACGGCCAGCGGCGATAGACGGCGGCCTTGCCGGTCTGGGCACCGGCCGCGACGCCTTCCATCGTGAGCGCGTTCCAGCCGACGGTGCCCAACTGCTCCAGTGCGGCATCGAGGATCGCACGTTCGAGCACGGCGCCGCGCCGACGGGGGGAGGTCGCCTGAGCAGGGGCGGCCGTCCAGCGCGAAGTAACCATCTGAGTGTCTCCAGCGAGCAGAGGGAGCGGGGATTACGGGGCAGAGCGGGGCAGTGCGCGGCCGCGACGGGGGACACGCCGAAAGGCGACGCCGCGAGTGAACGCTTGCGTTCACTATGAGGAACTCACTACGGTTGACGGGCCAGTGAACGCCAGCGTTCACTAACGCTCTTGTGGGGGACCCATCGTGACAACCTCTCAGTTGATCCAAGACCAGAAACCGGGCGCGGCCCGCAGGGAGGGCCATCCCGGCATCGCGCTCACCGTCATCGCGGCCTGCCAACTCATGGTGGTACTCGACGCGACGATTGTGAACATCGCGCTCCCGCACATTCAAGAGGCGCTCAAGTTCAGCACCACCGACCTCACCTGGGTGGTCAGCGCCTACACGCTCACCTTCGGCGGTCTGCTGCTGCTCGGCGCCCGAGCCGGCGACATCCTCGGCCGACGCCGGGTGTTCATGGCCGGCATCCTGCTCTTCACCTTCGCCTCGCTGCTGGGCGGACTGGCCCAGGAACCCTGGCAGTTGCTGGCCGCGCGCGCCCTGCAGGGGGTGGGAGGCGCCATCGCGTCGCCCACCTCGCTGGCGCTCATCACCACCACGTTCCCCGAGGGTCCGGAGCGGAACCGGGCCTTCGGCGTCTTCGCAGCCGTCTCCGCGGGCGGCGGCGCCATCGGCCTGCTCGCGGGCGGCATGCTCACCGAGTGGCTCGACTGGCGCTGGGTGCTGTTCGTCAACGTGCCCATCGGAGTGCTCATCGCGGCCCTCGCGCCGCTGTACATCAGCGAGTCCGAACGGCACCCCGGGCGCTTCGACATCGCCGGCGCGCTGACCTCGACGACCGGCATGGCCTCCCTGGTCTACGCCTTCATCCGGGCCGCGGAGGAAGGCTGGCGCGACAGCCTCACGCTCGGCGCCTTCGGTGCCGCGCTGGTCCTGCTCGTCGCCTTCGCGTTCACGGAGATGCGGGCCAAGGAACCGATCACCCCGCTGAAGATGTTCGCCGACCGCAACCGCTCCGGTACGTACGTGATCATGCTGAGCCTCGCTGCGGCCATGTTCGGCATGTTCTTCTACATCGTCCTGTTCGTGCAGAACGTACTGGGCTACAGCCCGATCAAGGCCGGTCTCGCCTTCCTCCCCGTCACGGTCGCCATCGCGACGGGCGCGGGTCTGTCGCAGCGGTTCCTGCCGGTCCTGGGCCCCAAGCCGTTCATGGTCACCGGGGCGTCGCTGGTGGTCGTCGGCCTCACCTGGCAGGCCTTCATCAGCCCGGACAGCACGTACGTCGGCGGGGTGCTCGGACCGATGGTGATCTTCGGCTTCGGCATGGGCCTGAACTTCGTGACGGTGACGGTCACCGCGGTCGCGGGTGTCGCCCAGCACGAAGCGGGCGCGGCATCCGGCCTGCTCAACGCCACGCAGCAGGTGGGCGGATCGCTCGGGCTGTCCATCCTGACGACCGTCTTCGGCACGGCCAGCAAGGACGAGGCGGAGAAGCAAGTGCCGAAGTTCCTCGCCGACGGATCCGCGGAGCAGAAGGCCGAGTTCGCCAAGACGCACCAACTGCCCGCCCCCTGGGGGCACGACGTACTCGCCCAAGGCATCTCCACCGCGTTCGTCCCGGCCGCCGCGATGGCCGCGCTCGCCCTTGTGACGGCCTGGTTCGTGATCCGCGTGCGCAAGAGCGACCTGGAAGCGCTGTCTGGTACAGCGGGCCCCACGGTCGGCTGACGGGCGGGCGCCACGGGCCGACCTCGGAGTGAATCCGCCTGCCACGACACAGGCGCGTCCACCGCTCCCCGGTCGGCCCGGTCGGCCTACCCGGCACCTCTGCAGCACCAGCATGATCACGAACAAGACGAACAACATGCCCATGCCCTACACCCCCTATGTCGCTCCCACCGTCACCCGCCCTCCGCACGCACACTTCGCACAGCGGATGTCGGAAGAACGCACGAGCGGTCACTCAGAGTTCCCGCCAAACACCGAGAGTCACAGAGGAAATACACCACACTCCGCGTCCCGCGTCCCACGCGTCACACGGACGCCGGCACCCACCCCGGCAGCGCTTCCACCTGCTGCGCCCAGGCCGCCGGAGGCGTCCCCGTCCTGCCGGAGGCCAGCACGCCGCCCACGATGGCGCAGGTCGTATCCACATCCCCACCGACCTGCGCAGTCGTCCAGAACGCGGCCTCGTAGTCACCAAGGGCCCGGGCGGCCGACCAGATGGCGAAGGGGACGGTGTCATGGGCCGACGTGCGCCTCCCGCAGCCCAGCACCGCCGCGACGGTGGACGCGTCGGCGTAGTCGAGCATGTCCCTGGCGCGCCTGAGGCCCGCGCCGACGGCGCTCTTCGGGACGAGGGCGATCACACCGTCCAACAGCGCCTCGGCGCCGGGCGGACCTCCGGGGGCACCGGCCAGCGAGGCGGCAGCGGCGACGGCCATGGCCCCGACCACGGCCTCCCGGTGCTGATGGGTGGGGTAGGCGGAGATCTCCGCCTGATGAGTCGCCTGCTCGGGATCGTCCGCGTACCAGGCGCCCAAGGGGGCGATCCGCATCGCGGCGCCGTTGCCCCAGGATCCCTGCCCGTTGAACAGGGCCGCGGACAGTTCGCGCCAGTCGGCGCCCTCCCTGACCAGTCTCAGCAGCCGGTTGACAGCCGGACCGTACCCGCGGTCGAAGTCATGGTGCTCTGCGAAGGCGTGGGCCAGAGCGTCCTGATCGATGCGGTGGTGGGCGGCCAGGACGGCCACGACGGAGCAGGCCATCTCGGTGTCGTCGGTCCACTGCCACGGGCCGGGAGGCAGCTCACGGCGCTGCAGCAGGGGGTAGTTCACCGGCACGAAGAACTGTGAGCCCAGCGCGTCGCCCACGGCGAGGCCGCGCAGGCTGGCCAGGGCGCGCCCCAGGCGCCCGTCGGAATCGGAAGAGGAGTCAGCGGTCATCGCTCTGCCACTCTATCCGTGATGCCGTACGGTTCCGGGTCTCTCCAGCGGTTGAAGGGCCGGTCGAGCGTGTACCTGCCGTCGTCCCCGAGAACGAGCATCCGCATCTCGGCGTTCCCCGGATTGGCGAGGGACTCGAACTCGGCGACCGTCCAGTGGAACCAGCGCATGCAGAACAGCCGCATCGCCAGGCCATGGGTCACCAGGAGCACGTTCGGCGGGTGGTCGGGGGCCTCGAAGCTGCGGAACAGGCTCTCCAGGAAGCCGCCGACCCGGTCGTAGACGTCGGCTCCGCTCTCGCCCTGGGCGAAGCGGTAGAAGAAGTGCCCGTAGGCGTCCCGGTACGTCTTCTGCAGCCGTACATCGTCGCGGTCCTGCCAGTTTCCCCAGTCCTGCTCGCGCAGCCGCGGCTCCTCGCGTACCCGTATGAGCTCGGGATCGAGGTGGAAGGCACGGAGCGTCTCGTGCGTGCGCCGGTACGGGGAGACGTACACGCTGACCCGCTCGCGGCCGAACACCTCCCGCAGGTTCTTTCCCGTCTCCTCCGCCTGCCGCCGGCCCTGCTCGGTCAGGGCCAGTGCATGGTCGGGTTCACGCTCGTAGACGGTGTCATCAACATTGCCCGTTGACTCCCCGTGCCGGACAAGGACGATGCGCCGTGGTCGTGCCATGCCAAAACCCTAGATCGGATCACGGTCGATCGAGCACTCGTACGGCCTCCATACAGCGCAGGTCACACAGATCCCGCACCAGAAGGCACAAAACACCGCACGATTTCAAACCGTCCAGGTCGACTCGAGCTCCACGATGTCACCGGTGAGGGAGGAGATGTCCGCCTCCGTCTGGGCGCGCAGCGCGAGCCGCTCCACTCGCTCGGTGCGGTACTTTCCGTGTTCGGCCTCCGAGCGCCACATCGACAGCACCAGGAACTCGTGCCCGGGCGCCTCGGCGAACAGCCCTCGGATCATGCCGGGCGAGCCGGCCATGGCGGGGTTCCACACCTTCTCCTGCATCAGGGTGAAGTGCTCGGCGCGTTCCTCGTGGACCCGGCACAGGGCCACCCGCAGCAGGTCGGAGTCGGTGAATCGGGGCTCGAAGCCGGTCTTCACGTCGAAGCGGTAGTCGAACAGCCGCACCTGGGCGTCCTTGAAGGTGCCCGACTGCGTCGCCGCCAGCCGGTCGTGGGAGCGCGCCATGAAGGAGTCGTAGAAGGCGCGGCTCTCCCAGAAGGCGAAGACATGCGCGACCGAGGGCCGCCCCCTGCTCCAGCCCCCGCCCTGTCCCCGAAACCCCGGCTCCCCCAGAAGCCCCGCCCACTTTCGCTGTCCCCGTTCGAAACCGCGGCGGTCCACCACGGTGCAGCGAATCCACTTGACCAGCACCGCGCCATGGTAAGGCCAGCGGGCGTGGCGTCGGTCACGCTTGGGGTAGGTACAGCGCTGCGACGGCGCACGCGCGCGTGGCAGGATGGACAACCGGCCCTGATGGTCCGGCAGTTCGGGGCGACGGCAGACGGGGAAACGGGGAGGGGAGTCCGTGAGCGGCCTCAACAAGGGAATCCGCAAGATCGAGATGGCGCTGAAGTGGGACCCGAGTCCGGCGGGGCAGCCCCCCACGGACCTGGACATCGTGGCCGCGACGTACCTGGCGAGCGATTCCAGTGGCGCCCCTGCCTATGTCGTGCACTTCGACAGCCGTTCGCCCGACGGAACGATCTACCTCAACCGGGACAGCAAGGACGGCAAGGGCTTCGGCTGGGACGAGGTCATGACGCTGGAACTCGACCGGCTGGACGCGCGGTACGCGCGCGTGGTCGTCGGCGTCGTCATCCAGCAGAACCCGGAGCACCGCACCTTCGTCAGCGTGCTCAACCCCGCCTTCCGGATTCGAGAGGGCTACAACGTCCTGGACGAGGACGACTTCGCCGGTGTTCTCGGGGCGACCGCGGCGACGGTCGGGGAGTTCGTGCGGGAGACCGACGGGTGGTCGTTCCACGCCGGCGTCCAGGGCTTCGAGGACGACCCGGCGACGTTCACGAGGATCATGGGCCAGGTACGCCAGTCCTGACGGCAGCGTCCGCAGAAGCACGCCGGGAGACGCCGAGGGCGGTGGAGCCGACAACCGGTTCCACCGCCCTCGCCCACTGGGTCACCCCCAGCAGGTGTCCGGCATCAGCTGCAGCCGCTGGTCGAACCGCAGCCCTCGCAGATGTAGCAGGAACCGGCCCGCTGCATCTTCGTGCCGCAGGAGAAGCACAGCGGGGCGTCGGCCTGGATGCCCAGCTGCATCTCCACCAGTTCGGCGCTGGTGTGGGCCTGCTTCGGGGCGGGCTTGGCCGCCTCGACCTCGGCCTTCGGGGTGGCGACGGCCTTCAGGTCCGTCGGGCGCGGGGCGGACTGGGCGAGGCCCTCCACGTCCACGTCCTCCTCCTCGAGGGTCGGCTCGTACGAACCGGTCTCCAGGTGACGCTGACGCTCCTCGGCGGAGTGGATGCCGAGCGCGGAACGCGTCTCGAAAGGCAGGAAGTCGAGCGCCAGGCGGCGGAAGATGTAGTCGACGATCGACTGCGCCATCCGCACGTCCGGGTCGTCGGTCATGCCGGCCGGCTCGAAGCGCATGTTGGTGAACTTCGAGACGTACGTCTCCAGCGGCACGCCGTACTGGAGGCCGACGGAGACCGCGATGGAGAAGGCGTCCATCATCCCGGCGAGGGTCGAGCCCTGCTTGGACATCTTCAGGAAGACCTCGCCGAGACCGTCGTCCGGGTAGGAATTGGCGGTCATGTAGCCCTCGGCGCCGCCGACCGTGAACGAGGTCGTGATGCCGGGACGGCCCTTGGGCAGGCGCTTGCGGACCGGGCGGTACTCGATGACCTTCTCGACCGCGGCGCGGATCGTGTCCTCGGCCTTCTCGGTGATCTCGGTCTTCTCCTTCTCCTTGGTCTTCGCGGAGAGGGGCTGGCCGACCTTGCAGTTGTCGCGGTAGATCGCGAGCGCCTTGACGCCGAGCTTCCAGGCCTCGAAGTAGATCTCCTCGACCTCCTCGACGGTCGCCGTCTCCGGCATGTTGACCGTCTTGGAGATGGCGCCGGAGATCCAGGGCTGGATCGCGGCCATCATGCGGACGTGGCCCATCGGGGAGATGGCGCGCTCGCCCATGGCGCAGTCGAACACCTCGTAGTGCTCGGGCTTGAGGCCGGGGGCGTCGATCACGTTGCCGTTGTCGGCGATGTGTGCGACGACCGCCTCGATCTGCTCCTCCTGGTAGCCCAGGCGGCGCAGGGCCTGCGGGACGGTGCCGTTGACGATCTGCATCGAGCCGCCGCCGACCAGCTTCTTGAACTTGACCAGGGCGAGGTCGGGCTCGACGCCGGTGGTGTCGCAGGACATCGCCAGACCGATGGTGCCGGTCGGGGCGAGCACGGACGCCTGGGAGTTACGGAAACCGTTCTTCTCGCCGAGGCGCAGCACGTCCTGCCAAGCCTCCGTGGCGGCGGCCCAGACCGGGGTGTCCAGGTCGTCCATGCGCACGGCCGTGCCGTTGGCGTCGGAGTGCTGCTTCATGACGCGGTTGTGGGCGTCGGCGTTGCGGGCGTAGCCGTCGTACGGGCCGACGACCGCGGCGAGCTCGGCGGAGCGGCGGTAGGCCGTGCCGGTCATCAGGGAGGTGATGGCGCCGGCCAGGGCGCGGCCGCCGTCGGAGTCGTAGGCGTGGCCGGTGGCCATCAGCAGGGCGCCGAGGTTGGCGTAGCCGATGCCGAGCTGGCGGAACGCGCGCGTGTTCTCGCCGATCTTCTGGGTCGGGAAATCCGCGAAGCAGATGGAGATGTCCATCGCGGTGATGACGAGCTCGACGACCTTCTGGAAACGGTCGGCCTCGAAGGACTGGTTGCCCTTGCTGTCGTCCTTGAGGAACTTCATCAGGTTCAGCGAGGCGAGGTTGCAGGACGTGTTGTCCAGGTGCATGTACTCGCTGCACGGGTTCGACGCGGTGATCCGGCCGGACTCGGGGCAGGTGTGCCAGTTGTTGATCACACCGTCGTACTGGATGCCCGGGTCGGCACAGGCCCACGCGGCCTCGGCGAGCTTGCGGAACAGCGCCTTGGCGTCGACCTTCTCGATGATCTCGCCGGTCATCCGGGCGCGCAGGCCGAACTCGGTGCCGTTCTCGACGGCCGTCATGAACTCGTCGTTCACCCGGACGCTGTTGTTGGCGTTCTGGTACTGGACGGACGTGATGTCGTCACCGCCCAGGTCCATGTCGAAGCCCGCGTCGCGCAGAGCGCGGATCTTCTCCTCTTCCTTCACCTTGGTGGCGATGAAGTCCTCGACGTCCGGGTGGTCCACGTCGAGCACGACCATCTTGGCGGCCCGACGGGTGGCGCCACCGGACTTGATGGTGCCGGCGGAGGCATCGGCGCCACGCATGAACGAGACCGGGCCGGAGGCGTTGCCGCCGGAGGAGAGGAGCTCCTTGGAGGAGCGGATGCGGGACAGGTTCAGACCGGCGCCCGAGCCGCCCTTGAAGATCATGCCCTCTTCCTTGTACCAGTCGAGGATCGACTCCATGGAGTCGTCGACGGCCAGGATGAAGCAGGCGGAGACCTGCTGGGGCTGCGGGGTGCCGACGTTGAACCAGACGGGGCTGTTGAAGCTGAAGATCTGGTGCAGGAGGGCGTACGCCAGCTCGTGCTCGAAGATCTCGGCGTCGGCGGGCGAGGCGAAGTACTTGTGGTCCTCCCCGGCCTGCCGATACGTCTTCACGATGCGGTCGATCAGCTGCTTGAGGCCGGTCTCGCGCTGCGGGGTGCCTACGGCACCGCGGAAGTACTTGCTGGTGACGATGTTGACCGCGTTCACCGACCAGAAGTCGGGGAACTCGACGCCACGCTGCTCGAAATTGACCGAGCCGTCGCGCCAGTTGGTCATGACGACGTCACGGCGCTCCCAGGCCACCTCGTCGTACGGGTGCACGCCGGGGGTGGTGTGGATGCGCTCGATACGCAGGCCCTTGGTGGTCTTGGCGCCCTTGGCGCGGGAACCTCGTGCCGGACCGCTCGCCGTCTCTGTCATGCCGCCTCCCTGGTACGGGCATAAACGCCCTGAAATGCCACGTTGTTCCCGTGACACGGTGTTCTGTCTTGTGCTGTGGGCACCCACGCGCTACCGCCCACAACAGGTCTTGGTCCGCCGCCCCGCCCGGCCGTGCCCGGATCCTGTGGTCCGGGTTCGGCCCGTCGGGTCAGTCGGCGGCGTGGGCGGGCTCGGGGACCTGTACGGTCCCTCCGCGTCCGCCGTCGTCTTCCCGGCTCCCCGCGGCAGCCTCTGTGTCGCCCTCGCGGTCGTCGTCGTCCGCGGTGGGGCGTGCCGTCTGGTCCCTGAGTTCCGTGATCGCGGCCTCGAAGTCCTCGAGCGAGTCGAACGCCCGGTAGACGGAGGCGAATCGCAGATAGGCGACGAGGTCGAGCTCCTGCAACGGGCCGAGTATGGCCAGCCCCACGTCGTGGGTGGTCAACTCGGCGCTTCCGGTGGCCCGCACCGCCTCCTCGACCCGCTGGCCGAGTTGAGCCAGCGCGTCCTCGGTGACCGGCCGCCCCTGGCACGCCTTGCGCACGCCGTTGATGACCTTGGTGCGGCTGAACGGCTCCGTCACTCCGGACCGCTTCACCACCATGAGCGAGCACGTCTCCACGGTCGTGAACCGACGGGAGCAGTCAGGGCACTGGCGGCGCCTGCGGATCGACGTGCCGTCGTCCGTCGTACGGCTGTCGACGACACGGCTGTCGGGGTGCCTGCAGAAGGGGCAGTGCATGAACTCCAACCCTCCTCACAGCAGACTCAATGGCCTCGCCAGGCCTCATGGGCCCCTCGAAGCAGCCCCCAGCATAGGCGATCCATGAGCATCCGAAGACACCGGGGACCACAACTTCTGGGCTATCGATGCAATCCAACCACTAGATGTGGGGCTTGGCTCATACATCCAGGCTGTATCGCGTGTCGCTCCCGTCGAGCTCACCCCACGCGATCCCGCCGTCACGCCGAGCACGCGTAAATCCACCCCTGCACGCGCGCGTACGGCCGTATCGCCCCGGCAGTTACGGCGATACCGTGGGCACCGCAAGGAGGAGAGGTGCGACTCTCGCGCAGAGCGGGGCCGGTTCCCGGCCGGCGGAAGACCGGGTGGCAGACTGGGCCCCACCTCACAAGGTCATCGACCTCGGCGGTGAAGAGTACAACGACGAGCCTTTTCGTCTGCCAGGGACCGCGTCAGCCATACACCCAGACACATGATCAAGTCAGGCCATCCAGGCTTTTTCACTCGAACGTGTGTTTGGCGCAACCTTTCGAAAGCAACTACCGTTGTGCAGCAGGGAGACAACCGAGAGGGGCCGACGTGACCACCACCGCAGACAGTGCCACCATCACTGCCCAGGACCGCTCCCAGGGCCGACTCGAGCCGGTGCATGCGATGAACGAAGCCATGAATCCCGAGGCGCACAAGCGCTCGCTGCCGGGGCGACCTCCAGGCATCCGCGCTGACAGCTCGGGGCTCACGGACCGCCAGCGCCGAGTGATCGAGGTCATCAGGGACTCCGTGCAGCGGCGCGGCTACCCGCCGTCGATGCGGGAGATCGGTCAGGCGGTCGGCCTGTCCAGCACCTCCTCGGTCGCGCACCAGTTGATGGCACTGGAGCGGAAGGGCTTCCTGCGCCGCGACCCGCACCGCCCGCGCGCGTACGAGGTGCGCGGCTCCGACCAGGCCGCCTCCGTGCAACCCACGGACACCGCCGGCAAGCCCGCCGCTTCGTACGTCCCGCTGGTCGGCCGGATCGCAGCGGGTGGCCCGATCCTCGCCGAGGAGTCGGTCGAGGACGTCTTCCCGCTCCCCAGGCAACTGGTCGGTGACGGCGAACTTTTCGTACTGAAGGTCGTCGGCGACTCCATGATCGAGGCCGCGATCTGCGACGGCGACTGGGTCACCGTCCGCCGCCAGCCCGTCGCCGAGAACGGCGACATCGTGGCCGCGATGCTCGACGGCGAGGCCACCGTCAAGCGCTTCAAGCGCGAGGACGGCCATGTGTGGCTGCTCCCGCACAACGCGGCGTACGAACCGATTCCTGGTGACGACGCGACCATCCTCGGCAAGGTGGTGGCCGTACTCCGCCGCGTCTGAGTGCGACGGTGGACGGGCCTGCCCCGTCCACCCCCTGTGACTGGGCCCCGGGATCCCTGCGCCGGTTCCGGGGCCCTGTGTTGCGGTTGGGGACCTGTGAGGAGGCGGGTGCCGTCCCTTTGACCGGGAGGACACCCGCCTTCGCCGCGTCTACACCCTCACTGCTGCCTTGCCGTCACTGCGGCCCTGCCTTCACTGCGCCTCCGTCTGCTTGGCCGTCGCATCGATCGCCGCGAGCGACCTGCGGACCTGGTTGCGGTCCGTGGTGTACCAGAAGTCCGGCAGGGACGCCTTCAGGTAGCTCCCGTAACGGGCCGTCGCCAGTCGCTGGTCCAGTACGGCGACCACGCCTCGGTCCCCCGACGCCCGTACGAGGCGGCCCGCGCCCTGTGCCATGAGAAGCGCCGCGTGCGTGGCGGCGACGGCCATGAAGCCGTTGCCGCCGGCGTCCTCCACCGCCTTCTGACGGGCGCTCATCAGGGGGTCGTCCGGGCGCGGGAACGGGATCTTGTCCATCACCACCAGCTGGCAGCTGGGGCCGGGGACGTCGACGCCCTGCCACAGCGACAGCGTGCCGAACAGGCAGGTCTTCGGATCCGCCGAGAAGTTCTTGATCAGCTCACCGAGGGTCTCCTCGCCCTGGAGGAGGATCGGGAACTCGGGGATGCGCGTGCGCAGTTCCTCGGCGGCGAGCTGCGCGGCCCGCATGGAGGAGAAGAGCCCGAGAGTGCGCCCGCCGGCCGACTGGATCAGTTCGGTCAGCTCGTCCAGCATGTCGGCGCGGTCGCCGTCCCGCGCGGGACGCGAAAGGTGTTTGGCCACGTAGAGGATGCCCTGCTTGCGGTAGTCGAAGGGCGAGCCGACGTCGATGCCCTTCCACTGCGGGACGTCCTCGCCCTGTGTGCCCTCCGGGGCCAGCCCCATCGAGGCGCCCACACCGTTGAAGTCCCCGCCCAGCTTCAGGGTCGCCGAGGCCAAAGTCACGGAGCGGTCCGTGAAGAGCTTCTCCCGCAGCAGGCCCGACACGGACATGGGGGCGACGCGCAGGGAGGCGCCGAAGCGGTCGTGCCGCTCGTACCAAACCACGTCCCACTCGGAGCCGTTCGTGATCCGTTCCGCCACGTCGTGCACCGTCTCCACCGAGGCCAGTGCCTGCTTGCGGACCGCGTCCTCGTCCTGGACGGACTTGTCGCGGGTCGCGCCGATGGCCGAGATCACCGTCCGCGCGGCGTCGCGCAGCGCCATCAGGGCGTAGGCGAGGTCCTCGGGAATCTCCTCCAGGCGGCCGGGCAGCGCCAGCTCCATGAGCCGCTCGAAGCCCTCGGCCGCGGTCTGCAGCTGGTCCGCCGCCTTCTCGTTGACCAGCTTCGCCGCCCGGCGCACGGCACGATTGACCTGGCCGGGCGTGAGCTCGCCGGTGGCGACGCCGGTGACCCGCGAGACCAGTTCGTGCGCCTCGTCGACGATCAGCACCTCGTGCTGCGGGAGGACGGGAGCACCCTCGATGGCGTCGATGGCGAGCAGCGCGTGGTTGGTGACGACGACCTCGGCCAGCTTGGCGCGCTCACGGGCCATCTCGGCGAAGCACTCGGCCCCGTAGGCGCACTTGGTGGCGCCCAGACACTCCCGGGAGGACACCGACACCTGGGCCCAGGCCCGGTCCGACACGCCGGGCGTGAGGTCGTCGCGGTCACCGGACTCGGTCTCGTCCGCCCAGTCGCGCAGCCGTAGCAGGTCCTGGCCGAGTTTGCTGGTGGGGGCGGCCGCCTCGAACTGGTCGAAGAGGCCCTCCTCCTCGTCCTGCGGGACGCCTTCGTGCAGTCGGTGCAGACACAGGTAGTTCGACCTGCCCTTGAGCATCGCGAACTCCGGGCGCCGGCGCAGCAGCGGATGCAGCGCGTCGACCGTACGGGGCAGGTCCCGCTCCACGAGCTGGCGCTGCAGGGCCAGCGTGGCGGTCGCCACCACCACGCGCTCCCCGTGCGCGAGAGCGGGCACGAGGTAGCCGAGCGACTTACCGGTGCCGGTGCCGGCCTGGACCAGCAGGTGGGAGCCTTCGTCGATCGCCTCGGCGACGGCTTCGGCCATGGTCACCTGGCCGGGGCGCTCCGTGCCGCCGACGGCGGTGACGGCGGCATGCAGGAGTTCGGGGAGAGAGGGCTTCGTCATAGCGCGACCACCCTACGGCGCGGCACTGACAAACGTGTCGTCGAGGCGGACGGGAGAGCAGGGATCAAGTCGGTGGGTTCCTCGCTAGAGGTGAAAGCGGAGGTGAAAGCGGGGGTGAAAGAGCTGGACGTGCGCGGGAACCGGAGAGGCGCGAGCGACGTTCCTGCAGTGAGGGAACGATTACGGAGTGTCACGAAAGCTCGGGAGGTTCTCGGTCCCGGACCATGAGGGCGGCCCGTTTGGTGGGCAGGTCGACCTCGGCGAAGTATCGGAAGCCCGCGCTCAGGAAGGTGGCGATGGACGGAATGTTGCGAAGGTCGGGTTCGGCGACGACGCGGGCACACGCGGGTCTCCTGTCGAGGACGAGGTCGGCGACGGCTCTGAGCAGAAGGCTGCCGAGCCCTCGCCCGCGGTCGGCGACGCCGCCGATGAGGAGGTGGATCCCGGTGTCGTGCGGCCGGGCCGGGTAGTGCCGCGCCAGCGGGTCGAGGTCGGCCCGGTAGATCTCCCAGTAGCTCATCGGCCGACCCTCCAGCACACCGAGGCACGGGACACTGCGCCCGGCGTCGGCGAGCTGGCGGCGCAGGTGTCGCCGGGTCACGGGCTCGGGTCCGGCCAGTTCCCAGAACGCCGCGACAGCGGGGTCGTTCATCCACCGGCCGACGAGGGAGAGGTCCCGCTCGATCCGGACGGGGACGAGTCGGAACGCCCCCACGGGGGTGGCGGTGGGCCCCCAGTCGCCGATGCCGAGGGCAGGGGCCGGGCGGGGGTCGGCGTCGGTCTGGACGGGAGGCACGGCGGGCTCCTCTCGGACGGCTCAGGTACGCAGGGGGTTGGCGATGGTGACGTAGACGGACTGGGTGTCCACCGGGCCGACGAGTTCGTCGAGGCCGTGCAGGCGGGTCAGCAGGTTGGCCTTGCAGCGCAGGGAGGGCGAGTCGAGGAGCCGGGCCGGCAGCGAACTGTGCAGCGGTTCGGGGCCGGAGGCGGCTTCGGCGAGGAATCTCCGGAAGGCGGCGAGCAGCAGTTGCTCGTCGGCGAGGCGCTGGGAGCCGAACGCGCCGATGAGTCCGAACACGTTGTTGATTCCGAGGTAGTAGGCGAACCGCTCGTCGGTGACCTCGTCGGAGACGAAGGTGTCGCTGCGCTCGCCGATGCCGGGCAACAGGGCGTCGAGGTCCGCGCGGCCGGACTCCCGGAAGTAGTAGCCCTGGTTGTCCCGGTAGCGGCCGCCCATGGGCCAGCCGTCGGGGTCCAGGAGGAGAAGCGTGTTCTGCTGGTGCGCCTCCAGGGCGATACCCGCCTCGCCGTCGAGCCAGAGGACGGGACGGACGACCTGCTCCAGGTAGCGCAGGAACCACTCGGCGGCGACCGCTCCCAGCGGTCGACCGGTCCGTACGGCGAGTTGGGTGACGATCGAGGCCAGCCGGGAGCGGTGGGCGTGAGCCCGCTCGGGGGAAGCCGGACGGGCCTCGGGCGTCGAAGCGTCCCATTCCGCGGTGCCGCGGGCATACGGCCGAGGTGCGACGAGTCCGGCGACGCAGGACACGTCGTCCGCCGGGGCGAACGGGTTGTGGCGGATCATCACATCGAGGCCCGTCAGCGGAAGGCCGTCCGTGCCGTCAACCGCGAGCCAGGCCGGGTCCCGGACGATGTCGAAGCCGGGGTGGGCCGCCAGCCACCGCTTGGACAGGCCGGCGCGCAGGAGGCGGTGCACCTCGACCCCGCGGTGGAGTTCCTTACGGAGGTTCTCGCGACGGGAGTTGGTGATGCGCAGGCCCAGCGACAGTTTGAGCATCGCGGGGGCGTCGGACCGGTGGACGGTGCGTACGGAGGAGGTCGGATGCCACGGAAGGCCGTGCGCGCCGAGGTCCCGGAGCAGTCCGGCGGCGAACAGAGCCTCGACCTCGGGACGGTCGCGGACCTCGCGCAGTTGCCAGGGGTGCACCGGCAGCACGGCGAAGCCCTCGGGCAGCGACGGCAGTCCGGCCCCCGCGAGTCGGGCCGTCAGCCGGGCGGCGAGGACGGGACGGCCGGCTTCGGTCCAGGCGGAGTCGGTGGCGAGCGCGGTCGGAGCGACAGCGAGCCAGTGAAGGGGGAAGGAGCCTCGCGACTCGGGCGAGTATCGGTGCGCATCGCCGTCCGAGAGGCCTTCGCGGCTCTTCGGAGTCGGGTGCAGCGGATGCCCGAGCACCAGCGCCTGTTCCCCGGTCAGGAACAGGTGGGGGCCGTCGGCGGGGCGGTGCCGGCGCTCGCCGATGAAGACCGCGGTGCGGCGCACGGAGTCGGCCACACGCGCGACGAGGTCGTCGCCTGCACCGCTGGTGGTGGAGGGAGCGGGTGCCGGGAGATCGCCTTCGTGGACCTGGTGGGCCGTCGCGGCTTCGGCGGTTGCGGCGGGCGGGCCGCCCCCGGTGGGTGTCTCGCGGGCCAGGAGGGCCGCGAGAGTCACGGCGTCCGCGGGCGGGGACTGCTCGGGTGCGGCGGCCAGGCGCGGGAGGCCGAAGCGATGCCAGCCCGTCGGGGACCAGTAGTGGACGGCGGCGACCAGGGTGACGCCGCTGGCGGGCAGCGGCACACGGAGGGTGCCGTCTTCGGGTGCGGTCAGGCCCGCCTCGCGTACCCAGCAGCGCACCAGATTCTCCACGGCCGCGGCCTGGGCCGCCGTACGGGGATCGGGGTGTTCCAGGAGATCGGCCGGAAGATCGGCCGGAAGATCGGCGGCGGAGTGGCGCGGCGGTTCGGCGCGGGGGGTCTCCTCCTGCGGCCGGGGGACCGGGACCGAAGGTGTGGAGGAGTCGGAGTCGACGGGCTGCGGGGAGGTGGTCAAGGTCGTTCCTCGTGAAGTGGTGGGGCCGGCCGCGGTCAGGCACTGTGCGCGGATTCGGCTGGGTCGCCCTGGCGGGGGACCTGGCCGGGATGCCGCCGGGGCCGGTTTTGCCGGTGCGCCTGAGCGTGGTCGCCGGGACCCGTATCGCGGATCTGGCCATGGGCCTGACCGCGGGAGACCGCCGCCATCGCGTCCGCCAGCCGGTCGAGTACCGCCGCGGCCTGCTCATCGGTGATGGTCAAGGGGGGAAGCAGCCGTACGACACTGGCGTGCCGCCCACCCAGTTCGACGATCAGGCCGCGCCGCAGGCACTCTCGCCGCACTGCGAGGGCCAGCGCGGGAGCGGCAGGACAGGCGGCCTGCGCAGAGATCGAGCGCGATGGCGTGCTGGGCATGGCAGCACCCGCACCGGCACCCGCACCCACCCCGGCACCGTCGACTTCGGCGTACGCGTCGAGTCCGTCATCGGCGCCAGCGGCGACCAGCGGTGAGCCGATCCCTCCGGGCCCGCTTTCCGCCTCGGGGTCCACCATCTCGACCCCGATCATCAGCCCCCGGCCGCGCACGTCGCCCATACCGGGGAACTCCCGGGCCAGGCTCCGGAGCCCGTCGAGCATGCGGGCGCCCAGGGTGGCCGCGCGTTCGGCGAGGCCGTTCTCGCGGACGTAGGCGAGGGTGGCCGTGCCGGCGGCCATGGCGAGTTGGTTGCCGCGAAACGTGCCCGCGTGGGCGCCAGGTTCCCAGACGTCGAGGTCGTCGCGGTAGACGATGACGGCGAGCGGCAGGCTGCCGCCGATGGCTTTGGACAGGACCATCACGTCAGGGGTGACCCCGCTGTGCTCCACCGCCCAGAAGGCGCCGGTCCGCCCGACGCCCGTCTGGACCTCGTCGGCGATCAACGGGATCGAGCGGTCGGCCGTGATATGTCGCATACGGCGCATCCAGGCGTCCGGCGCGGGAATCACGCCACCCTCGCCCTGGACGGGTTCGAGGATCATCCCGGCGGGCAGCCGTACGCCCGACTTGGGATCGTCGAGGACGGACTCGGTCCAGCGGGCGGCGAGTTCGGCGCCGCGTTCGCCGCCGACGCCGAACGGACAGCGATAGTCCTGCGGATAGGGCAGCCGGGCCACCCGTACGTCGAAGGCGCCCCCGGACGCTTCGAGGGAGCCGGCGGTCATCCCGTGGTAGGCGCCGGTGAAGGCGAGGACGCCGGTGCGGCCGGTGGCGGCGCGGACCAGTTTGAGCGCGGCCTCCACGGCGTCCGTGCCGGCCGGTCCGCAGAACTGCACGCGCGCGTGGTCGGCGAGACCGGCCGGCAGAGTGCGGAACAGCTCGGTGATGAAAGCGTCCTTGACGGGCGTGGCGAGGTCGAGGACGTGCAGGGGCGCGCCCGAGTCGAGGACCTTGCGGATGGCCTCCAGCACGACGGGGTGGTTGTGGCCGAGCGCGAGGGTGCCGGCGCCCGAGAGGCAGTCGAGGTAGCGGCGGCCGTCCGCGCCTTCGATGGTCAGCCCGCGTGCCCGCACCGGAACGATGGGCAGAGCCCGCGCATACGTGCGCGCCGCCGACTCGCGTGCCGACTGGCGCCGCAGGATGCCCTCGTACGCCGGTCGTGCGCCGGACGGCGCGGCGACAATGGCCGTCCCGGCGGGGGACGCTCCGGTGGAACGTCCCGAGGGGACCTCCTCGGGCACTGGCTCGGTCACGGCCACGGCTCCCTGTCCTCGCGCAGTTCAGAGGGCCGGGCGCGGACAGCGGACCCCCCACCGCTACCAACCCCGGACGGCCCTCCTGGTTACGGGGTGCCTCAAGATCCTTGCTGTGACCGAACAGTTGCCGCTCCGTCGGATGTCCCCCACAGCGACCGCATATCGTGTGGTGGCATCGCACCTGGCCGTGAGACCCGCCTGAACTCGTCATGAGATCACCATGAGTTCCGCCCCGGGGGGAACGGCCGGTGTTTCAAGTTCGTTGACAGCAGGGGGAGTCAGACCATGCGATCCATACGGCCGTCGTTCACCGCTCGTCGGAGGAGGAACGCGCGCCGCAGAACCTCCCCCGTACTGGGTGCCGTGGCCCTCGCCTCGGTGCTCGCGCTCACGGCGACCGCCTGCGACTCGGGCGACACCGACGCGGACGGCCAAGCCGGTGCGACCGCGTCGGCCGCCGGCGACGGAAAGATCACGATCCCGGACGACATCAAGGACAAGCTCAAAGAGCACGGGATCGACCTCGACAAGTGGAAGAACGGCGCCTGGAAGAACTGGGACAAGGACGACTGGCTGCGGGAGGCGCAGGACTACATCAACCCGATCATCAAGGGGCTGTGGGACCCGGACCGGATGCGGAAGGCCGAGGACCCGGACCGGGCCGTCGACGACGGCGACCTCTCCGGTGACCAGGGCGTGACCGACCCGACGCCGGCGGCGGTGGACGCGAAGGCCGTGCCGACGACGTACCACGCCAACGCCCCCGAGGCGGGCAAGGTGTTCTTCGACTCCCCCGAGGGCACGATGGTGTGCTCGGCGACGGTCGTCCAGGACCCGGCGCACCCAGGCAAGTCCAACCTGGTGTGGACGGCGGGCCACTGCGTGCACGCCGGAAAGGGCGGCGGCTGGTACCGCAACCTCGTGTTCGTGCCGTCGTACAACGACAAGGGCCTGTCGGCCGAGCAACTGCAGACGGCCACCAAGGAGCAGGCCGCTCCGTACGGCGTCTGGTGGGGCGACTGGACGAAGACCTCGGACCAGTGGATCGCGCAGGGCGGACAGACCGGCGGCGACGGCGCCTCGTACGACTACGCCGTCATCCATGTGACGCCGGAGGAAGGCGGTTCCGGCAAGTCCCTGGAGGAGACGGTCGGTTCGGCGCTGCCGGTGGACTTCAAGGCCCCAGCGGTGCCGAAGATCGACAGCATCACGGCGACCGGCTATCCGGCGGCGGCGCCCTACGACGGGCAGAAGCTGTACCAGTGCCAGGACAAGCCGGGGCGGTTCTCGATCAGCTCCTCGGACCCGACGATGTACCGCATCGGCTGCACGATGACCGGCGGCTCGTCGGGCGGCGGCTGGGTCGCGGCCGGATCGAATGGCAAGCCCGCGCTGGTGTCCAACACCTCGATCGGCCCGGTGAAGGCCGGTTGGCTCGCAGGACCGCGGCTGGGTGACGTGGCCAAGGGTGTGTACGACTCGGTGAGCGACAAGTTCGCCGGTCAGTAGCCGGATCGGCGGTGGGGTGCCTGTCGGGAACCTTCACCATCCCACCGCCGTTCGTCCCGAATTCCCCGGGCATAGTGGGGTGTCGCCTGCGCGCGGTCGCCGTACGGACTCGGCCGACCGCATGACAGGCGCATGACATGGCAGGGCCCATGGACCCTGCCGATTCCCACGCTCCGACGATCCACACGCTTCAACGGATCCACATGCTTCAACGGGGGACATCGCACCATGCGTTCCACACGTACGCCCATCGCGCACCGGCACGGCCGGCGGCGCCCTCTGCTCGCCGCCGGGCTCGTCACCGCCCTGGCACTGACGGCGACCGCCTGCAACGGCTCGGACGAGGACAAGGCCGGCGCCGGAGCCTCCCGGACCGCCGACGCCGGCTCCGGTGACGGCAAGGTCAAGGTTCCCGCCGACATCGCCGGCAAGCTCAAGCAGGGGTGCTGTTAACGAGCGGCAAACCAGGTGACAAGTAACCCGCCGGTGGTTTTCAGGGCTTCATGACTGCCGTCTTCGCTTCGGCTGGCGGGGCACGGTCCTGGTCTTGTCGAGGTGCCCGTACACCGTCGACCTCGGCACGCTGAACATGTCTGCGATCTGTTGGACCGTCTTCTCCCGTTCGTCGTAGAGCCGTTGGGCGAGCGCGGCTTGGTCCGCGGTGAGCTTCGGCCGGCGTCCGCCCACCCGGCCGCGGGCCCGCGCGGAGGCGAGCCCGTCGTTCGTGTTCGCCACGATCAGCTCCCGCTGGAGCTCTGCCAGTACGGACAGCATCCCGAACATCGCTCGCCCCTCCATGGTGGCGGTGTCGATGCCCTGCTCGATGACGTGCAGTCCGATACTGCGCTCGCGCAGCTCGGCGCCGAGGGTCACCAGGTGCAGCACGGAGCGGGAGAGCCGGTCGAGCCGGGTCACCTTCAACGTGTCGCCCTCGCGCAGCAGCTGCATGACGAGATCGAGTTTCGGGCGGAACGCCTTCGCGCCGCTGGCGACGTCGACGTGGATGTTGTCGCGGTCGACGCCGTGGCGGAGTAGTGCGTCGATCTGATGGTCGGGGTTCTGGTCGGCCGTCGATGTGCGGGCGTAGCCAATGAGCATCGTCGGAAACTACCCGAAGAACCGTTCTCCGACGTTGATTTTCGACGCGAGTTACCGACGCTGCCCACCTGCGGGTTCGTGATCGCTGCGCCGAGTGTCGGCAGACGGTCGTTTATCGACACGTCCCGAGGGGCGATTGTGCATTCCGTCATTTGCGAGAGGCTCGAAACAGAACCACTGCTACCGCTAACCGCTGTTCCCCGAGGCCGCTGTACACCACCGGCCACACCACCACTCGTACGCCGGTACGCCGATGGATAAATAGGGTGCGATATACCCCTGCTGCCGGTGACAACGTCCTGGCACTACCAGGAGACCGAGCCCTCCCTGCGACCGCCGCAACGTCCAGAAGCAGCAGCGCGCGGAGGGCGCGGCCACCATGCACACAAGCTGGGATCAGATCCTTCGCTTGACGATGACGTTCAGTTCTCGCACCCCGTGATGTCGTCCTCGCAGTCCTGCACGTCCTTGGTGGCGATGGTGTTGAGTCGCCAGCTGATGAGACCGTCGGCGTCCCGGTTCGGCGGTGTGATCCGAGCGGTGACGGGGGTGCCGGCCGGGATGTTGAACTGGTCCGCCTCGCGGTCGCCGCACTCCACCTCCCATTCGTTCGCCACCTCGCCCCTTACCAGGGTCAGTGTGAGCGTGTGCGGCGCGGGGGCCTGGCAGGCGATGTCGAAGGTATAGGGCCTATCACCTTTCGTCGCGAACGTCGTGTTCAGGCCCTTAGCCAGGGCTGCCGTGCCAGTGTCCTCGAGGGAGGCGCTTTCGGGTTCGACTGCGTTCAGGGCGCGCGTGGCGCGCTCCATTGCCTCCTCCTGGTCTTCCTTGCCGTCCCAGGTGGGGGCCTGCGATACGGATGGGGTCTCTCCATTCCCGAGTTCCTCCGGCTCTTGCTTCTGCGCCGTGCAGGCTCCGGTAAGGGCCGCGAGAGAGAGGAGAAGGGCGAGGATGAGAGGGTGGCGTGCGCGCATGGGGCTCCAGTTGAGTGTGCCGTGTGGCGCTGCCTCCGGAGAAGCAGCGCCACACGCTGGTGAGTGCTAGCGAATGCCGCGGCGGTACAGTTCGGGGCCACAGACCCGGGCGCACGGATCGTCCGAACGTACACTTGCGGCGGCGAAGGCAGTCGGTGGCGGGACCAGCTGGTACTCGCGACCGAGCGCGTCGGCCTGCGTGTTGCCATACATGGACACTTCCCCGTCCGACCAGCGTACGAAGAGGTCGTCCTCCCAGTTGTTGGCACCGAACTCACCTGCCGCGACGACGCGGGCATGGGTCCAGGTGCTGTTCGCGGCGAGCACCTCGGACTCGCCGCCCAAGCCTCGGGTGCCGATGTCCTGATAGATGGTCAGTTCGCCGTCGGACCACTTCACGAAGAGGTCGTAGTTGGGGTTGGCGTCGCTGGTGTCGCCGTCGAAGTCGCCTCCGGTGATGAGGTCGGCGCTGTTTGCCCACAGGCTGTTCTTGGCGAGCAGTTGCGTCTCCGTGTGGAAGCCGTTGCCATCTACGTCGGTGTACTTGGTGACCTCGCCGTCGACCCAGCGGACGACGAGATCGTCGGGCCATTTGTTGCCGCCGTACTTCCCCGTCGCGATGCCCTTGGCGTACTTCCAGACGGATCCGCCCTGCGCGATCTTGATCTCGTTCGCCGGGTGCTCGTCCGACGATGTGGGCAGTTTGCTGTTCTGGTCGATGTCCTTGTAGATCGTCACTTCACCGTCCGCCCATTTCACCATCAGGTCGTAGGCGTTGGATCCGGTGTAGTCCCCCGCGGTGACGACATCGGCGTACTGGCTCCACAGGTCGTTGGGCTTGGCCAACTGCACCTCGCAGGGCTGCCCGGCCTTGCACCCGGTGTAAAGGCCCTGGTTCTGGTCCCCCGGGTAGAGGGTCACCTCGCCGTCGCTCCACTTGACGATCAGGTCGGAGTCGCCGTACTTCTGCGACTCGGTGTGGAATGTGCCGGAGACCGCGGCCATGGCGTGCCGCCACAACTTGGCGTCCCCCATGCCGTCGGCGCCCTTTGGGGTGTCCGGCGGATAGTCGTTGACCGCCTGGTTGTAGAGGCGGACCACGTCGGCGTCGAACTGAGAGGAGTAAGAGACGTCGTCCCGAGTCCCGCCCGTCTTGTAGCCGCCGATGACGCCGATGACGTCACCCCGCTTGCCGTCGAAGTTGCGGAGGAAGGGACCGCCGGAGACACCCGGAGCGAAGCCGTCGCAGGCTATCTCGAGGAACCGGTCGTCATAGCCCTTGGTCGTGGTCGAAGGACAGACAAGCGGTGCCTTGGACCCGCCCGGAAAACCGATGAGGGTGACGTTGCGCTGGGCGAGCTGCGCGGAATGTAGGGTGACGAGTTCGTTGCCCATGCCCGTCGCGTTCTCCAGAAATTCCCCCTTGGAGTTCGGGCCGGACCTCAGGATTGCGAAGTCCAGGTCATCGGCCTTGGCCGGCCCCTGGGCCAGATAGCGTCCGTCGATCCAGACCTTTCCCTTTTTGATGGGGAAGATTCCGTACGGGGCGACACCGCGGCCTCGATGCGCCGGGTCCGGCTTCCATCCAGGCGCGAACGCCAGGGACTTGAAGCGGTCGTTGTCGTTGAGGCAGTGAGCCGCGGTGATTATGAGCGACTTCGTCGGAGAGGCGACAGACGAGGCGGAACAGAACTGGTCCCGGCTTCCGGGGTCCGACTGGGGGTCGTCATCGTCACTGATGAGGAAGACACCAGCGGTGGCCACGCCCTTGTTGTCGAACGCGGAGGACGCTCGCAGCGTCTTGCCGAGCGACGGGGCGCCCCCGGCGTCCCCTTCGCCGCCATTGCTGTCGCCGTCCCCTCCCTTACCCGACTCCACCGGGACGGCGTCGGCGATACGCTCGGGTGTCCAGTAAGCCTCCGCGGCCCTGGCCTCGGCGATCTCCTCGGGCGTCGCCTTCAGTTCCTCCGGTGGTGGCATCGGAACGTCCGTCGGCTCGGTCACCGAGGCCGGCCCCGAGGGCGAAGGAGTCTCAAGGGTCGGTTCCGTGGATTCCGAGGCCTCGGTGCTGGTCGGTGCCGGGTGCGGCGTGGGCGGCGTGGGTGTGCTGGTCCCGGTTGGCATAGGGAACTGTGTGCTGACGTCGGCGCCGGGGGAGGACGTCGGTAAGGCCGTCGCCGCAGGTGCAGCCATAAGGATCACAGCGGTCGCCAAGCCCAGCGCGCCGGATCTCCGTCTCAGGCGCATTGCGTACTTGTTCACAGGTCGATTACCTTTCACGGTTGGTCAGGCCGTCAGGTGGCGTGACGAAGCTTCAGGTCACTTCGCCAGTCGTGCACTTGTGCGAATGAATCGGCTGAACAATATACGAGCCCCTTGAATCCGACGATCACTTATCCCTCCGGGCCGCCCAAGACGGACAGAACGCGCCACCAGGGGAATTCGCCATTCCGCGCCAACCGCCTTGCGGCGACCCCGCACAGCGCCAGACGAGTCGATTCCAAGACCTGTGCGCCGCCCTTTGTCTTCGGGGGCTGCGACACATGAAACAGACGCTCCGAGAGACACGGCTCGCCCCTGCGTGCAACATCAGGCACCTTCTGACCGCAAGCGCTGGCTACGAATCGCTAAGAAATCTTGGCGACTAATCGCCTCAGTTGGAGCGCTGCCCAGGCCCGGGGGAACCGGCACATCTGGAGATCATCTGGGCGCCCCTGCACTGTGGAGGCACACCACCCCGTTCGGTCGGTTGCGCTCGGCGCCGCCAAGGACAGACGAGGAGCTGGACGACGTTGCACAGAAGTACGGCGACACCATCGCACCAGCCACTCAAGATCCGCTCTTTGTGTCTTCTGGGCTATCGCGGCGGCACCCCCAGGCCCGTCTCCTCCGGGCTCGCGCCGCGGTGCGGCACGAGCCCTGGTTCACGTGCCGGCTGCGAGAACAGCGTCGAGACCTTCGCCGTTGGACGCCTGCGCCGCTACATCGAGCAGGCCGTCCAGGGTGCCGATGAACAGCCCGACCTCCCCCGAGCAGATCGACAAATCCCAAACAAGACAGTCGAGACGTCGGTCAGTCCGTGAGTCAGACCCGTCGGAGAAGCCACGTCACATCCTCGCTGTCAGTCCTGTTCGTCATCGTCGAGGTCGACGGCGTCCGGGTCGTGCAGCAGACGCAAGCTTTCGACCGGCCGGGAGGCGGTGAAGTTGTAGCGGCCGAGGACGTTGAGGTTCCGGTGCTTGAGCGGGGACAGCTGGGCCACGTCCTCGTCTTTGATCTCGTGGCCGTGTCGGCTGCACCGAACTGCCAGGGTCAGGGATCCGCTACGGGCGCCAGGTTGAGCCGCTTGTCCGTGTCGAGCCGGAAGGTCCCGTACCGGTTGACGTTCGACCAGAACAGCACGGTCAGGCCGCGCCGGTCTTCGCCTGCACCGGCGACGTGTACGCCGTCCTGCGGCAAAGCCGGTAGCTGTACCAGGTCACCCTGTCCCTCCCGGGCACTTCGCCGATACCCGCGCCCGCCGTACACCAGCGCCCCTACCGTCCGGCCCGAAAGCTGATTACGGGGCATGCGGAAGGGGCTGAACAGTGGGGCGGGATCTGGGTCTGGACGGAGTGGTGGACCACTTCACCCTGTCCAGCGACGAGGCGGGCTGGTTACGGAACAAGACTGGCGCCACAAGGCTGGGCTTCGCCGTTCAGCTCAAGTTCTTGACCTGGCGCGGCCGGTTTCCCCGGATACGCCTGGAGCTGCCGCCCGACGCGGTCGAGCACGTCGCCAAGCAGGCCGGCGTCGCCGCGTCCGAGCTGGCCTTCTACGACTTCACCTCCCGCGCGGCCAAGCGGCACCGCAGCGAGCTGCGGGATCTGACCGGCTGGCACGAGTGCACCAAGACCGACCTCGTCAAGCTCGTCTCGCACCTGGTGGACGTGATCTGGCACGACGAACGCCGCGAGGAACAGGTGCGGGCCGAGCTGCTGCGGCAGATGCGCGCGGAGATGATCGAGCCGCCGACCGCAGCCCAGGTCGACACGATCATCCGCTCCGCACTGCACCAGGCCGACGAACGCGCCGTCGCCGAGGCCGCAGCCCGCCTGGCACGGGCGCAGGGCTGTGCCCGCCGCCTGGACGCGCTGGTCTTCACCGGCCTGACCGGCGACGGCCCCGCCCAGGATGACGCGACCGCGCAGGACGATGAAGACGACGTGGAGTCGGTGCTCGCGGACATCAAGGCCCACCCGGGCAACGTCAGCCTCAACTCGCTGCTGGACGAGATATCCAAGCTCAAGCAGGTCCGCGCCGTCGGCATCCCGGAGAAGGTGTTCACCGGGATCGGCGTACAGGTCATCAACGCCTGGCGGGCGAGAGCATCGGCGTCCTCTCCCAGCCACCTGCGCCGCTTCGCCCCCGAGGTGCGGCACGTCCTGCTCGCCGCCTTGCTCTTCCAGCGGCAGCGGGAGATCACCGACACGCTGGTGGAACTGCTGAACTCCACCGTGCACCGCATCAACGCGCGGGCGGAGAAGAAGGTGACCGAGGCGTTCGTCGCCGAGTTCACCAAGGTGAGGGGCAAGGCCGGGCTGCTCGGGCGGATCGCCGCAGCCTCGCTCGGCGCCCCCGAGGGCAGCGTGCGCGAGGTGGTCTATCCGGCGGCCGGCGGAGAGAAGACGCTCAAGGACCTGGTCGCCGAGATGAAAGCGACCAACGCCGCCTTCGCCCGCTCCAAGCGGGAGGTGTTCAAGTCCTCCTACAGCAACCACTACCGCGCCGGGCTGATGAAACTGCTGGAGGTGCTCGACTTCCGCTCCTCCAACGACCGTCACAAGCCCGTCGTCGAGGCCCTGGCCCTCATCGAGCGGCACAAGGACTCCTCCACCACCTACCTGCCGCTCGGCGAGACCGTCCCGCTGCAAGGCGTGGTCCGCAAAGACTGGATGGAGTTTGCCCTCCACACCCCCGACAAGGGGGCCCAGCGCGTCATGCGCACCGTGTACGAGGCGTGCGTCTTCCAGACCCTGCGCGACCGGCTGCGCTGCAAGGAGATCTGGGTGGTCGGCGCCGACAAGTGGCGCAACCCCGACGACGACCTCCCCGACGACTTCGAGACCCGCCGCGCGGAGTACTACGAGAAGCTGAACAAGCCGCGAGAGGCGAAGGTGTTCACCGCCCAGCTCCAGACCGAGATGCGCAGGGCACTCGGCGCCCTGGACACGAAACTGCCGAAGCTGCCGTGGGTGACGGTCAGCGGCAAGCACCGCAACGGTGCGATCAAGTTCACCGAGCCCGAGTCGCAGAAGGAGCCGAAGAACCTGCGCAAGCTCAAGAAGGCGATCCGCAAGAAGTGGGGCACCGTCGCCCTCATCGACATCCTGAAAGAAGCCGCCCTGCGCACCGGGATGCTCAAGGCCCTGGCCCCGGTCGGCACCCGCGAGGCCATCGACGAGGCGAAGCTCCTCGAACGCCTGCTCCTGATCGCGTACGCGTACGGCACGAACTCGGGGATCAGCTCGGTCGCGGCCGGCGAGCACGGGCACAGCGAGGAGGAACTGCGCTATACCGCCCGCCGCTACCTGACCGCCGTCGGCCTCAAAGCCGCCGGGGTAGAGATCGCCAACGCCACCTTCGCCGCCCGCCAGGAAACCGTGTGGGGGCAGGGCACCACCACCGTCGCCTCCGACTCGACACACTTCAAAGCCTGGGACCGCAACATCTTCACCGAGTGGCACTCCCGCTATGGGGGCCGCGGAGTCCTCGTGTACTGGCACATCGAGAAAGGCTCGATGGCCATTCACAGCCAGCTTCTCAACTGCACCGCCTCCGAGGTCGCCGCCGCGATCGAGGGCATGATGCGGCACGCCACCGCCATGAAAGCCGAGGGCAACTACGTCGACTCGCACGGCCAGTCGGAAATCGGCTTCGGGCTGACGAGGCTCCTGGGTTACGACCTGCTGCCCCGGATCAAGCAGATCAACAAGGTCAAGCTCTACCGGCCCGGACGCGAGGACGAGGACACCTACGACAACCTCGCCGACTCGATGACCCGCCCAATCCGCTGGGACGTCATCGAGAACAACTACGACCAGCTCATCAAGTACGCCACCGCGATCCGCGTCGGCACCGCCTCCACCGAGGCCATCCTGCGGCGCTTCACCCGCACCGCCTCCCACCCCGTCTACCAGGCCATGCTGGAGGTCGGCAAAGCACAGAAGACCATCTTCGTCGCCCGCTACTTGCGCGACCGCGACCTCCAGCGCGAGATCCAGGAGGGCCTGAACGTCGTCGAGGGCTGGAACGGCGCCAACGACATCATCTTCTTCGGCAAGAGCGGCGAACTCTCCTCCAACCGCCGTGACCAGCAAGAACTCTCGGTTCTCGCGCTCCATCTCCTGCAAACGGCGCTCGTCTTCGTGAACACCCTGATGATCCAGGACATGCTCGCCGACCCCGAATGGGCCGACGTCCTCACCGACGAGGACAAACGCGCCCTGACCCCGCTGTTCTGGATGCACATCCAGCCCTACGGCGAGGTGCGGCTGAACATGGGCAGCCGCCTCCAGCTCGCCCACCCCGTCCCCCAGGAACCGGACCCCGAGCCGGAGCCCGCCGCGGCCTGACGCGATGTCAGCGCCCCGCGCCACACTCGCCTCCTCGCCGACCAGCAGGGAGCCAGCGTGGCGTTCAGGGCCGTGCACGCCGAGTGGGGAACCGTCTTCGCCACCTGTCCGACCTCGGATGCGGGCGCGGCTGGGAAGCAGTGTGGAAGACCCGGCCACCCGCGCCGCTGGCCTGCGACGAGTGCGGCCACGCGATGCACGGGAAACTACTGGCGGGTTACTTGTCACCTGGTTTGCCGCTCGTTAACGGCACCCCAAGCAGCACGGCATCGACGTCGACAAGTGGGCCGACGGCGGCTGGCAGGACTGGGACAAGGACAAGTGGCTCAGCGCCGCCAAGGACTTCGTCAACCCCGTGATCGAGGGCCTGTGGAAGCCGGAGCGGATGCAGTCCGCGAAGGAGGCGAACAAGACGGTCACGACCAAGGACGCCGCCGCCGACCAGGGCGTCAGCGACCCGGAGCCGGCGGCCGTCCAGGCGGCGGCCGAGAAGACGCCGTATCACGAGAACGCAGCCCCGGTCGGCAAGGTCTTCTTCGACTCGCCCGAGGGGGCGATGGTCTGCTCGGGCACGGTCATCAAGGACGTGAACCACCCGGGCAAGTCCAACCTCGTCTGGACGGCCGGTCACTGCGTGCACGCCGGCGGCGCCGGCGGCTGGTACCGCAACCTCGTGTTCGTCCCCGCCTACAACGACCTCGGCAAGAGCGAGGCGCAGCTCGGCAACGCCACCGCGGCGGAGATCTCCCCCTACGGCAACTGGTGGGCGGACTGGGCGTCGACCTCGAACGAGTGGATCGCCGGCGGCTCGGAGACAGGCGGCGCGGGTGCCGCCTACGACTACGCCGTCTTGCATGTGACGCCGGAGCAGGGCTCCAAGTCGCTGGAGGAGACGGTCGGCGGGGCGCTGAACGTGGACTTCTCCGCGCCGTCCGCGACCGACGTGAACACGATGGGCGCCTGGGGCTACCCGGCGGCGCCGCCCTACAACGGGCTGAAGATGTTCAAGTGCCTCGACCGGCCCGGGCGGTTCTCGCTGAGCACCTCGCTGCCGGCGATGTACCGCATCGGCTGCACGATGACCGGCGGTTCCTCCGGCGGCGGCTGGTTCCGGGTGGTCAACGGCAAGACCGAGCTGGTCTCCAACACCTCGATCGGCCCGGCCGACAACACCTGGCTGGCGGGCCCGCAGCTCGGCCGGGAGGCCGAGGCGCTCTACCAGAACATGAGCAAGACCTACGGCGGCGAGTGAGCCGTGCACGCCGAAGGCCCGCCCTCTGCGATCAGCAGGGGGCGGGCCTTCGGGCGTTGGGCCTGCGGGCGGCCGGCCGTGACGGCTCAGGCGACCGGCGCCGGAACGTACGGCGCGAGGTCCGCCGCCAGTTCCTCATGCACCCGTACCTTCAGCAGGGTGCCCTCCGCCGTGTGCTCCGCGGAGATCACCTCGCCCTCGGTGTGGGCGCGGGCGACCAGCTTGCCGTGGGTGTACGGCACGAGCGCCTCGATCTCGACCGAGGGCCGCGGCAGCTCGTTGTCGATCAGCGCGAGCAGCTCGTCGATGCCTTGGCCGGTGCGGGCCGAGACGGCGATGGAACGCTTCTCGATCCGCATCAGCCGCTGGAGCGTCAGCGGGTCGGCCGCGTCCGCCTTGTTGATGACGACGATCTCGGGCACCCCGGTGGCGCCGACGTCCCGGACCACCTCGCGCACGGCGGCCAGCTGCTCCTCCGGGTTGGGGTGCGAGCCGTCCACCACGTGCAGGATCAGGTCGGACTCGCCGACCTCCTCCATGGTGGAGCGGAACGCCTCGACCAGGTGGTGCGGCAGGTGCCGGACGAAGCCGACCGTGTCCGCCAGCGTGTACAGCCGGCCGCTGGGCGTCTCCGCCCGGCGCACGGTCGGGTCCAGGGTCGCGAACAGGGCGTTCTCGACCAGGACGCCCGCGCCCGTGAGGCGATTGAGCAGGGACGACTTACCGGCGTTGGTGTAGCCCGCGATGGCGACGGACGGCACCTTGTGGCGCTTGCGCTCCTGGCGCTTGATCTCGCGGCCGGTCTTCATGTCCGCGATCTCCCGGCGCATCTTCGCCATCTTCTCGCGGATCCGCCGCCGGTCCGTCTCGATCTTGGTCTCACCGGGGCCACGGGTGGCGAGGCCGCCGCCCTTGCCGCCGCCCATCTGACGGGACAGCGACTGACCCCAGCCGCGCAGCCTAGGCAGCATGTACTGCATCTGCGCGAGCGCGACCTGCGCCTTGCCCTCTCGGGACTTGGCGTGCTGGGCGAAGATGTCGAGGATCAGGGCCGTACGGTCGATGACCTTGACCTTGACGACGTCCTCGAGGTGGATCAGCTGCCCCGGGCTGAGCTCACCGTCGCAGATGACGGTGTCCGCGCCCGTTTCGAGGACGATGTCACGCAGCTCGTCGGCCTTGCCGGAACCGATGTAGGTGGCCGCGTCGGGCTTGTCGCGGCGCTGGATGACGCCGTCGAGGACGAGGGCGCCCGCGGTCTCCGCGAGGGCGGCCAGCTCCGCGAGGGAGTTGTCCGCGTCCTGTGCGGTCCCCGTGGTCCAGACGCCCACGAGTACGACCCGCTCCAGGCGGAGCTGGCGGTACTCGACCTCGGTGACGTCCTCGAGCTCGGTGGAGAGGCCGGCCACGCGGCGCAGGGCCGCGCGCTCGGTACGGTCGAACTGGTCGCCGTCCCGGTCTCCGTCGATCTCGTGGCTCCAGGCGACGTCCTCTTCCATCAGGGCATCGGCCCGAAGACCTTCGGGGTAGGCGTGCGCCATGCGCTTGGTGTCCTGGGAAGGGGAAGAAGAGGAGGTCATTGGGTCCTTACGTCGTTGGGGATGCCGGATCGGCGGCCTTCATGGATCTCAACGCACGAGTGCCCCGGGAGATTCCCGGGCCCGTGCCGCGCCGACCTCACGATGGTCGCACGGTACGGCCCGTCTCGTCACGGCCTTATTCCGCGGTACGCGGGGCTTTCGGGACCGCATGCGGCGCGGCTTCCAGGCCGGCTTTCGATACGGACTTCGGAACGGTCTTCGAGTCCGTCTTCGGGTCCGTCTTCGGGTCGGCCTTCGCGATCGGTGCCGCCGACTTCCAGTCCGGGTGGCCAGGCATCGGCGGGGTCTTCTCGCCGTACAGCCATTGCTTGAAGAAGCCGGCGAGATCGCGTCCGGAGATCTTTTCGGCGAGGCGCTCGAAGTCGGCCGTGGTCGCCGTGGAGTCCCGGTGGTCATGCACCCACGCCCGCTCCAGGTGCTCGAACGCGGGCCGGCCGATCTCCTGGCGCAGGGCATAGAGGACGAGGGCAGCACCGTCGTAGACGTTGGGTCGGAAGATGCTGATCTTCTGACCGGGCTCTGGCGCCTTGGGCAGCGCCGGCGGGCCGCCCGCGGCGCGCCAGCGGTCGGAGGCGCCGTACGCCGCCTTCATGCGCGCCTGGAGCGTGCGGCCCGCCTTCTCCTCCGCGTAGAGCGCCTCGTACCAGGTGGCGTGTCCTTCGTTGAGCCACAGGTCGGACCAGGTGCGCGGGCTGACGCTGTCGCCGAACCACTGGTGGGACAGCTCATGCACCATGATCGACTCGAGGTACCACTGGGGGTAGCCGGGCTGGGTGAAGAGGTCTCTCTCGAAGAGGGAGAGAGTCTGCGTCTCGAGTTCGAACCCGGTGGAGGCCTCGGCCAGGAGCACGCCGTACGCCTCGAAGGGGTAGGGGCCGACCTTGCTCTCCATCCAGGCGATCTGGTCGGGGGTCTTCTTCAGCCACGGTTCGAGGAGCGTGCGGTCCTTGGTGGGCACGACGTCCCGGACGGGCAGGGCGTGCGGCCCCGCGCGGTGCACGACGGTGGACCGGCCGATGGACACCTGGGCGAGCTCGGTGGCCATGGGGTGCTGCGTGCGGTACGTCCAGGTGGTCGCCCTGCCGACCCGGTCCATGCCGGTCGGCAGCCCGTTGGCAACCGCCGTGTAGCCGTTGGGCGCCGTGATCCGGACGGTGAACATCGCCTTGTCGGAGGGGTGGTCGTTGCACGGGAAGACCAGGTGGGCGGCGTCCGCCTGGTTGGCCATCGCGAGACCGTCCGTGGTCCTGATCCAGCCGCCGTCCCGGTCGGCGGGGCTCACGGGGTCGCTGGTGTGCCGCACGGTGATCCGCATCCAGCTGCCCGGGGGCAGCGCGTCCTTGGGGGTGACCACCAGATCGTCGCCTGCGGCGGCGAAGGCGGCGGGCTCGCCGTCGACCTCGACCGAGTCGACCTTGCCGTGGGCGAAGTCGAGGTTGATCCGGTCCAGGGCGGTCGTGGTCCAGGCGTCGATGGTGGTGACCGCCTGGAGTGGCTTGTCGTTGGCGCCGGAATAGGTGAAGGACAGGTCGTAGTACGCGACGTCGTACCCGGGGTTGCCCAGGTCCGGGAAGAGGCGGTCGCCGACGCCGAGCGGGGTCGGCGGAGCGCTCGCGGCGACCAGGCAGACGGAGACGGCCGAGGCGAGCAGCGCGGATTTCAGCCGGCGGGAGGGTCCGGGTCGGGCGGACGGGGCTCGCGGGGTCCGGGCGCGGGGGGTGAGCAGCATGCACCACCGCTACCAGCGCGCACGGGCGCCGCGTCGGCGACGCGCGCCCGCCCCACCCGAACGAGTTGCTCACGTGCGCGTGCGTGACGCCGGCGAGCGGATCCGGCGCGACGCATGCACGCGCGCGTGGGGACGCCTACATCGTCCCCGAGGAGGAGGACGAGGCGTGGTGCTGCGCGCGGTCCACGTCGTACACCCCGGGCACGTTGCGCATGGCGCGGATGAGGGTGGGCAGGTGTGCCGCGTCCGGGAGTTGGACGGTGTAGGTGTGGCGCACCCGCTGCTGGCTCGGGGGCTCGACGGTCGCGGAGACGATCTCGGCGCCTTCCGAGGCCATCGCCTCGGTGAGGTCCGCGAGCAGATGGGGGCGGCCGAAGGATTCGGCGACCAGGGTGACCCGGCATCCGGTGGTGTCGCCCCAGCTCACGTCGACCTCTTCGCGCCCCGCGTTCGCCATGCGCGCCACGGCGGCGCACTCGGCACGGTGGACGGTCACCACTCCCCCGCGCACGGCGAAGCCGGTGATCTCGTCGAGCGGCACGGGCGTACAGCATCCGGCGAGCCGGACGCTCGCGTCGGGCCGGTCCACGACGGTGATCGCGGCGCCGGGCCGCGCGACGGACGCGTCGGCCGCGGGAGCGTCGGCCGGGCCCCGCGGGGTCGGCTCGGCGGCCTTGGGAGGGCTCACCGCCCCGGAGCTCGCTGCGGGCTCGGGGTGCTCGTGTTCGGCCGGGGCCGGGTGCGTCGCCAGCCACCGTTGGATGGCGATCCGGGCGGCGGGGGTGTGGGCGTGCTCCAGCCACTCCCTGGAGGGCTCCGAGGCGGGGTCCTGGCCCATGAGGAGCTGGACGGTGTCGCCGTCCCGCAGGACCGTGCTGAGGGTCGCCAGGCGGCCGTTCACGCGGGCGCCGATGCAGGCGTGGGCGTCCTCGCCGTACTGCGCGTACGCGGCGTCGACACAGGTCGCCCCCTCGGGCAGGCCGAGCGTGCCGCCGTCGGGGCGGAAGACGGTGATCTCGCGGTCCTGGGCGAGGTCCTCGCGCAGGGTGGACCAGAAGGTGTCGGGATCGGGTGCGGCCTCCTGCCAGTCGAGGAGGCGGGAGAGCCAGCCGGGCCGGGTGGGGTCGACGCGTTCCCCGTCGGCGGGGGCTCCCTCCCGGGTCTGCTCCTCGGCGAGAGCCGTGTAGGGGTTGCCGAGCGCGACGACGCCGGCCTCGGCGACCTTGTGCATCTGGTGCGTACGGATGAGGACTTCGGCGACCTGGCCGTCCTCGCGGGCGACGGCGGTGTGCAGCGACTGGTACAGGTTGAACTTCGGGACGGCGATGAAGTCCTTGAACTCCGAGACGACCGGCGTCATACAGGTGTGCAGTTCGCCGAGGACGGCGTAACAGTCGGCGTCCTCGTTCACCAGTACCAGCAGGCGGCCGAAGTCGGCTCCCCTCATTCGGCCGCGCTTGCGGGCCGCGCGGTGCACGGAGACGAAGTGCCGTGGCCGGATGAGGACTTCGGCCTGGATACCGGCGTCGCGCAGGACCGTGCGCATAGCGTCGGCGAACTCGGCGAGGGGGTCGTCCGCGCGGGAGGCGTTGTCGACGATCAGCTCGCGGGTGTGCTCGTACTCCTCGGGGTGGAGGATCGCGAAGACCAGGTCCTCCAGTTCGGTCTTGAGCGCCTGGACGCCGAGGCGTTCGGCGAGCGGGATGAGGACGTCGCGGGTCACCTTGGCGATGCGCGCCTGCTTCTCGGGTCGCATCACCCCCAGGGTGCGCATGTTGTGCAGCCGGTCGGCGAGTTTGATCGACATCACGCGGACGTCGTTGCCGGTGGCGACGAGCATCTTGCGGAAGGTCTCGGGCTCGGCGGCGGCCCCGTAGTCGACCTTCTCCAGCTTCGTGACGCCGTCGACGAGATAGCGCACCTCAGCGCCGAACTGCTCACCGACCTGATCGAGCGTCACATCGGTGTCCTCGACGGTGTCGTGGAGCAGCGAGGCCGTCAGGGTCGTGGTCTCCGCGCCGAGTTCGGCGAGGATCAGGGTCACGGCGAGCGGGTGGGTGATGTAGGGCTCGCCGCTCTTGCGCATCTGGCCGCGGTGCGAGGACTCGGCGAGCACGTAGGCGCGGTGCAGCGGTTCCAGGTCGGCGTGCGGATGGTGGGCGCGGTGGACCTCGACCACGTGACCGATCGCGTCGGGCAGTCGGCCGCGGGAGGTGGGGCCGAGCAGCGCGGCCCCGACCAGGCGGCGCAGGTCGATCCGGGGACGGCTGCGCCTGCGGGGCGTGGCCGGTACCACCGGGCCTGGGGTCGCAGGGTTCGTGGCCTCCGCACTCATGGGCACCTCCGGCTGCGTGGACCGGCGGACGGGGTGTCCCAGGGCGGACACGGCTCAGGGGACTGGCGTACGGTCCCCCGTCCGGGCCGGTGCTTGATGCTACCGAGCCCATCACGCGCGACTGACCGCCTCTCGCCGAGCGTGAAACGGATCACCCATTCGAGCGATGGATAAGAGGTTTACGGTTTTGAGCCACCCGACCGACGAGCGGTCGCGCATTCGAACCCACGACCGGCCCACGGGACCTGCTCCCACCTGCCATCGGCCCCTACCGGCCTCCGATGCCAAGCCATGTCGGGATCAGCGGGCGGCTGTTTCCAGCCACTCGGGATCGATCTCCCCTGTGGCGACGATCACTGCGGGCCCGGTCATCTCGATCTCCCCGTCGGGGCGCTCGGTGATCAGCAGACGGCCGCCGGGGAGGTCGACGGTGTAGGTGACCGGCGTCCCGGTGGCCGCCGGGTCGAGGCCGTCCCTGCGCGCGGCCGCCACGGCGACGGCGCACGCGCCCGTGCCGCACGAGCGGGTCTCGCCGGACCCGCGCTCGTGCACGCGCAGGGCGACATGCCGCGGGCCGCGGTCCACGACGAACTCGACGTTGACGCCGTCCGGGTAGGCGGAGGCGGGGCTGAAGGGCGGCGGGGAGAACAGGTCGCCGGCGTGGGCGAGGTCGTCCACGAAGGCGACGGCGTGCGGGTTGCCCATGTTGACGTTGCGCGCGGGCCAGCTGCGCGCGCCGACGTTCACCGTGACGTCCCCTTCGGGGAGCCGGGCCCTGCCCATGCCGACCGTGACGTCCCCGTCCTTGGCGATGTGCACGCTCTTGACGCCCCCGCGCGTGGCGACCGCGAGGTCGCCCTCGGTGACGAGGCCGGCCCGCTGGAGATAGCGGGCGAAGACGCGGACTCCGTTGCCGCACATCTCGGCGACGGAGCCGTCGCCGTTGCGGTAGTCCATGAACCACTCCGCCTCGGCCGCCATGTCCTTCGCCTCGGGGTGTGCGGCGGAGCGCACGACGTGCAGCACTCCGTCGCCGCCGATGCCCGCGCGACGGTCGCACAGGGCGGCGACGGCGGCCGGGGTGAGGTCGATGGCGTTCTCGGCGTCCGGGACGATCACGAAGTCGTTCTCGGTGCCGTGACCCTTGAGGAAGGCGATCCGCGTGCTCATTCCTCGATCGTACGGGGTGGGCGAGCGCGACGGTCAGCGCAGCCGGGCGACCCGCCAGACGGCCAGGGCCACCACCGCCGCGACCATCACGACGTAGGCGAGGACGACCCGCCAGTCGGGCCGGCGCCCGGAGCCGCGCTGGGGCAGGCCGGGCCACGTGTAACCGACGCGGCGGGCGGCCGTCGTTCCCCAGCCGGCCGCGCAGGAGCAGATCAGCAGGCCGAGCATGGCGATCATGGCCCCGCTGTCGCCGAAGTCGAAGGCGAGCGGGAAGGCGAACATCAGGGAGCCGATCGCGGCCAGGGCCACGATGGGCGCGAGCTGCCAGATCCGCAGCCGTCGCTGAGGGCGCAGCTCGACCTCGACCTCGGGGCCGCTCGCGAACATCTCCTCGGGCTCGGGACCGTCGTCGCTCACGCCGCCCTGGGTGTCGTCCTCGTCCGGCCCGTCGGGGCTCAGACGGCTCTCCTCGGGCTCCGGTTCAGTGCCCTCGACGGTGCGGTGCTCGGTGCCTTCTGCGGTGTCGCGAGGGCCGGCCTCCATCGCCACGCGCCCTCCCAACTCGGACTCCACTTGTCGATCGAAGCTCGATGATGGCACGGCATCGGAGGCCCGGATGACGGCCTGGGCGTCCCGATGCCATGACGTGATCAGGCTGTAACCGGTCGTTCCACCCACGCCAGCGCGAGCTCCGGAAGTTCTGCGAGATCAGCCGCAGCCCCACTCAACCAGTGCACCCGCGGATCGCGCCTGAACCACGAATCCTGACGGCGCGCGAAGCGCTTGGTGGCACGCACGGTCTCCGCGCGCGCCTCGGCCTCGGTGCACTCGTCGGCCAGGGCCGTGAGGACCTGCTGGTAGCCGAGCGCGCGTGAGGCCGTACGCCCCTCGCGCAGGCCCTGCGCCTCCAGCGCCCGGACCTCGTCCACGAGCCCCGCGTCCCACATGCGGTCGACGCGGCGGGCGATGCGCTCATCGAGTTCGGGGCGCGCCACGTCGACCCCGATCTGGACGGTGTCGTAGACGGAGTCATGCCCCGGCAGGTTGGCGGTGAAGGGCTTGCCGGTGATCTCGATCACCTCGAGGGCCCGCACGATCCGGCGGCCGTTGCCGGGCAGGATCGCGTGCGCGGCCTCGGGGTCGGCGGCGGCCAGCCGGGCGTGCAGCGCTCCCGAGCCGCGCAGCGTGAGCTCCTCCTCGAGGCGGGCGCGGACCTCGGGGTCGGTTCCGGGGAACTCCAGGTTGTCGACGGCGCCACGGACGTACAGCCCGGAGCCGCCGACGAGAATCGGCCACCGGCCCTCGGCGAGCAGGGAGTCGATCCGCGCGCGGGCCAGCCTCTGGTACTCGGCGACGGAGGCGGTGACCGTGACGTCCCAGACGTCGAGGAGGTGGTGCGGGACGCCGCCGCGCTCCTCGGGCGTCAGCTTGGCGGTGCCGATGTCCATCCCTCGGTAGAGCTGCATGGAGTCGGCGTTGACGACCTCACCGCCGAGTCGCTGGGCCAGGAAGACGCCCAGATCGGACTTTCCGGCCGCGGTCGGTCCGACGACGGCGATGACGCGGGGGGCGGGGGGTGCGCTGCTCACCGCACCAGTCTCGCAAACCTCGACCCCCGCCCTCGAACGAGTTACGTGACGGCACCTGCCCGGAGTCGTTGCCCGTTGCGAGATTCCCGTCGCCCTTCGCAGGGGCGGCGGCCCCGGTGGCGCAATCGGACGCACCGGCCAACGCGGGATTTCGCCCGCACGAGTACCGTATGGAGTGGATATGGGCGTTTTGGCGCGACTTTTCCGGAGGTCGGACGTCACGGAGGAGGCGGCTGCCGAGGAGACGACGACCGCCGCCGAGGCGCCGGCCGGTACGCCGCAGGACGGCACCGACGGGGAACCGGCTGCAGAGGTCACGCGGGAGGCGACCGAAGCCAAGGACGACGGCACGGCGGCAGAGGCGGAACCGGCAGCGGAGCCGGCCGCCGACGACGACGGCGTCGAGATCCCCCGGCAGCAGTCCGCCGAGGAAGCAGCCGACAGCGAGGCCGGCGAAGGCGCCCGCACGTAAGGAACCCGCGAGGGAAGGTGACCCATGGGTCTTTTGGACAATTTGAAGGCCAAGCTCGCCCCGGCCAAGGGCAAGGTCTCGGACCTCGCGCAACAGCACGGGGACAAGATCCAGCACGGTCTCGACAAGGCCGCGCACGTCGTTGACGAGAAGACCAAGGGCAAGTACAGCGACAAGATCCATACGGGCACCGACAAGGCCAAGGGCGCCATGGACCGGATCGCGCACAAGGACGAGCCCCCAGCGGGCGGCGGGGACACGTTCACTCCGCCGACCCCGCCCCCACCGGCTTCCTGACCGCGCGTGAAACGGCGGACGGCCGCGGAGCGGAGACGCTCGCGGCCGTCCGCCGTTCCACGCCCTCCGGCCCGTCCGCTACGACCAGGCCGCGACCGCGTATCCGACGCCGTACGGCGCGTCCTCGTACAGCAGAGCGCCCGTCAGCCCGGCGTCCTCGGCGGCGCCCGCGAGCACCTGCCAGGGCGCCCGGCCCGACGCCTTGAGTTCGTACGCCAGCTCCGCGTCCAGCGCCTGGAGAGCCGTCACGTCTGCCGTGCCGAGCGCCCGTGCGACCTCCGCGTCGAAGGGGGCCGCGCGCTCGTCGAGGTAGCCCGGCGCCTTCAGCGTCCGGCATGCGCTGGAGTCGCCCATCACCAGCAGCGCGACCCGCCCCGACATCGCGCCGATCTCCCGTCCGACCTCGACGCATCGCTCGGCCACGAGCGGTTCGCCCACGCCCAGTCCCTCCACGGAGGCGGCCGACCAGCCGGCGCGCTCCAGCAGCCAGGCGCCGACGGCTAGGGACGGCGGCAGGTCGCGTCCGGACTGCGCGTCGCCGCCGTCACGGCCCAGCCGTACGGCGAGGTCCACCCCGAAGCCGCGGAACGAGCCCCGCGCACCCTCCGGGTACGGTCCGCGCCCGGCCTGCTCGGCGGGCCCGACGACGACGAGACGGTCCGGCCGGGCGGCCGCCAGCACGGACAGCGCGTCGGAGCAGGCGGTACGCGCCGCGTCCAGCTCGGGAGCGGCGCCCGCAGCGACCTCGGGCACCAGGAGGGGTGGGCAGGGGCAGACTGCGGCGGCGACAAGCATGATCGGCAGGGTAGCCCCGCACGTGATCGGCGGGGCACCCCCACGGGTGTCGCGCCGGTCGTCAGTCGCAGCCGCAGCCGCTGCCCGTGGCCACCGGGAGCGGGGCGGGCACCCCGATCTTGGGCAGCCCCAGCAGGACGCCGGCCGGCTTCGCCGCCTTCTCCGCGGTGCGCTTCTCCCACGCGTCCCCCGCGCGCGTGCGGCGCACGTCCAGGACGGCGCCCTCGGCGAGGAGGTGGTGCGGGGCGGCGTAGGTGATCTCGACCGTCACCACGTCACCCGGGCGCACCTCCTGCTCCGGCTTGGTGAAGTGGACCAGGCGGTTGTCGGGGGCGCGGCCGGACAGGCGGTGGGTGGCGCCGTCCTTGCGGCCCTCGCCCTCGGCCACCATCAGCTCCAGAGTGCGGCCGACCTGCTTCTTGTTCTCCGCCCAGGAGATCTCCTCCTGGAGGGCGACGAGGCGCTCGTAGCGCGCCTGCACGACCTCCTTGGGGATCTGGTTCTCCATGGTCGCGGCCGGGGTGCCGGGGCGCTTGGAGTACTGGAACGTGAACGCCTGCGCGAACCGCGCCTCACGGACAGCGTGCAGGGTCTGTTCGAAGTCCTCCTCCGTCTCGCCCGGGAAGCCCACGATGATGTCGGTGGTGATCGCGGCGTGCGGGATGGCAGACCGCACCTTCTCGATGATCCCGAGGTAGCGCTCCTGCCGGTACGAGCGGCGCATCGCCTTCAGGACGGTGTCCGAGCCGGACTGCATCGGCATGTGCAGCTGCGGCATCACGTTCGGGGTCTCCGCCATCGCCGCGATCACGTCGTCCGTGAAGTCGCGCGGGTGCGGGGAGGTGAAGCGGACGCGCTCCAGGCCCTCGATCTTTCCGCAGGCGCGCAGCAGCTTGCTGAAGGCCTCACGGTCGCCGATGTCGGAGCCGTAGGCGTTGACGTTCTGGCCGAGCAGCGTGATCTCCGAGACGCCCTCGCCGACCAGCGCCTCGATCTCGGCGAGGATGTCGCCGGTGCGACGGTCCTTCTCCTTGCCGCGCAGGGCCGGGACGATGCAGAAGGTGCAGGTGTTGTTGCAGCCGACGGAGATCGACACCCAGGCCGCGTAGGCGCTCTCGCGCCGCGTCGGCAGCGTGGAGGGGAACGCCTCCAGGGACTCGGCGATCTCGACCTGCGCCTCTTCCTGCACGCGCGCGCGTTCCAGCAGGACCGGGAGCTTGCCGATGTTGTGCGTGCCGAAGACGACGTCCACCCAGGGCGCCTTCTTGACGATGGTGTCGCGGTCCTTCTGCGCGAGGCAGCCGCCGACCGCGATCTGCATCCCGGGACGCTTCGACTTCATCGGCGCGAGCCGGCCGAGGTTGCCGTAGAGCCGGTTGTCGGCGTTCTCTCGGACCGCGCAGGTGTTGAACACGACGACGTCGGCGTCGCCGTCCGACCCCTCGGGGGCGCGCACATAGCCGGCCTCTTCGAGCAGCCCGGACAATCGCTCGGAGTCATGGACGTTCATCTGGCACCCGTAAGTGCGGATTTCATAGCTCTTGGGTGCGTGCACGTCCACTGCGAGGCTCCGGTCGCTGCTGCTGGTCATGGCTCAAGGGTAGGCGCTCCCCGGAGACCGCCTGCCTCCCCTTCGCCGCGGGGGAGGGCGACAGCCGGAACTCTGCGCACGCGCGGCTTCGCGGGCTCGTTCTCAGGGGTCGATGAGGCCGGCGCGGATCGCGTAGCGGGTGAGCTCCAGGCGGTCGCGCATGCCGAGCTTGTGCGGGAGGTCGGCGCGGTGCCGTTCGACGGTCTTGGCGCTGATGAACAGCAGCGCGCCGATCTCCCTGGAGGTGTGGCCCTCCGCCACGAGCTTGAGGATCTCCTCCTCGCGTTCGGTGATGGGCCGCTCGGGCAGGCCCTCCACGCCGTCGTCTCGGTGCAGTCGGTCGAGGTAGGAGCGGACGAGGGACCGCTCGGCGCCCGGGTAGATGAACGGCTCGTCGCGCACCACGGCCCGGCAGGCCCCGACCAGGTCCCGGTCGGCGACCGACTTCAGGACGTACCCGCCGGCTCCGGCCTTGAGGGCCTCGAAGAAGTACTGCTCGTTGTCGTACATCGTGAGGATGAGGATGGGCAGCTCCGGGAGGCCGCGGGAGAGTTCACGGCCCGTCACCGTACGGGTGGATGGCAGCATGGCGACTCCCGGCACCCGACCAGCAAGGGGAAGAAACGTGTCTGCGCCACGCCTCCGGACGACACCGCTGCCAGGAATCGGGGTCCAGTACGACCTCGTGACGCGGGAGCAGCGCCACCTGTCGGTGGTGGCGCACCGCGACGGCACCCGAACGGTCAGCGTGTACCGGGCCGACGATCCCGACTCCTGCGCGCAGTCGCTGCGCCTGACCGTCGCCGAGGCGGGCTCGCTGATCGACGCGCTGATGCCCTCCCATCACAGCGCGAGCCTGCTCTACACCACGGACCTGGGGCTGGTCGCCGAGCGCGTCGAGGTGGCGGCGACCTCGCGCTGGAACGGGCGGCTGCTGGGCGACACGAGGATGCGCACGGAGACCGGCGCCTCGATCGTGGCGGTGCTGCGGCGGGCCGAGGCGATTCCGTCGCCGGCGCCGGACTTCCGTCTCGCGGGCGGAGACACCCTCATCGTCATCGGCACCCGCGAAGGCGTGGACGCGGCCGCGGCGATACTCGGGCGGGAGTGATCGAGTGCATTCCGCCGTCCTGTTGATCGAGTTCGGTTCCATCATCCTCGGCCTCGGCCTGCTCGGCCGGTTCGCCGCCCGCTTCAGCTTCTCGCCGATCCCGCTGTACCTGCTGGCCGGCCTTGCCTTCGGCGAGGGCGGGCTGCTGCCGCTCGGCGCGAGCGAGGAGTTCGTCGCCACCGGCGCCGAGATCGGCGTGATCCTGTTGCTGCTGATGCTCGGCCTGGAGTACACGGCGAGCGATCTGGTCTCCAACCTCAAGGCCCACTATCCGGCCGGGCTCGTGGACTGCGCCCTGAACGCCGTGCCGGGTGCGGCCGCCGCGCTGCTGCTCGGCTGGGGGCCGGTGGCGGCCGTGGTGCTCGCGGGCGTCACCTGGATCTCGTCGTCCGGGGTGATCGCCAAGGTGCTGGGCGACCTGGGCCGGGTCGGCAACCGGGAGACGCCGGTGATCCTCAGCGTGCTGGTCCTGGAGGATCTGGCCATGGCGGTCTACCTGCCCATCGTCACCGCCCTGGTGGCCGGGGTCGGGCTGGCGGCCGGCAGTGTGACCCTGGCGATCGCGCTGGGCGTCGCGGGACTGGTGCTGTTCGCGGCGGTGCGGTACGGCCGGGTCATCTCCCGTTTCGTGTCGAGCGACGACCCGGAGAAGCTGCTCCTCGTCGTGCTGGGGCTGACGATCCTGGTCGCCGGTGTGGCGCAGCAGCTGCAGGTGTCGGCGGCCGTGGGGGCGTTCCTGGTGGGCATCGCGCTGTCCGGGGAAGCCGCGGAGGGCGCGCACACCCTGCTGAGCCCGCTGCGGGATCTGTTCGCGGCCATCTTCTTCGTCTTCTTCGGACTGCACACCGACCCGGCGAGCATCCCTCCCGTCCTCCTGCCCGCCCTCGCGCTGGCGGCCGTCACCGCCGCGACGAAGATCGCCACCGGTTACTGGGCGGCGCAGCGGGCCGGGATCTCGGTCAAGGGGCGCTGGCGGGCGGGCGGTGCGCTGGTGGCGCGCGGGGAGTTCTCGATCGTCATCGCCGGACTCGCTGTCACCGCCGGAATCGAGCCGTCCCTGGGGCCGCTGGCGACGGCTTACGTCCTGATCCTGGTCGTCCTCGGCCCGCTCACCGCCCGCTACACGGAGCCGCTGGCGGCTCGGTGGGCGCGCCGCCGCGGGCCCCTCGACGGCGGCACGGCGGAGCCGCTGCCCGAGGCCCGGCACCAGGCCCCGGTGGGCGACTGACGTCCCCTCGAAGGCAGGGCGCGGGCCATGACGCGCGCCACCGGACGGCGCCAGCCGCCCCGCTTCAGGCCGCGCCGCCGGGTATCCAGCCCTGGCGGCGCAGCACCGCGGACACGTCCGGCGCCTCGTAGTGCTCCCCCTTGAGGACCTTGCCGTCGGCGCGGCGGGCGACCTGGCCGTCGGGGCCCAGCTTGGTCATGTTGGAACGGTGGATCTCGGCGAGCACCGCGTCGAGATCGATGCCGTGCACCAGGGCCGTGCCGTACGCGACGTAGACGACGTCGGCCAGCTCGTGCGCGAGCCGGTCCAGCGGGCCGCTCACCGATACCTCGGCGACCTCCGCGGCCTCTTCGGCGAGCAGCTCCCCGCGGTGCGCGGCGAGGTCGGGCGCCACCTCCGTGGGCGTACTGCGGGCGTCGAGGCCGAAGGCGCGGTGGAACTCACGGACCAGGTCGGCGGGCGAGGAAGAGCTCATGCACCGACTGTATCGACGCCCACTGACAATCCCGTCCGGCCCGTCCGCAACCGGCAAAGCGGGCCATGCGCTGGTCAGCACGGTGTGCCGGCTGGCAGGATCGCGCCCATGTCCAAGGTGTTCTCCCGTGTCGGCAGGCGCCGTGCCCTGCAGGGCACGGCCGTCGGTGCCGTCCTCCTCGGGCTGTTGTTGTGGTGGCTGCAGCCGCTGGGCGAGGAGCCGCCGCACGGGTCGATCACCTTCAGCACGGGCACGACCAGCGGCGTCTACTACGAGTACGGCGCCCGGCTGCGCGCCGAGCTCGCCAGAGACATGCCCGACCTGGACGTGAAGCTGACGACGAGCAACGGGTCGCAGGAGAACGTCGCGCGCGTGGCGGCCGGCCAGGCCGACTTCACCATCGCCGCGGCCGACGCGGTGGAGACGTACGAACGGCAGCACCCCGGCTCGGCCGCCCGACTGCGCGGGGTGGCCCGCCTGTACGACGACTACGTCCAGCTGGTGGTGCCGCGCGACTCGGCCATCCGGTCCGTCGCGGATCTGCGGGGCAGGACCGTGGCGACGGGGCTGCCCCGCTCGGGTGTGCGGCTGATCGCCGAGCGGGTGCTTCAGGCGGCGGGTCTGGACCCGTCGAAGGACATCAAGGCCGAGTCGGAGGGCATCGACACCGGCCCGGAGAAGCTGAAGCAGGGCAAGATCGACGCGTTCTTCTGGTCCGGCGGGGTGCCGACGGCCGGCCTGAAGACGCTGGCCGACAGCACCTTCCGGTTCGTGCCGATCGGCCCCGAGCTCGTCGCCCTGATGCACCGCAAGGACGACTCCACCGGCTACTACCGGGCCACGAACATGCCCGAGTCGGCCTACCCCGCCATCCAGAACGGCTCCACCGTGGCGACGATCGCGGTGTCCAACCTGCTGATGACGCGCACGAACATGGCTCCGCGACTCACGGAATGGCTGACCCGGACCGTGATCAAGAGCCGGGACGGCATCGGCGCGCATGTGCACTCCGCCCAGCTGGTCGATCTACGCACGGCCATCTACACCGACCCGCTCAAGCTGCACGAGGGCGCCCGCCGGTATTACCGCTCGGTCAAGCCGTAGCCGCCTCCGAGCCGTAGGCCGCCTCCGAGCCGCAGCCCCCGTCGCTACGACGTCGGCGACCTGGGCACCGACACCGTCGCCGTCAGGCCACTGGGCTCGTGGTGTGCGTAGGACAGGCCGCCGCCACCCGCCGCGAGCAGGGCCTTGGAGATGGACAGGCCCAGGCCCGAACCCTTGATGTTCTGGTGGCGGCCACTGCGCCAGAAACGGTCGCCCACGCGCGCGAGTTCCTCGTCGGTCAGCCCCGGCCCGTTGTCGGTGACGACGACGGTCGAGGTCTCGCCGTCGGCCGCGACCGTGACCTCGACGCTCTTCCCCTCAGGGGTGAACTTCACCGCGTTGTCGATCACGGCGTCCAGTGCGCTGGACAGGGTCACCGGGTCGGCCCACGCGGTGGTGGGCGGGCAGTCGCCCACCAGGCGGACGCCCTTGGCCTCGGCGGTGGGTGCCCAGGCGGCGACCCGTTCGGCGGCCAGCGCGCCGATGTCGGTGACCCGCAGATCGGCCTCGGCATGCTCGGCCAGCGCCAGGTCGAGCAGGTCGTCCAGGACCTGGGCCAGGCGCTTGCCCTCGCTCTGGACGGAGGCGATCTCCTCGTTGCCCTCGGGAAGTTCGTAGGCCAGCAGTTCGATGCGCAGCAGCAGGGCGGCGAGCGGGTTGCGCAGTTGGTGCGAGGCGTCGGCGACGAAGGCGCGCTGTTGCTCCAGTACGTCCTCGACGTTGTCCGCCATCTCGTTGAACGATCCGGCCAGCCGCCGGAGTTCGGGCGGCCCGCCGGCCACGGCCACCCGGGATTTCAGGCGGCCGCTCGCGATCGAGTGGGTGGTGGCGTCCAGCACGCGCACGGGCTTGAGCACCCAGCCAGTCAGCCGCAGGGCGGCGCCGATGGCCAGCAGCATCGCGGCGACCTCGCCCGCGCCGATGACCAGCCAGCCGTGCAGGATCCGCGACCGCATGGCCCCGGTGGGCGAGTCGGTGACGACGACCGCGACGACGTCGCCGTCCCGGATGACCGGCGACGCCACGACGAGCCGATTGCGCTGCCATGGCCACACCTGCTGCGGGTCATGGCTGCGACGGCTGAGCAGCGCCTCCTCGAAGGCTTCCCGCACCTCACCCGTTTCGGGGAGGTACCAGTCCCTCGGGGCATGAGCCATGGGGGTGTCGGTGCCGTAGAAGACGCCGGCCCGAATGCCGTAGACGTCGTAGTAGCTGTCGAGCTCCCGGCCGAGCGTCTCGCGTCGCTCGTTCGTGGGCGTCACCGCGGAGTCGCTCGTACCCGAGGAGGCGGTGACGAACTGGGCGAGCGCCGCGAAGCGCGCGGTGTCGTCGATGCGGTCGACGACCACCTTCTGCTGCTGGGCGCCCGCCACGCTGACGGCCAGGGGCACGCCCAGGGCCAGCAGCACGGCCGCCATCAGGACGATGAGCAGCGGCAGGAGACGTGTACGCAACCGCGGTCCCCGCTACGCGGCCGGGGCGACGAGCCGGTAGCCGACGCCGCGCACGGTCTCGATCAGCGCGGGCATGCGCAGCTTGGCGCGCAGGGAGGCCACATGCACCTCCAGGGTGCGCCCGGTTCCCTCCCAGCTGGTGCGCCACACCTCGCTGATGATCTGCTCCCGGCGGAAGACCACACCGGGGCGCTGGGCGAGCAGCGCCAGGAGGTCGAACTCCTTGCGGGTCAGTTGGATCACCGAACCGTCCACCGTGACGCGTCGCGTGGGCAGCTCGATCTGCACGGGGCCCAGGCGCAGCGCGTCCTCGCCGCCCACGGCCGGGTCCTCGTGGACCGTGCGCCGGCTGACGGCGTGGATCCGGGCGAGCAGTTCCCCGGTGTCGTAGGGCTTCACCACGTAGTCGTCGGCGCCCAGGTTGAGGCCGTGGATACGGGAGCGCACGTCGGAGCGGGCAGTCACCATGATCACCGGGGTGGCGGTGCGCTTGCGGATCTTGCCGCAGACCTCGTACCCGTCCTGGTCGGGCAGTCCCAGGTCGAGCAGCACGACCCCGAAGCCGGGCCCCTCCGGCACGAGCGCCTGCAGGGCCTCCTCGCCACTGCGCGCGTGTATGACCTCGAAACCGTGCCGCTTCAGGACCGCGGAAAGAGCGGCGGCGACATGGTTGTCGTCCTCGACGAGCAGCAGTCTCATCCCGTCCTCCTCCGGTTCATCGGGCATACGGTCTGACTCACTACAACGGGCGTACGGTTCTCGTGAGTGAAAAAACGGGGCACACGCGTGCGTGCATCATGGCAGTCACGCTGATGGACGAGGACGCCGTCAAGTGAGTTCCGGTTGCATGCCGCTTCCGTTATCCGGCCGATACGGGCGCAGGTCACAAGTGCTACGACACGTGTCCGATTGCTATCGGATCGTGATGCTCAGATTCCCCTCAGATGTAATGACGCTGATCGCAGCAGGTCACTACTGTCCTCCGAAACCGAGGAGGACGGAGCCCCAGAGCGATGACCGAAGTATCGGTGACCAAGGAAGATGCGGTCGCGAGCGGTGAACTGGTCGTCCTGAAGAGCGTCAACAAGCACTTCGGCGCGTTGCACGTTCTCCAGGACATCGATCTGACGATCGCGCGCGGCGAGGTCGTCGTGGTCATCGGACCCTCCGGGTCCGGTAAGTCGACCCTGTGCCGCACCATCAACCGCCTGGAGACGATCGACGAGGGCACGATCACTGTCGACGGCAAGCCGCTGCCCCAGGAGGGCAAGGAGCTGGCCCGACTGCGCGCCGACGTCGGCATGGTCTTCCAGTCGTTCAACCTGTTCGCGCACAAGACGGTGCTCGAGAACGTGATGCTCGGCCAGATCAAGGTCCGCAAGGCCGACAAGAAGAAGGCCGAGGACAAGGCGCGCGCCCTCCTGGACCGGGTCGGCGTGGGCACCCAGGCCGACAAGTATCCGGCGCAGCTGTCGGGCGGCCAGCAGCAGCGCGTCGCCATCGCGCGGGCGCTGGCGATGGACCCGAAGGTCATGCTGTTCGACGAGCCGACGTCGGCCCTGGACCCCGAGATGATCAACGAGGTCCTCGAGGTCATGCAGCAGCTGGCCCGGGACGGCATGACCATGATCGTCGTCACCCATGAGATGGGTTTCGCACGATCGGCTGCAAATCGCGTGGTGTTCATGGCGGACGGACGCATCGTCGAAGAGGCTGCGCCCGACCAGTTCTTCAGCAATCCGCGCAGCGACCGCGCCAAGGACTTCCTGTCGAAGATCCTTCACCACTGACGGAACTCAGCCCCCGCTCGCAGTACTTCACCACTCTTCTCAAGGAAGTCACCATGAAGCTTCGCAAGGTCACCGCCGCCTCGACCGTAGCGCTCGTGCTCGCCCTGACCGCCACCGCGTGCGGCGGTGACAACAAGGACGACAACTCCAGCAGCTCCAGCGGCAGCAGCGGCGGCGGAAAGATCAAGATCGGCATCAAGTACGACCAGCCCGGTCTCGGCCTGAAGAAGCCCGACGGTTCCTTCGCCGGCTTCGACGTGGACGTCGCGACGTACGTGGCCAAGCAGCTCGGCTACGACAAGGACAAGATCGAGTTCGTCGAGACCAAGAGCGCCGACCGCGAGAACGCCCTCGAGCGCGGTGACGTGAAGTTCATCGCGGCCACCTACTCGATCAACGACAAGCGCAAGGCGAAGGTCGACTTCGCCGGCCCGTACCTGCTGGCCCACCAGGACCTGCTGGTCAAGACCGACTCGACGATCAGCAAGGCCGCGGACCTCAACGGAAAGAGGCTGTGTTCAGTGGTCGGCTCGACCTCGGCGCAGAACATCCACGACACGATCGCGCCGAAGGCGAACCTGAAGGAGCTGAGCTCCTACTCGGAGTGCATCGCCGGCCTGCAGAGCGGTGCCGTGGACGCGGTCACCACCGACGACTCGATCCTCGCCGGCTTCGCCTCGCAGGACCAGTACAAGGGCAAGTTCAAGCTTACGGGCCTGAAGCTCAGCAACGAGAACTACGGCATCGGCGTCAAGAAGGGCGACACCGCGACCGTGGACAAGATCAACAAGGCGCTGGAGAAGATGGTCAGCGACGGCTCCTGGGAGAAGGCCGTCGAGGCCAACTTCGGCCCGGCGAACTACAAGAACGAGCCGGCCCCGAAGATCGGCGTCATCGTCAAGTAACCGCCTCCCGCGGCCCAGCCATGCGGGGTTCCTGCGGTGCGCCGCCGTCCGTCGCGATCACGGCGGCGGCGCGCCCCGCCCTCCTCATACGCCACCCACCCGGAAGCGCGGGAGATCGTGTTCGACTTTCTTGAAGGTTACGACGTCCTAGGGGCGTTCTGGATGACGGTGAAGCTCACCGCCCTCTCCGCCGTGGGCTCCTTGATCTGGGGCACCCTGCTGGCCGCTATGCGGGTCAGCCCGGTCCCGCTGATGCGCGGGTTCGCCGCCGCCTACGTCAACATCGTCCGGAACATCCCCCTGACGGTCATCATCCTGTTCAGCTCGCTCGGCCTCGCCGACGTCTTCGGTATGACCCTGGGGGCCGAGGACTTCAAGGTGCAGGGCTTCCGGCTCGCCGTGCTCGGTCTGATCGCCTACACCGCGGCCTTCGTGTGCGAGGCGATCCGCTCCGGCATCAACACGGTGCCCTTGGGGCAGGCGGAGGCGGCCCGGGCCATCGGGCTGAGCTTCAGCCAGACCCTCACGCTCATCGTGCTGCCGCAGGCCTTCCGTTCGGTCATCGGACCGCTGGCCAACGTCCTGATCGCCCTGACCAAGAACACCACGGTGGCGGCCGCCATCGGCGTCGCCGAGGCCGCCTACCTGATGAAGACGATGATCGAGAACGAGGCGCAGACGCTGCTCATCGGCGCGGTCTTCGCGTTCGGGTTCGTGGTACTGACCCTGCCGACCGGCCTCATCCTGGGCTGGCTCAGCAAGCGACTGGCGGTGAAGCGATGAGCTCGGTCCTCTACGACACCCCCGGCCCCCGCGCCAAGCGGCGCAACGTCATCTTCTCGGTGGTCTTCTTCGCCCTTCTCGCCCTGTTCGTGTGGTGGGTGTGGCAGGAGATGGACGAGAAGGAACAGCTCACCTCCGCCCTGTGGAAGCCGTTCATCGAATCCGAGGCCTGGACGACGTACCTGCTGCCCGGTCTCGCCAACACGCTGAAGGCCGCGGCCCTCGCCATGGTGATCGCCCTTCCCCTGGGCGCCGTCTTCGGTATCGCACGTCTGTCCGACCACCGGTGGGTGCGCGTCGTGGCCGGAACGGTGGTCGAGTTCTTCCGCTCGATCCCGGTGCTGCTGCTGATGCTGTTCGCCAACGAGTTCTACTCCCGCTCCACGAACGTCACCAGCGAGGACCGGCCGCTCTACGCGGTCGTCACGGGCCTGGTGCTCTACAACGCCTCGGTCCTCGCCGAGGTCGTCCGGGCCGGCATCCTCTCCCTGCCCAAGGGACAGACGGAGGCCGCGTACGCGATCGGCCTGCGCAAGGGCCAGACGATGAGCAGCATTCTGCTCCCGCAGGCGGTCACGGCGATGCTCCCGGCGATCGTCAGCCAGCTCGTGGTCATCGTGAAGGACACCGCGCTGGGCGGTGTGATGATCGGTTTCACCGAGCTGCTCAACTCGCGCGGCACCCTCGCCGCCAACTACGCCAACGTCGTCCCGAGCTTCATCGTGGTCGCGGCGATGTTCATCGTGCTGAACTTCATCCTGACCAGCTTCGCGAGCTGGCTGGAGAAGAGGCTGCGGCGCAGCAAGAAGAGCACTGGGGCGGTGCTCAGCGCGGAGGACATGGAGGAACTCAATCCGGCGGCAGTCGGCGGCTCCTTCGGGACCGGGGGCGAAGGCGGCGGCCTCCCCGGCACCAGGACCTACACCTGACGAACAATCAAATAGCATGAACGACGCGGAGGGCAGTGGCATGATCGCCACTGCCCTCCGTCACTTGACGCAAACAACGACAATGGGTTGCATACGTTCTGTGATCGTGCACCCTGCTCCAGCCTTTTGTTCACTCACATCCCTGAGGACACCGTCGCGGGCAGGGGGCGGCACGCCGTGGACCCGGTGATCATCGTCGGAGCGGGGCCGGTGGGGCTCACGCTCGCCCTGGCGCTGGCGCGCCAGCAGGTGCCGTCCGTGGTCCTCGACGAGGGCCCCGGAAAGGACGAACCGCGGCTCGCGCGCACCGTCGTGCTGCGCGAGGACACTGCCGCGCTGATGGAGCGGCTGACCGGGGCGTCCCTCGGGGAGGCCGGGGTCCACTGGGCCGGATGGCGGTCGATGCGGCGCAAGCAGGTGACCCGCCGGATCGCCTTCGACGACACGACCGACCCCGCCCCCCTGCACATCGCCCAGCACGTGCTCACGAGCGCCCTGCGCGCCGCCCTCGCGGGCGAGCGACTGGTGAAGATCGCCGTGGACAGTCGTCTGGACACCATCGAGCAGGAACCGTCCGGTGTCACGGCGCACACCCGCGGCCCCAACGGCACCTGGTGGCGCGGCAGCCACCTGGTCGGCTGCGACGGCCCGCGCTCCACGGTCCGCAAACTCCTGGACATCCGCTTCCCCGGCCGTACGGCGGTGGAGCGACACGCCGTGGCCGCGCTGCGCACGGAACTTCCATGGGCGGATGAGGCGTTGCTCCATAGGACGCCCCCGTGGCGGACGACCGGTCCCTCCGCCGGGGAGATCACCGGACGCCCGCTGCCGGACGGCGTATGGCGTCTGGACTGGCTGCTGCCGCCAGGCAAGGACCTCGTCACGCCCGAACTGCTCGTGGCCCGCATCCGCGAGACCCTCGCCGGCTGGAGCGAGGGCCCCACACCCGCGTACGAACTGCTCGACACCGGCGTCCACACCGTGCACCACCGGCTCGCCCGCCGCTGGCGTGTGGGGCGCGTCTTCCTTGCCGGGGACGCCGCCCACCTGCTCGGCGCGCTCGGCACCCAGGGCCTCGACGAGGGCCTGCGCGATGCCGACAACCTCGCCTGGAAACTGGCCCTGGCCTGGCACCACGGGACGCACGAGGCACTGCTCGACAGCTACCAGGCGGAGCGGCGCGCGGCCGTCGCCGCCCGGCTGCGCGCCGCCGACCAGGCGCTGCCGCTGCTGCGCGGCAGCGGAGGCATCAGGGCGTACGTCCCCGGCGCGGCCCGCGGCCACGACGTGCTGCTCACCGACGGCCACCTGGGACGCGGCCCGCTGGGTGCGCCGGGCAGGTACGACGACTCCCCGCTCGCCCCCCGCCACCTGGAAGCCGAGGTACCGGTGACGACGCCGCCCGGCGCACCGGCCGAGGACGTGCGCGTGACGGCGGAGGACGGCTCGTTCGTACGCCTGCGGGAGCGGCTCGGCCGGGGCACGCTGCTCGTCCTGCTGATCGCGCCGGGCACGGGCGTGTGGGAGCGCAGGCACTGGGTGAGCGCCGGCATCATGCCCAGGCTCGCGGCCGCGGTGACGGCCCTGCCGAGCCCGGCCGAGCTGCTGGTCGCCGAGACCTACCCGGGCGCGGCAGCCCACACCGTCCTGCTGATCCGGCCCGACGGCCATCTGGTCACCGCTCTCAACGGGGTACGCGCGGCAGACCTGTACGCGGCGGCGGAGGCGGTGGTGGGCGGGCCGCAGGGGGCGCAGGAGGCGCCCGCGGCGGGAGCCACGGCGGGCTCAGCGGCAAAGTGACGTACTGACTGTCACCGTGTGGTCCACATGGTGACAGTCAGTTGACCGGGTTGAACCGGCGTGGTGTACTCCCGATCGTGACCGACACCGATGTGCGCCTGTGGCGGAGGGTCCATATGGACCTCGTCCGCTATGCGGGCTGCGTGTGTCGTCCGTCCTGCTGACTTCGCATCCCCCTTCCCCCACCGGCGCGCGCCGCCACTGCGCACCCGCGCTCTCATGGCCGCGCGCTCCCCGCGAACCTTCTCAGGACGGTGTCCGTGTCTGTCTCCCCCTCCCTGCCCACCGCCGTCGCCGCGCCCACGCGGGCCGACCTCCTCGACTTCGTCCGGCGGACGGCCGCCGACACCGAGCTGATCTCCTCGCTGCCCCTCGACCCGGAGGGCCGCACCTGGGTGCGCCTGGAGGGACCCGGCGGCAGCGAGGCCTGGCTGATCGGCTGGCCGCCCGGCACCGGCACCGGCTGGCACGACCACGCCGACTCGGTGGGCGCCTTCCTCACCGCGCGGGGCGAGCTGAAGGAGTACTCGCTCACCGCGCGGCTGCCCACCGACGGCTGGACGACCCTGGAGCTGACGGACGGCATCGACCGCGAGCGCACCCTGTCGGCCGGCCGGGGCCGCTCCTTCGGACGTCACCACGTCCACGAGGTCCTCAACGAGTCCACCGAGGAACACGCCGTCTCCGTCCACGCCTACTACCCGCCGCTGCCGCGCATCCGCCGCTACAGCCGTACCGGGCAGGTGCTGCGGCTTGAGCAGGTCGAGCGGCCGGAGGACTGGCAGTGAGCGGCGTGAACACCCCTCAGGAGGGGAGGCCGGACGGCGAACGGCCACCCGGCATAGACGAGCTGCTCGATCGGGTGCGCGCGGGGTACGCGCGCGTCGAGGCACGGGAGGCGTACGAGGCCGCGCGCGCGGGTGACGCGCTGCTCGTCGACATCCGGTACGCGGCCCTGCGCGAGCGGGACGGGCTGATACCCGGGGCGCTGGTCGTGGAGCGCAACGAACTGGAGTGGCGGCTCGACCCCCAGGGCAGCCATCGCCTCCCCGAGGCCACGAGCCACGACGTGCGTGCCGTCGTGATCTGCAACGAGGGCTACGCGTCGAGCCTGGCCGTCGCGTCCCTGCACCAGCTGGGGCTGCACCGGACGACCGACCTCGTCGGCGGTTTCCAGGCCTGGAAGGCGGCGGGGCTCCCGGTGACCTCGTAGCCGGGGTCACTCCTTGGCCGTCGCCACCGTCACCGCGCGGACCCTGAGCGCCACCCGTGCCGGCAGAGCGGTGGCGACGAGCGCGAGGAGCCCGGCTCCCGCGACCACCGTGGCGTACACGAGCGGTACGACCGCCGGGGCCGCCCGTCCGGTCATGCCCACGCTGAACGCGGTCAGGACGGCCAGCGCGACCGCAGTGCCGAGGGTCGCGGCTAGCAGGAGCACCGACAGGGCCTCGGTGCGCAGCATGCGCAGCACCTGACGCCGGGTCGCCCCCGCGAGACGCAGCAGCGCGAACTCCCGGACGCGTTCGGAGACCGACATGGCGAGCGTGTTGACCACGGCGATGGCGGTGAACGCCAGGACCAGCCCCATGGCCAGGAAGTTGACCTCGGCGTTCGCCTGCTGCCGCTCGGTCTGCAGCGAGTCGGCCGTGGCCGGAGAAATCACCGCGAGTCCCGGGAACTCACGCAGCGTAGTCGAAAGTTGTGTCTGTGTACGGGCCGTGCTGACGAGGAGGGAGGAGGAGAGCGGGTTGTCGACGTGGCGGGCGACCAGGTCGTGCGCGAAGGTGAGGTCTCCGAAGCCGAGGCCCCTGGCGTAGACGGCGGCGACGGTGAGTGTGGCGGGCGTGCCGTCGCCGAGCGTGAGCTTCAGGGTGCTGCCGGGCGTCAAGTGGAGCTGGTCCGCGGCCAGTTCGCTGACGGCGACGGTGTCCTCGGCGAGTTCGCCGAGGGAGCCGGCGGTGACGTCCGGGTCCCAGGTGCGGGCGAGCCCGGCCGGGGTGACGCCCTGGGCCGCGTACTTGTCGAGGCCGACCCGGACGGTCGTACGGACCACTTCGGTGACGACGTCGTCCTGTGCCCGGAGCCGTCGTGCCGCGTCGCCCGGGACGCCGGGCCCCCGGGAGGCGACGACCCAGTCGGCGCGGACGCCGTCGCGGGCCTGGGCGCGGGCCGCGTCGCCGAGGGTGGGCTGCACGAACAGCACCGTGCAGGTCATACCGATGAGCAGGGTGAGAGGGGTGACGACGGAGGCCATACGGACGGCGTTGCCACGGAGGTTGGCGGTGGCGAGCCGGCCACCGGGACCGGTCAGCCGCAGCGGTCCGGCCAGGAGAACAGCGGCCGCCTTGACCAGGAGCGGCCCGAGCAGAGCGACGGAGGTGGACAGCACGACGACGGCGAGGAACGTCACGGGCGTGGAAGCGGGCTCGGTGCGCAGGACAGTGAGCAGGGCCACGAGGACGCCGCCACCGGCGAGCAGCAGCACACCTGCGAGAAGCCGACCCCAGGCGGGCCGAATCCGTTCGGTGCGGGCCTCGGCGAGCGCCTCGGCCGGGCGGATCCGGGCCACCCGGCGGGAGGCGATGCGTGCGGAGGCCCAGGCGCCGAACAGGGTCGCGGCGATGGCGGCGAGCGGCGGAAAGACACTCACGGTGTGCCGGAGCGTGGCGGGCACGGCGCCCAGGGCTACGAACCTGCCGTGCAGCCAGGCCCCCAGGGGAAGCCCCAGGAGAGCTCCGGCCGTGCCCGCGGCCAGCGCGACGATCAGGGCCTCCCGCCCGAGCAGCCGGCGGATCTGTCCGGAGGTCGCGGCGACGGCACGCAACAGGGCCAGTTCGCGTTCGCGCTGCTGCACGGAGAGAGCGAAGGTCCCGACGACCACGAGGACCGCCACGAGCAGCGAGGTGCCGCCCATCGCTCCGCCCATGCTGATCAGCCTGGTGCGGGCCGCGGCGGCGTCCAGGAACTCGACGGGCCCCCGGTCGTCGCCGGCGCTGGCCTGGGCGCCGGTGCCGTGCAGCGCCGTGGCCACGGCCTGCCGGAGCGGGCCCGGCCCGACGCCCGTCTTCGGCAGCACGCCGAACGCGGTGACCTGCCCGGGGTGTGCGGCGAGCCGGCGGGCCTCGGCGGCCGAGAAGAAGAGGGCCCTCTGGTGGCGTACGGCGGTGGCGGGCGCGGCGATACCGGAGACGCGGTAGGTGCGCGGGGCCTGTGTCGACTGGACGGTGAGCCGGTCGCCGGGTACGAGGCGGGCGCGTGCGGCGAGGCCGCCGTCGACGACCACATCGGTGGCGGCTGCGGGAGCGGTGCCCGCCGTGAGCCGATACGGCGTCAGCACCGCGGACTCCCAGGCGTACCCGTAGGCGGGCACGCCGTCGGCGACCGGGCTGCCGTCGCGTGTCAACGGCTCGGCGAGGAAGGTGAGTTCGGGGATCACACGGGCGACACCGGGCGCGGAGACGAGCCTGCGCTCCAGGTCGGCCGGGAGCCACGCACGCTCGGCGATGGGTTTGGCCTTGTGCTTGACTTTTGTCTTGCCCTTCTTGTGCTTGACGGTCGTCCGGTGGACGTTCTGGTCGGCTGAGACCACGACCGGGGCGGCCGCGTAACGCTCGGTACGGATGGCGCCACGCAGCCCCGTCTCCAGGAGGGTGCCACACGCAGTGATCAGGGCGGCCGCGCACAACAGCGCGAGGAAGGCGCCCAAGAAACCCGCTTTGCGGGCGCGGACGGTCTTCAGGGCGTAGCGCAGCATCATGAGGGATCCGTCTCTCTCGCGGGGGCGGGGAAGGCCAGAAAGCGGGTGAGCAGGGTGCGTGCGCCCGGCGAGGTCTCGGCGTCGGATCGCTTGTAGCGGTTGAGGAGGGCGATGTACTCCTCGAAGAACTCCCGGAGTTCGGGCAGGGTGAGCCGGATGGTGCCGCGCGAGTAGGGGAACGCGTCCGCCCACGGGTCGCCGTCGCCCGCGTCCCGCTGAAGCCGCTCGAAGAGGTCCAGGTCGGCTGCGTAGGCATGGTGGTTCAGCTCGTCCATGACGTGCCGCAGTTCGGGACTCTGACGGCTGCGCGGCGGGAATCTGAGGTCGCCCGGGACCGCCCGCCACCAGCGCTCCCGGTGCGCGGACGGCTCCGCGCGCCCGGCCTCGGCCATTTCCTCGACGAAGCCGTACCGGGCCAGCTCACGCAGGTGGTAGCTGGTGGCTCCGGTGTTCAGGCCGAGGGCTCGGGCAAGAGTCGCCGAGGTGGCCGGGCCGTGCAGGGTGAGATGTTCGAGCATGCGCTGACGGCGTGGCTGGGCCAGCGCCTTGAGCGCGGCGAGATCGCCGAGTTCGACGGGAGCCGCGGGAGCCGCGGGAGCCGCGGGGGCAACGGGCGGGTTCTTCGGCTCTGGCGGCCTCTCGGGTTCCGCTTCTGAGAGCTCGTCAACGCCTGGTTCCTGGGACATGCGTACACAGTCGCCTGTGCACAGATGCTTGTGCACTGCGGCGATCCGGCGTCTTCAGTGGGGGGTTATCCCTACCGCCTCTCGGCGGGGAGGTCGGCACTGCCACCGGTTTCCCTCTCCCCCCTCCCCTCCCCCCTTCCCGCCCCTCCCCCCGCTTGCCCTTCAATGGCTCAGTCCCCGTCCACCTCCAGGAACTCCGTGTCCTCGCCCTCCTCCTCCAGTGCCTGCCGGACCACCCGTAGGGCCATGCCCTCGGGGTAGCCCTTGCGTGCGAGCATGCCGGCGAGGCGGCGCAGTCGTCTGTCGCGGTCGAGGCCGCGGGTCGAGCGCAGCTTGCGGGCGACGAGTTCGCGCGCCGTCTCCTCTTCCTGCTCGGAGTCGAGCTGGGCGACGGCGTCCTCGATCAGCGCCGCGTCGACCCCCTTGGTCCGCAGTTCCTGTGCGAGCGCGCGCCGAGCCAGTCCCCTGCCGTGATGTCGTGACTCCACCCAGGCGTCCGCGAAGGCACTGTCGTTGATCAGCCCGACCTCCTCGAACCGCGAGAGCACCTCCTCCGCCACGTCGTCCGGGATCTCTCGTTTGCGCAGGGCGTCGGCGAGTTGCTTGCGTGTGCGCGGGGTCCCGGTGAGCAGGCGCAGGCAGATCGCCCGTGCCCGCTCAGCCGGGTCCCCTGAAGGCTCCCTCTGCTCGGCCCTCGACGAGGAGGGGGAGCCTCCGTCCTCGGCGGAGGGCTCTCCGAAGCCGCTCCGACGGCGCCCACGCCCGCCACGTGGGCCGTCCTCGCCACCGCGTCGCGCCCGGCCGCCACGGGGCCGAACCTCGCGGGCTTCGCCCTCCGCCCCCTCAGGCGAGTACGAGCCACCGTCCGACCAGCCGTCGCCGCCTTGGGCAAAGCCGCCGTCGGCCCCGCCCCCGCCCCCCGCCCCCCGGGGGGTCTCGTGGTGGACGTACTCGGCCCAGTCCGTTCGTCGCGTCACGGATCAGCTCTTGGCAGCCGCGGCCTTGGTCTTGGCTGCCTTGGCGGCCGGAGCCGGAACCGCCTTGGCGGGGTCCTCCACAGGCGTGCCCGCGGCCCCCGCTGCGTCCGCGCCCGGCTCTGCGGCGGGCTCCTCCGGACGTACGCCGACGCCCAGCTTCTCCTTGATCTTCTTCTCGATCTCGTTGGCGAGGTCGGGGTTGTCCTTCAGGAAGTTGCGGGCGTTCTCCTTGCCCTGGCCGAGCTGGTCGCCCTCGTACGTGTACCAGGCACCCGCCTTGCGGACGAAGCCGTTCTCCACGCCCATGTCGATCAGGCCGCCCTCGCGGCTGATGCCCTGGCCGTAGAGGATGTCGAACTCGGCCTGCTTGAAGGGCGGCGCGACCTTGTTCTTGACGACCTTGACGCGGGTGCGGTTGCCGACGGCGTCGGTGCCGTCCTTCAGCGTCTCGATGCGGCGGATGTCGAGCCGCACCGACGCGTAGAACTTCAGCGCGCGGCCACCGGTCGTGGTCTCGGGGGAGCCGAACATCACGCCGATCTTCTCGCGGAGCTGGTTGATGAAGATCGCGGTGGTCTTGGACTGGTTGAGCGCGCTGGTGATCTTCCGCAGTGCCTGGCTCATCAGACGGGCCTGCAGACCGACGTGACTGTCGCCCATCTCGCCCTCGATCTCCGCGCGCGGGACGAGCGCGGCGACCGAGTCGATGACGATCAGGTCGAGGGCGCCGGAGCGGACCAGCATGTCCACGATCTCCAGGGCCTGCTCGCCGTTGTCGGGCTGGGAGAGGATCAGGTTGTCGATGTCGACACCGAGCTTCTTCGCGTACTCGGGGTCGAGGGCGTGCTCCGCGTCCACGAAGGCGACCTGGCCGCCCGCCTTCTGCGCGTTCGCCACGGCGTGCAGCGTCAGCGTCGTCTTGCCGGAGGACTCCGGGCCGTACACCTCCACCACGCGGCCGCGCGGCAGCCCGCCGACACCGAGGGCGACGTCGAGTGCGGTCGACCCGGTGGGGATGACCTCGATGGGCTCGTTCGGCCGCTCGCCGAGGCGCATCACGGCGCCCTTGCCGAACTGCCGTTCAATCTGTGCGAGTGCGGCATCAAGAGCCTTCTCGCGGTCGGTTCCTGCCATGGGTTCCACCCGATTTGCTTGAGTCGATCGCTTCACGTCAAAGACGCTAACGCCTGCCACTGACAATGCGCCCCGACGCCGGTCCGGCCTGTGGATAACTCAGGCACTTATCCATCCCAATCGGGACGAAATCCCTGCGAGGAGCCCCACCGGAGCCTCACCGGAGCCCCCATGAGAACGGATGTTCGATTTTTGTGTCAAGCGCACCACGCGGCACTTCCGAGGCTACGTTCACGGTCCGCGCTCACGGCTGCTTCGCCGGGCGTACGGCGGATGTCTTCGCCCGGACGACGACGTCGTACGACGCAGCCGAGACGCTCGGTGCATGCACGAGCAGACGACCACGACGCCCCTCCGCGCAGCCGAACCCGCCCGTCCGAGCCCTCGACTGCTGTACCGCCTCTACGGGGCGACAGCGCTCCTGCTGATCCTCTCCGGCCTCGTCCACCTGGTGGTGTTCGCCGTCGACGGCGGCCCCTGGGACGGACCCGTCTCCTGGCGCAAGCCCGTCACGTTCGGGCTGTCCTTCGGGGCGACGCTGATCGCGATCACCTGGGTCACGTCGTACGTGCGGGTCGGACCGCGGTTGCGGACCGCGCTGCTCGGGGTGTTCGCCGCCGACTGCGTCGTGGAGGTCGGGGGCATCACCCTCCAGGCGTGGCGGAGAGTGCCCTCCCACCTGAACATGGAGACGCCCTTCGACACGGCGGTGTCCATGATGCTCGCGGTGGGCGGCGGCGTCCTCGTGGTGCTGCTCACCGTGTTCGCCGTGGCGTCCTTCCGACGCCGGCCGACGGGCCCGGCCGGGATGGCTCTCGCGGTGCGCGCCGGTTTCGCGATCCTGCTGGTCGCGCTCGCCTCGGGGGCGGCGATGATCGCGCGCGGTGTGGTGCTCACCCGCACGGGGCACCAGGAGGCGGCGTACCACTCGACGGCGCCGCTCAAGCCCCTGCACGGGGTCGGCCTGCATGCCGTTCTGGTGCTGCCGGCGCTGGCCCGGCTGCTGTCCCGCACGCCCTGGAGCAAGGCCGTGCGGTGGCGGATCGTGGCCGGGGCGGTGGGGTGTTACGTGGCCGCGGTCGCCGCGGCCGGGGTGTGGGCCGTCCTCACGTACTGACGCCCGCTTCGGCCGTCAGACGGACCCTTCCCGCGACCCGCTGCCCGCCCGGTCCCGTATGCGCGCCCACAGCGACCGCGCGGGGGTGAGCGGTCCCGGCCCCTCGCCGCGGCCCCGGTGACCGTGGACGCGGGGATCGTCGGTGACGTCGTAGCGCTTCACGTAGGCGCCCAGGAACGCCTGGAGCGTGGCGACCGCCGGGATGGCGATCAGCGCGCCGACGGCGCCCAGGAGCGCGGTGCCGGCGATGACCGAGCCGAAGGCGACGGCGGGGTGGATGTCGACGGTCTTCGCGGTCAGCTTGGGCTGCAGCATGTAGTTCTCGAACTGCTGGTAGACCACGACGAAGATCAGTACCCACAGGGCGTACAGGGGCGAGACTGTGAAGGCGATCAGCATGGGCAGGGCACCGGCGAGATACGTGCCGATGGTCGGGATGAACTGCGAGACCACACCCACCCAGACGGCGAGCACGGGCGCGTACGGAATGCCGAGGGCCTCCAGCAGTACGTAGTGCGCCACACCGGAGATCAACGCCATCAGCCCGCGCGAGTACAGGTATCCGCCGGTCTTGTCGACGGCGATCTCCCACGCGCGCAGCACCTCCGCCTGCTTGGCGGGCGGCAGGACGGAGCACAGTCCGCGACGCAGGCGAGGGCCGTCGGCGGCGAAGTAGAACGAGAACAGGGCGATCGTCAACAGCCTGAAGAGGCCGCCGAGGACCTGCGTGGAGACGTCCAGCACACCGGCGGCGCTGTTCTGGGCGTACTTCCTCAGCCAGTTGGAGTGAAGCAGCCCCTCCTGGATGTCCACACGCCTGAGGTCGGTGTGGAACGTGGTGTTGACCCAGTTGATCACTGAGTCGAGGTACTCGGGGAAGCCCTCGATCATCTTGATGATCTGTCCCGCGAGCATCGAGCCGAGGAGCGTGAAGAAGCCGGCGACCACGATCAGCAGGCCGAAGAAGACCAGGAAGGTGGCGAGCCCCCTGCGCATCCCGCGGGCAGCCATCCGGCTGACCGCGGGTTCTATGGCGAGGGCCAGGAAGAACGCGATCAGGATGTTGAGCAGCAGGCCGATGAGCTGGTGGAAGGCCCAGGTGCCCAGTTGGAACGCCGCGACGAGAGCGAGCGCTAGCACCATGGCGCGCGGAAGCCAGCCGGGCATGCCGGCACCCCGAGCGGCGCCGCCGTCGGCCGGGGGCGGCCCGGTGGGCGGCGTCGTGCCGTGGAGGGATGCGTGCCGGGCGACCTGCCCGGTCTCGTCAGTGGGTGCCACGGACCAAGTCTCGCCTACGCCACTGACAACCGGACAGCCGCCTGCGATCTCCGTGACGGATCAGCGCATCTCCTGCGGAACGTTCATCACCACGCACACCACGCGCCACACGTCCTTGGCTTCCCAGCCGTGCGCCAGCGCCTCGTGCACCGTACGTCCGCCGAGTTCCGCCATCACATGATCTCGCGCGAAGGTGTCGGCGTATCCCGCGCCGAAATGCTCGTCCATCCGCTGCCAGAAGACCGTCAACCGCATGACACCAGTATCCCGCGCCCGGGGGTGGCCCCTGCCGGGACCGCCTACCGAGACCGCTTTCCGCCCTACGGTCTGACCATGGCCGAAACTGGAGCATCCCCACTCCCCCCGACGCCCCCGGCGCACTCCCCGCTCTTCCGCGCCGAGCACTTCGTATGGCTCACCGCGCGCGTGCTGGAGCAGCGGCTCTTCGCGCACGACTTCCTCCACGGCTCCGCCGACCCCGTCGAGACCGCTCTCGACGCCTACCGCAACGAGGACGGCGGATACGGCCACGCGCTGGAGCCCGATCTGCGCGGTCCCGTCAGCCAGCCCCTGCACACCGTGCGCGCGTTGCGCGTCCTGGACGCCATCGGGCGCCTCGGCGGGCGGCGCGTGGAGCGGGTGTGCCGCTATCTCACGTCCGTCTCCGCGTCCGACGGCGCCCTGCCGGCGATCCATCCCAGCCAGCGCGGCTATCCGGCGGCCCCCTTCATCCCGATCGTGGACGATCCGCCCAGCGAACTGCTGTCCACGGGGCCGGTGGTGGGGCTGCTGCACCGCAACGAGGTGTGGCACGCCTGGCTGTTCAGGGCCACCGACTTCTGCTGGCAGGCGGTGGACTCCCTGGAGCGGTCCCATCCGTACGAGGTCGAGGCCGCGGTGGCCTTCCTGGACTCCGCTCCCGACCGCCCGCGCGCGGAGGCGGCCGCCGACCGTCTGGGCCGTCTGGTGCGCACTCAGCGGCTCGCCGCGCTCGACCCGGACCAGTTGGACGCGTACCCGGTCGCGCCCGGCTACGCGCCGGGCGAGCACCACTTCCCGTACGACTTCGCGCGGACGCCGCACTCGCTCGCGCGCGCGTGGTTCACCGACGATGAGATGACACGCTGCCTGGACCATCTCGCCGACGAGCAGCAGAAGGACGGCGGCTGGCCGATCCGATGGCGCCGCTGGGCGCCGGGCACCGCCCTGGAGGCACGTCCCATGGTGACGATCGAGGCGCTGCGCACCCTGAGGGCCTACGGCCGCACCATCGGCTGACCCGGACGGCCTCACGCTGTGGCAGCGCCCCGCCGTTGAGTCGCAGCAACCGCCTCACAGCCCCCGCAGCAGGGGGTCGGCGGCCGGCGGAAGTATTCGTGGGTGTGCCGCACGGAGGTCTTGCGGACGTACCGGGCGCGTTGCAGATCGACACCGGGCAGCTCCGCATACCGCCGGTGGCGCACCAGCTCGCCCCAACCCGCCATGCCCCCGCTCTCGGCGACGACCGGTCCACCCCGTCCCGTCCCCGTCCCGTCTCCGCGTCCCGCACCCCATCACCGGCCCAAGACCCGCAGGTCAGGGCCATTGTCAGTGGCGGGGTGCAGGATGGACGCATGGTCAGCTCCGCGCACCGAGCGCTCGACGGCTTCTCCCCCGCGACCCGCGGCTGGTTCACGGGGGCGTTCTCCGCGCCCACCGCGGCCCAGGCGGGCGCGTGGCAGGCCATCGGCGAGGGTGCGGACGTGCTGGTGGTCGCCCCGACCGGCTCCGGCAAGACCCTGGCCGCCTTCCTCGCCGCCTTGGACCAGCTCGCCTCGACGCCCCCGCCCGCGGACCCGAAGAAGCGCTGCCGCGTCCTGTACGTCTCTCCTCTCAAGGCCCTCGCGGTCGACGTGGAGCGCAACCTGCGCAGCCCCCTGACCGGCATTCGCCAGGAGTCCGTGCGCCTCGGCCTGCCCGAGCCGGAGGTCAAGGTCGGCATCCGCTCGGGCGACACTCCGCCCGCCGAGCGCCGCGCGCTGTCCACGCGCCCGCCGGACATTCTGATCACGACCCCCGAGTCCCTGTTCCTGATGCTGACGTCGGCCACGCGCGACGCCCTGACCGGCATCGAGACGGTGATCCTGGACGAGGTGCACGCGGTCGCCGGCACCAAGCGCGGCGCGCATCTCGCGCTCACCCTGGAGCGGCTCGACGAGCTGCTGCCGAAGCCGACCCGCCGCATCGGCCTCTCGGCGACGGTCCGCCCGGTCGACGAGGTCGCCCGCTATCTGTCCCCGCACCGCAAGGTGGAGATCGTCCAGCCGAAGTCCGGCAAGGAGTTCGACCTCTCGGTCGTCGTTCCCGTGGAGGACCTGGGCGAGCTGGGCGGTTCCCCGGTCGCCGACGGCTCCGAGGGTGCGGAGCGGCCGTCGATCTGGCCGCACGTGGAAGAGCGCATCGCGGATCTGGTCCAGGCCCACCGCTCCACGATCGTCTTCGCCAACTCCCGCCGCCTGGCCGAGCGCCTCTGCAACCGCCTGAACGAGATCGCCTACGAGCGGGCCACCGGCGAGCCACTGGACGAGCATCACGCCCCCGCCGAGCTGATGGGCGGCTCGGGCGCGGCCCAGGGCGCCCCGCCCGTCATCGCGCGCGCCCACCACGGCTCGGTCTCCAAGGAACAGCGTGCCCTGGTGGAGGAGGACCTCAAGGCGGGCCGTCTCCCCGCGGTGGTCGCCACCTCGAGCCTCGAACTGGGCATCGACATGGGCGCCGTCGACCTGGTGGTCCAGGTCGAGTCCCCGCCCTCGGTGGCTTCCGGCCTCCAGCGCGTCGGCCGCGCGGGACACCAGGTGGGCGCGGTGTCCACGGGCGTCGTGTTCCCCAAGTACCGTGGCGACCTCGTGCAGGCGGCGGTGGTCACCGAGCGGATGCGCACCGGCTCGATCGAGTCCCTCAGGGTGCCCGCCAACCCGCTGGACGTCCTCGCCCAGCAGCTCGTCGCCATGACGGCGCTGGACACATGGCAGGTGGACGACCTGCTGGCCACGGTCCGCCGGGCCGCCCCCTTCGCCTCCCTCCCCGAGTCCGCGTTCACGGCCGTCCTGGACATGCTCGCGGGCCGCTATCCGTCCGACGCGTTCGCCGAGCTGCGCCCGCGCGTGGTGTGGGACCGGGTCGCCGGCACGGTCACCGGCCGCCCGGGCGCCCAGCGCCTGGCCGTCACCTCCGGCGGCACGATCCCGGACCGCGGTCTCTTCGGCGTCTTCCTCGCCGGCGCGGACCCCAAGAAGGGCGGCGGCCGGGTCGGCGAACTCGACGAGGAGATGGTCTACGAATCGCGCGTCGGCGACGTCTTCACGCTCGGCACCAGCTCCTGGCGCATCGAGGACATCACCCGCGACCGCGTCCTGGTCTCCCCCGCCCCGGGCGTCCCGGGTCGGCTGCCCTTCTGGAAGGGCGACCAGCTGGGCCGCCCGCTCGAACTCGGCCGTGCGGTGGGCGCGTTCCTGCGCGAGGTCGGCTCCCTGCCCAAGGAGGACGCCCGGATCCGTCTGCTCACCGCGGGTCTGGACGCGTGGGCGGCCGACAACGTGCTCTCCTACCTGGACGAACAGCGCCAGGCCTGCGGCCATGTCCCGGACGACCGCACGATCGTCGTCGAGCGCTTCCGCGACGAGCTGGGTGACTGGCGGGTCGTCGTCCACTCGCCCTTCGGCGCCCAGGTGCACGCCCCCTGGGCTCTGGCCCTGGGGGCCAAGCTCTCCGAGCGCTACGGCATGGACGCCCAGGTGATGCACGCCGACGACGGCATCGTCCTGCGGCTGCCCGACGCCGACCTCATGGGCCTGGACCTCCTCGACCAGGAGCCGATGAAGGCCGGCACGGAGTACGACGCCGAACAGGCGCCCGTCGGCGCGGCGGACGTCGTCTTCGACAAGGGCGAGGTCGACCAGATCGTCACCGACCAGGTCGGCGGCTCGGCCCTGTTCGCAGCGCGCTTCCGCGAGTGCGCCGCCCGCGCGCTGCTGCTGCCGCGCCGCAACCCCGGCAAGCGGACCCCGCTGTGGCAGCAGCGCCAGCGCGCCGCCCAACTGCTCCAGGTGGCGAGCGAGTTCGGTTCGTTCCCGATCGTCCTGGAAGCGGTCCGCGAGTGCCTCCAGGACGTCTTCGACGTCCCCGGGCTCGTGGAGCTGATGGGCGACCTGGAGTCCCGCAAGGTGCGCCTGGTCGAGGTCACCACCCCGGAGCCGTCCCCGTTCGCGCGCTCCCTCCTCTTCGGCTACGTCGCGCAGTTCCTCTACGAGGGGGACTCCCCGCTCGCCGAGCGCCGCGCCGCCGCCCTCTCCCTCGACTCCCGCCTGCTGGCCGAGCTGCTCGGCCAGGCGGAACTGCGCGAACTGCTGGACGCCGAGGTCCTCACCGAACTGGAACGGGAACTCCAGTGGCTGACCGAGGACCGCCGGGCCAAGGACATCGAAGGTGTCGCGGACCTCCTGCGCCTCCTCGGCCCGCTCACCGACGCCGAGCTGGCCGAGCGTGGCGCCGAACCGCACTGGGCGCGGGAGCTGACCGCCGCCCGCCGCGCGATCCGGGTACGCATCGCGGGCGCCGACCACTGGGCCGCGATCGAGGACGCGGGCCGGCTGCGTGACGCACTCGGCACGGCACTGCCGGTAGGCGTGCCGGAAGCGTTCACAGAGCCGGTCAAGGATCCCCTCGGCGACCTCCTCGCGCGCCATGCCCGCACCCACGGCCCATTCACCTCCACCACCGCGGCCGCCCGCTTCGGCCTCGGCGTGGCGGTGACCGAGGGCGCCCTGCAGCGGCTCGCGGCGAGCGGGCGCGTCGTCCAGGGCGAGTTCCATCCGGCCGGCATGGGCCAGGAGTGGTGCGACGCGACGGTCCTGCGCAGGTTGCGCCGCCGCTCCCTGGCCGCCCTTCGGCACGAGCTGGAGCCGGTCCCGCCACCCGCCCTCGCCCAGTTCCTGCCGCAGTGGCAGCACATCGGCACGGGCCACTCCCTGCGCGGCGTCGACGGACTGGTGCGCGCCGTCGAGCAGCTCCAGGGCGCCTCCGTTCCCGCCTCGGCCCTGGAGAAGCTCGTCCTGCCGTCCCGCGTGCGGGACTACACCCCGGCGATGCTCGACGAGCTCACCGCGGCCGGAGAGGTGGTCTGGGCCGGAGCGGGCGCCCTCCCCGGCAAGGACGGCTGGGTCTCCCTGTACGTGGCGGACGCCGCGCCCCTGCTGCTGCCCCCACCCCACCCCCTGGAGCTGACGACACTGCACCAGTCCGTCCTGGACGCCCTCTCAGGGGGCTACGGCCTGTTCTTCCGCCAGATCGCCGACCAGGTCCGCGCCACCACCCACCCCGACGCCACCGACCCCCAGCTCGCCGACGCCGTCTGGGACCTGGCCTGGTCCGGTCGGCTCACCAACGACACCCTCGCCCCCATGCGCTCCCTGCTGGGCTCGGGCCGCACAGCAGGCTCCACGGCCCACCGCGCCAAACGCACCATCCCGCGCGGCCGCTACGGTTCGCTGGCGGCCGCGGCCCGCCCCGCCTCCCGCAGCGGCCCGCCGACCGTCGCCGGCCGCTGGTCGCTGCTCCCCGCCCACGAGGCCGACCCCACCGTCCGCGCGCATGCTCTCGCCCGCACGCTCCTCGACCGGCACGGTGTGGTGACCCGGGGCGCGGTCGCCGCCGAGGGCGTCGAGGGCGGCTTCTCGGCGACGTACCGCATCCTGTCGGTCTTCGAGGAGAGCGGTCAGGCGCGGCGCGGCTACGTCGTGGAAGGCCTCGGCGCCGCACAGTTCGCCATGGACGGCGCCGTGGACCGTCTGCGCGCGGTAGCAACCGCCCGGGACCGCGGCGAGCCCCTGCCCGGCCCGAACACGGCCACGAACACCGGCACAGGCACAGGCACGCCCGACGGCTTCGCCTTCCCCGACGGCCTCCCGTCCGACGACGCATGGGACCTTCCCGACCTCGACACCGCGTTCTCGTCCCCCTTCGACGCCCCGGACGCCCCCACCGCGCCGCATGGGTATGTCTCCCCCCGGGACTTCGCCTCCCCGGCCGCCGGCGGCCCCCGGGGTGGCGGCCTCCCGAACGGCTCGGGCCTCCCCGGCCGTCCCGACCGCGGCGGGGCCCCCCACGGCCGCGGCCCCCACCGCACCACGTCCCGGGCCTCCCGCGCCGTCGTCCTCGCCGCCGCCGACCCGGCGAACGCGTACGGCGCGGCCTTGGGCTGGCCCGAGCCGCCGAGCGGCGCCGGGCACAAACCGGGCCGCAAGGCCGGTTCCCTGGTGGTGCTCGTCGACGGCGAGCTGACGCTCTACATGGAGCGCGGCGGCAAGACCCTACTGGCCTGGCCCGCCACCCCGGACGGCGAGGACACGCCCGCCCACGACCCTCGCCTGCACGCCGCCGCCGAGGCCCTCGCCGAGGCGGCGCGCGCGGGCTCCCTCGGCACGGTCACGGTGGAGCGGGTCAACGGCGCCTCGGCTCTCACCTCCCCCATCGGCGCCCTCCTGGAAGGAGCGGGTTTCATCGCGACCCCACGGGGCCTACGGCTGCGCGCATGACAACAAACCGCCTGTCCCCTCACCCGCCCCACCGCCTCCACCCCGCATGTCACCCTTGACCCATGCCCGAAGGTGACACGGTCTGGCAGGCCGCGAGGCGACTGCACGACGGCCTCGCCGGCAAGGTGCTGACCCGCTTTGACCTCCGCGTGCCCAAATACGCGACCGCCGACCTCACCGGCCGCACCATCCTGGACGTCACCCCGCGCGGCAAGCACCTCCTCACCCGCATCGAAGGCGGTCTGACACTCCACTCGCATCTGCGGATGGACGGCTCCTGGAAGGTGTACGCGAACGACCAGCGCTGGACCGGCGGACCCGCGCACCAGATCCGGGCGATCCTCGGCACCCACGACCGCACCGCTGTCGGCTACCGCCTGCCCGTCCTCGACCTCCTGCGCACCACCGACGAAGAGCGAGCCGTCGGCCACCTCGGCCCCGACCTGCTGGGCCCCGACTGGGACCCCGAGCGCGCCCTCGCCAACCTCCTCACGGACCCCGCCCGTCCCCTCGGCGAGGCCCTCCTCGATCAGCGCAACCTCGCCGGCATCGGCAATGTCTACAAGAGCGAACTCTGCTTCCTCCTCGGCGCCACCCCCTGGCTCCCCGTCGGCGCGCTCCCCGCCGACCGCGCCGCGAAACTGCCCGGCCTCGCGAAGAGGCTGCTGGAGACCAACCGCGACCGCCCGGTCCGCAGCACGACGGGCCGCCGCGGCCAGGACCTGTTCGTGTACGGCCGCGCGCCCCGCCCGTGTCTGCGCTGCGGCACACCGGTGCGCGCGGCCGACCAGGGCGACGGTTCCCGCGAGCGCCCGACCTACTGGTGTCCCACCTGTCAGACAGGCCCCGCCCCCGCTCCGGGCTCCCCACCGACCCACCGCTTCCGTCCGCGCACCACCCGCTGACCGCCAACCAATTGACGGGTCGTCAGAAACGCTCGTACCGTCCTTTCATGGCCGTGAAGGCGTACGACCTCACCGGACGCACCGCATTCGTCACCGGCGCCGCAAGCGGAATCGGCCGCGCCTGCGCCGTACTGCTCGCGCAGGCGGGCGCCACCGTGCACGGCGCGGACCGCGACGCGCAGGGCCTGCACGCGACGGCGACCCTGATCAAGGACCAGGGCGGAATCGCACACACCCACTACCTCGACGTCACCGACCGCGTCCAGATCCGGCAGGCCGTCGAGTCCTGCGAGCGGCTGGACGTCATGGCGGCTGTCGCGGGGATCATGCACAGCAGCCCGGTCCTGGAGACCCGCGACGAGGACCTGGACCGGGTCCTGGCCGTCAACTTCAAGGGCGTGCTGTACGCCTGCCAGGAGGCTGCCCGCCTGATGCTGGCGCGGGACACCGGCGGCAGCATCGTCACCATGGCCTCGGGCGCCGTGGACACGGGCGGCCCCGGGCTGCTCTGCTACGGCGTCGCCAAGGCCGCCGTGGTCCAGTTGACGAAGACGCTCGCCACCGAGGTCGGCCGGTACGGCATCCGCGTCAACGCCGTCGCCCCGGGCTGGATCCGCACCCCCATGACCGACCGCCACGACGCCGGCGCACAGGCGCACACCGAGGCGCTCATGGCGCGCATGTCACCCCTGGGCCGGGTCGGCGAACCGGAGGACATCGCCCACGCCGTCCTCCATCTGGCCTCGGACGCCTCGTCGTTCACCACGGGCCAGATCCTCCGTCCGAACGGCGGAGTGGCCATGCCGTGGTAGCCGCCTCTCCCACAGCCCTCTCGGGCCCCGTTCACAACCCACCCAGGCCCCTTTCCCGGCGGACAGTCCCTCAGCGGCCTTGACCACCTCGGCCTCTCTCCGGCCCTGATGCACTACCGCCCGCCGCCTCTCCCCCGCCTCCGGGCCTTCGCCTCCCCTCCTGCCGCACCGCCCGCCAAGCACTCCTCCACCGACCTTCCGCGAGGGCCCCCGCCGCCCGCACCTTGGCCACGCAGTGCACCGGCAGCAGGCTCAGCCCCCACCCCCCGGCGGCCACCGCCCCCTCCAGCACCCCGGCGTCGGACGTCACGACGAGCCTCACCACGGCCCACCACCACATCGCACCCAGTCCCAGTGCGAGCCCCAGAACGGCACCCCGTCCCACTGTTCGCCCCGCCGTGGCCGTCACGCCAACCACACCACCAGAAGTGCCCGGGTCCGCCGTCCCACACCTCTCAGGCGTCTCACACGTTCTCCGCCTGGAACATCCAGTGATGCTTCTCCAGGTCCGCGGTGATCCCGATGAAGATGTCCTGGCTCACAGGATCCGGTTCAGCCGTGGCCGTCACCCGTTCCCGCATCCGGGTGATGACCGCACCCAGCGCCGCGACCAGCGTCCCGATCGCGTCGGTGTCCTTGACCCAGCCGTCCGACACCGCACCGATCCCGCTGCCTGCCGCCACCGTCGCGGCCCGCCCGTCCGGCGAGACACCCAGCGCGGAGGCCCGCTCGGCCACCGTGTCGGAGTGGGCACGGGCGACGTCCACGACCTCGTCGAGCTGAAGGTGCACGGACCGGAAGCGAGGCCCCACGACGTTCCAGTGGACCTGCTTGGCGACGAGTGACAGATCGACCAGGTCGACGAGCGCACCCTGCAGGGCCTCGGAGACCGTCTTCAGGTCGGCGTCGGACAGGGGACTCTTCACGACGTACATCCGTACCTCCGGTGGTCGGCCCCCATGGCATCCGTGGCCCCCACGGCTCCCACGCGTCCGCGGCTCCCCCGCGTCCGCGGCTCCCCCGCGTCCGCGGCTCCCCCGCGCCCCTCCACCATGACCTCAGCGCCCGACACCGGCAAACGGACGCGAAAAACCCCGACCGCACTCCTCCGGGTCTCCCCGGAGAAGCCCCGGCCGGGGCCTCACACATTCCTGCCTGCGTGCCTACAGGTGCCTGCGTGGCTTCACACGCCCCCGCGGGTGAATCTCACGCGGCGACCACGTCCACCGCCTCGGCGGGCGCCTTGATGGTCACCCGCTCCGGTGGCACACCGGTCACCGACACGGAACCCAGCATCGGACGAACCGACGTGGGCACAGGCTCGCTGGGGGTTGCCGCTGCAGACTGGGCCAGCTCGGCGAGAGCGAGCTCGTCGCTCACTTCCCGCATGAGCTCGGACATCCGTACGTCCAGCGCGTCGCAGATGGCGGAGAGCAGCTCGGAGGAAGCCTCCTTCTGCCCCCGCTCCACCTCGGAGAGATAGCCGAGTGAGACTCGGGCGGACGAGGAGACTTCGCGCAGAGTACGGCCCTGGCGCTGGCGCTGCCGACGCAGCACGTCACCCAGCAGGCGACGGAGCAGAATCATCGGTGGCTCCCTCCTCGGACCGCGTAGCCGCATCCTTCACGCCCCACCGTACCGCCTTGCGCTGCGGCCGTGCGGGGAGCGATGTCGTGTTCACTCAGGGCTGCAAACATCAAAACCCCCCGTTCTGTTCCGTATCCTGTGCCCGCTCGTTCCCGGTGTGTTCGCCCGCCAGCTCTGTCAGGAGCAGTGCGAGTACGCTCCGTACACTCTCTCTACGAATTTCCGCCCGGTCGCCGTTCAACCGCAGGGCCTCCACTTTTCCGCCAGCGGCGGAACCGGAATCCGCCCCGAACGGACCGTCCACGGCCACGAAGACCGTTCCGACCGGCTGCCCGTCCTGAGGATCGGGACCGGCCACCCCGGTCGTAGCGACGCCCCAGTCGGCACCCAACGCCTTGCGCACGCCGGCCGCCATCTCTGCCGCCACCTGCGCGTCCACCGCTCCGCGAGCGGCCAGCAGACCGGCGTCGACGCCGAGCAGCTCGTGCTTGAGTCCGGTGGCGTAGGCGGTGACCGAACCGCGGAAGACCTTGGACGCTCCCGGAACCGATGTGATCTCCGCCGCCACCAGACCACCGGTCAGCGACTCGGCCACGGCGAGCGTCTCTCCGCTCACCGTGAGTAGTCGCACCACGTCGGTGGCCGTGGAATTCACGCTTCCGTCTCCTCCGACGCGGCCCGACGCTCGGCGATCCCCTGCCTGCGCAGCACAATGGCCTGTCTTACGTAGTCGAGTCCGGTCACCACGGTGAGCACGACCGCCGCGGCCATCACCCACCATCTCAGGGTGGCCAGCCACCCCGTCAGCGCCAGGACGTACATCCCGACGGCCACGCCCTGGGTGAGCGTCTTGAGCTTGCCGCCCCGGCTCGCCGGGATGACGCCGTACCGGATGACCAGGAAACGCAGCAGCGTGATCCCGAGTTCCCGGCCGAGGATCACGATCGTCACCCACCACGGCAGGTCGCCGAGCGAGGAGAGACAGATCAGCGCCGCTCCCATGATCGCCTTGTCGGCGATGGGGTCGGCGATCTTCCCGAAGTCGGTGACGAGGTCGTACGTCCGCGCCAGGTGCCCGTCGAACAGGTCGGTGATCATGGCGACGGCGAAGGCGGCCCAGGCGAGCGAACGCCACGCAGGGTCGTAGCCGCCGTCGGCCAACATCAGCGCGACGAAGCCGGGCACCAGGACCAGCCGAAGCATGGTCAGCAGATTGGCGATGTTCCAGACGCTCGCCTGGTTGACGGCGGCGGCCGCCAGCTTCGCACCCCGCGGGGGCCTGCCGGCCTCCTGGCCGTCGACGGCGACAACGGGGACGTCGCAGGCATCGGACGCGTCGGAGGCCGGGCCGGAGACCGGGCTTGCGGGCACGGCGCTGCTCTTGGCCTGCGAGGAGCCGCCCGCAGCCGATGCCGGAACACCCGTCATCTGCCCGCCTCCTCACTACATCCGAGCGAACCCTGCAGGGGCTCGGCCACCAGGTCGACACCCTCCGTACCGACCACCTTCGCCTCGACCATACGGCCGACGCTCAGACTTTCGCTCGATGTGAGCAGCACCTGGCCGTCCGTCTCCGGCGCCTGGTGCGCGCCCCGGCCGTACACGCCCTCCTCGTCCACCGACTCCACGAGGACGTGCACGGTCTCGCCGAGGCGCTCCTCGGCGCGCTGCGAGACGAGTTCCTCGGCGAGCCGGGAGACCCGGGCAAGCCGCTCGGCGACGACGTCCACGTCGAGCTTGCCGTCGTACGTCGCGGCCTCGGTGCCTTCCTCGTCGGAATAGCCGAAGACGCCGATCGCGTCCAGCCGCGCACCGTTCAGGAAGCGCTCCAACTCGGCCAGGTCGGCCTCGGACTCGCCGGGGAAGCCCACGATGAAGTTGGAGCGCACGCCCGCCTGGGGCGCCTTGCCGCGGATGGTGTCGAGCAGCTCCAGGAAGCGGTCAGTGTCGCCGAAGCGGCGCATCGCGCGCAGCACGCCGGGCGCGGAGTGCTGGAAGGACAGATCGAAGTAGGGCGCGATCTTGGGCGTGGAGGTCAGCACGTCGATCAGGCCGGGCCGCATCTCGGCCGGCTGGAGGTAGCTGACGCGCACCCGCTCCAGGCCGTCGACCTCGGCGAGCTCGGGCAGCAGCGACTCCAGCAGCCGGATGTCACCGAGGTCCTTGCCGTAGGAGGTGTTGTTCTCGGAGACCAGCATGATCTCCTTGACGCCCTGCTCGGCCAGCCACCGCGTCTCGTTCAGCACGTCGCTCGGCCGGCGGGAGATGAAGGAGCCGCGGAAGGACGGGATGGCGCAGAAGGAGCAGCGCCGGTCGCAGCCGGAGGCGAGCTTGACCGAGGCGACGGGCGCGCCGTCCAGCCGGCGGCGCAGGGGTGCGCGCGGGCCGGAGGCCGGAGCGAGCCCCTCCGGGAGGTCGGTCGGGCCGTGCCCCGGGAGCGCGACCGCAGCGGCCGATTCCTGCCGCTCGGCCGGGCTGATGGGCAGCAGCTTCCGCCGGTCGCGCGGGGTGTGGGAGGCGTGGATGCCGCCGTTCAGGATGGTCTGGAGGCGGTCGGAGATGTCGGCGTAGTCGTCGAAGCCGAGCACGCCGTCGGCCTCGGGCAGAGCGTCGGCGAGTTCCTTGCCGTACCGCTCGGCCATGCAGCCCACCGCCACGACGGCCTGGGTTCTGCCGTGCCCCTTGAGGTCGTTGGCCTCCAGCAGGGCGTCGACGGAGTCCTTCTTGGCGGCGTCGACGAAGCCGCAGGTGTTGACGACGGCCACGTCGGCGTCCTCGGCGTCCTCCACGAGCTGCCAGCCGTCCGCCTCCAAACGGCCTGCGAGCTCCTCCGAGTCCACCTCGTTACGGGCGCAGCCAAGGGTGACGAGTGCGACGGTACGGCGTTCAGGCATGGGCTCAAGACTACTTTGTCGCACCGACAGTCAACGTCGACGGGGTTGGTGAAGATCACCAACCCCGTATGCGCCAGGCCCCGCCCGGTTCATCCGACCTGCGGGTCGCCCTTCGTGTAGGTCAGACGCTCCACCGCACCGGGCCGGAAGTCGTCGTTGAGCTTCTTGCCGTTGACGAACAGATCGATCGCTCCGGCGTCGCCGAGGATCAGGCTGATCTTCTCGTTGTCCTGGAAGGTCTTCGAGTCGCCCTGCTTGAGGAAGCCGTCGAAGATCAACCGGCCGTTGTGGTCCTTGGCGGAGATCCAGCTGCGCCCGTCGGCGGCGCTGACCTGGACGGTCACCTTGTCCTGGGGAGCCGCGGCGATGGCGCTGTCGGAGGGCGCCGGCGTGGTGCCGGCGGGCTTGTCGGTCTTCGGCGTGGGCGAGGCGGTCTTCACGGTCGCCGGGGTGGCGCCATCGGCGACCTGCTCCTTCGACCCACCGTCGTCGCCGCCCCTGAACGCGGTGAAGCCGACGAAGCCGACGACGGCGACGATCGCGGCGACCATGGCCGCGGTCCAGTTCGGCCCGCGCCGCTCGGGGCGGATACGTTCCGCCTCGAACAGCGGCGCGGCCGGGGTCGGCGCGGGCCGGCCGCCGTGGGTGGCGTCGTACCGGTCGATCAGCGGGGCGGGGTCGAGGTGGACGGCCCTGGCCAGGGTCCTGATGTGCCCGCGCGCGTAGACGTCTCCGCCACAGGGAGCGAAGTCGTCCGACTCGATGGCGTGCACGATGGCGATGCGGACCCGGGTGGCGCTGCTGACGTCGTTGACGGTCAGCCCGGCCGCGATGCGCGCCTGCTGCAGGGCACGGCCGATGGAGAAGGGGGCTTCCTCGGACGGGTCTTCGAACGGACGCTCATCTTCAGGGGAGTTGCCGATGGACACGGGGGCGCCTTTCGAGCGTGTAGCCACCTGTGCTGGAAGTTCAGTCTAGGGGGGGTGCCAAAGGGAGGGGCAACCGGGCGGTACGACTTTGTACGCCATCGGTATGGCCGGACACGCCGATGACGGGCCGGTTACGACCCCGGCGGGAGCCGCACCTGTCCTCTCGCTCAACTTGACGTACGTCAAAGGGAAACGGTTGCTCACCGCTCTCTAACGGGTGAGTCACGACCGGCCCCCGCTTCCCGCGTTGACTTCTACCCCTGAGACTCCCCCCGGATCACCGCGAGCACGCCGTCCAGCTCGTCCGGCTTCACGAGAACGTCACGCGCCTTGGAGCCCTCGCTGGGCCCGACGATGTTCCGCGACTCCATGAGGTCCATCAGCCGGCCGGCCTTGGCGAAGCCCACGCGCAGCTTGCGCTGGAGCATGGACGTCGACCCGAACTGGGTGGAGACCACCAGCTCGGCCGCCTGGCACAGCAGGTCGAGGTCGTCGCCGATGTCCTCGTCGATCTCCTTCTTCTGCTTGGTGCCGACGGTGACGTCGTCGCGGAAGACCGGTGCCATCTGGTCCTTGCAGTGCTGGACGACGGCCGCGACCTCGGCCTCGGTCACGAAGGCGCCCTGCATACGGGTCGGCTTGTTCGCGCCCATCGGCAGGAACAGCCCGTCGCCCTTGCCGATCAGCTTCTCGGCGCCCGGCTGGTCGAGGATGACCCGCGAGTCGGCGAGCGAGGAGGTGGCGAAGGCGAGCCGCGACGGCACGTTCGCCTTGATCAAGCCGGTGACGACGTCGACCGAGGGCCGCTGCGTGGCGAGCACGAGATGGATGCCGGCCGCGCGCGCGAGTTGCGTGATGCGCACGATCGAGTCCTCGACGTCACGCGGCGCGACCATCATCAGGTCGGCGAGCTCGTCCACGATCACCAGCAGATACGGGTACGGCTGAAGCTCGCGCTCACTGCCCTCGGGCAGCTTGACCTTGCCGTTCCTTATGGCCTCGTTGAAGTCGTCGATGTGCCGGAAGCCGAACGCCGCCAGGTCGTCGTAACGCAGATCCATCTCCCGTACGACCCACTGAAGTGCCTCGGCGGCCCGCTTCGGATTCGTGATGATCGGCGTGATCAGGTGAGGGATGCCCTCGTAGGCGGTCAGTTCGACGCGCTTGGGGTCGATCAGGACCAGCCGCACATCCTCGGGGGTCGCGCGGACCATGATCGACGTGATCAGGCAGTTGATGCAGGACGACTTGCCGGAACCAGTGGCTCCGGCCACCAGGACGTGCGGCATCTTCGCCATATTGGCCATCACGTAGCCGCCCTCGACGTCCTTGCCGAGCGCCACCAGCATCGGGTGGTCGTCCTCGGCCGCGTCCGCGAGCCGCAGCACGTCCCCCAGGTTGACCATCTCCCGGTCGGTGTTCGGGATCTCGATGCCGACCGCGGACTTGCCCGGGATCGGGCTGATGATCCGCACATCGGGACTGGCGACGGCGTACGCGATGTTCTTCGCCAGTGCGGTGATCCGCTCGACCTTCACGGCGGGCCCGAGCTCGACCTCGTACCGCGTGACCGTCGGCCCGCGGGTGAAGCCGGTCACGGCGGCGTCGACCTTGAACTCGGTGAAGACGTTCGTCAGCGAGGCGACGACGGCGTCGTTCGCGGCGCTGCGCGCCTTGCCGGGGCCGCCGCGCTCCAGGAGGTCGAGCGAGGGCAGGGAGTAGGTGATGTCGCCGGACAGCTGGAGCTGCTCGGCGCGCGGCGGCAGCTCGCGCATCTCCTCCGGCGCCGACTTGGTCAGGTCGGGGACCGCGCCGCCGACCTTGAGCCTCTCCTGCCGGGGACGGGAGGCCGGCGCCGGGACGGGCGTCGGCGTCGTCGGCTCCCGGTCGCCGATGCTCACGCCCTGAGTGAGGTCGGCGACGATCGGCGAAGGCGGCATGCCGTGCAGAACGGCGCCGTCGAGGTCGGCCGCGGCCGCCGCGGCGATGTCCACGGCGTCCAGCTGCCGGTCCATGGCCGGCTGCGGCACAGCGGAGCGACGGGGACGGCCGCGCCGCCGGGAGAGCGCCTCCTGCTCGGCGTCGTCGGGGTCGTGGGGCTGGGGAGCGCTCGAGCGCCGCCGGGGGCGCCCGGGCAGCGCCTCGCGCCACTGCTCGTCGTAGCGCGCGTCGTCGTCGCCGAACTCGTCGTACTCGTCGGCCGCCGGGTCGTGCAGTACGCCGAGCCGCACCCCGAGCTGCCGCAGCCGCTGCGGGATGGCGTTGACCGGGGTCGCCGTGACGACCAGCAGCCCGAAGATCGTGAGCAGTACCAGCAGCGGTACGGCGAGGACTTCGCCCATGGTGTACGTCAGCGGGGTCGCCGCGCTCCAGCCGATGAGGCCGCCGGCGTCCCTTATCGCCTGCATGCCGTCGCTGCGGGCGGGCGCGCCGCAGGCGATGTGGACCTGGCCGAGCACGCCGATGACGAGCGCGGACAGGCCGATCACGATGCGGCCGTTGGCCTCGGGCTTCTCGGGGTGCCGGATGAATCGCACGGCGATGACCGCCAGCAGGATCGGCACGAGCAGGTCGAGCCGGCCGAAGGCGCCGGTCACCAGGATCTCGACGAGGTCGCCGACGGGTCCGCGCAGGTCGGCCCAGGTGCCCGCGGCGACGATCAGCGCGACGCCGAACAGCAGCAGCGCGACGCCGTCCTTACGGTGGGCCGGGTCGAGGTTCTTCGCGCCGTTCCCTATGCCGCGGAACACGGCGCCGACGGCGTGCGCCAGCCCGAGCCAGACGGCGCGTACAAGTCTGTAGATGCCCCCGGTGGGATTGGGAGCCGGTGCGGGCGCGGGCTTCTTGGCCGCGGCTTTCTTGGCGGGCGCCTTCTTCGCCGGGGCCTTTTTCGCAGCGGCCTTCTTCGCCGGAGCCTTCGCCGGAGCAGCCGCCTTCTTGGCGGGCTGCTTCTTGGCTGCGGAGGGACGTGAGGCCATGGGTGTGAGGTTACCGGTGGAGACCACAGCGGACACGTGTGCCTACTGCTTCACCCGTTCGTGTCGCCCCCGCGTGGGCACGAAGCTGACGCGTCCGCTGTGCCGGGAACGGGAACTGACGCGTCCTCATGCACAACTCCATGTGCCGCACGTGCCAGTTCCGTTCCTTGGTGTCGGTCGATTGCGTCGGTTCCGCTCAGTTCTGCGACGGCACCGAGGCCGCGCCACTGCCGGCGCCCGGCTCCAGGGCGTCCAGCGCCCGGCGCAGACCGGTGAGTTTGCGCTCCAGGTGCGCCGCCGTGGCCACCGCCGCCGCGTCCGCCGACTCGTCGTCGAGCTGCTTGGACAGCGCCTCCGCCTGCTCCTCGACGGCCGCGAGCCGCGCGGAGAGCTCGGCGAGCAGCCCCGCCGGCTCCTTGGCACCGCCCGCAGCGCTCTTGCCGCCACCGCCCTCCAACTGCAGCCGCAGCAGCGCCGCCTGCTCACGCAGCTGGCAGTTCTTCATGTACAGCTCGACGAACACCGAAACCTTCGCGCGCAACACCCACGGGTCGAACGGCTTGGAGATGTAGTCCACCGCGCCCGCCGCGTAACCGCGGAAGGTGTGGTGCGGCCCGTGGTTGATCGCGGTGAGGAAGATGATCGGGATGTCCCTGGTCCGCTCTCGCCGCTTGATGTGCGCGGCCGTCTCGAAGCCGTCCATTCCCGGCATCTGGACGTCCAGCAGAATGACCGCGAAGTCGTCCGTCAGCAGTGCTTTGAGCGCCTCTTCCCCGGACGATGCCCGCACCAGCGTCTGATCGAGCGCAGAGAGGATCGCCTCCAGCGCCAGCAGATTCTCCGGCCGGTCATCGACCAGGAGGATCTTGGCCTTCTGCACCATGGCCCGCCCTCCTCGCCCCGGCAGTGCACCGGGCGCCGCCCCTGGGGACGACTCCTTTGCGCCGCCCTTCCTTGTGCCGGTCATGGTAGCCGCACCCCGACCGTCGCCACACCCTGTCACCGTGATGTCACTGTGCACGTAGCAGGAACGCAGCAGGAGACCAGAAGGTTCCCCGAATTCCGCCTCGCTACACGGCGGCCACCCTGAGTCAGCAACTCGGGGCGCACGCCGAAGGTTCCCGTCACGCCGTGGTTCCCCTCACGCGTCCCGCATCCACTGCTGCATCACCGACAGCAGGTGATCGGGGTCGACCGGCTTGGTCACGTAGTCGGAGGCACCCGACTCGATCGCCTTCTCCCGGTCGCCCTTCATCGCCTTCGCGGTCAGCGCGATGATCGGCAGCCCGGAGAACTGCGGCATCCGCCGGATCGCCGTCGTCGTCGCGTAGCCGTCCATCTCGGGCATCATGATGTCCATCAGGACGACCGCCACGTCGTCGTGCTGCTCCAGGACCTCGATGCCCTCCCGGCCGTTCTCCGCGTACAGCACCGAAAGGCCGTGCTGTTCCAGAACGCTGGTCAGCGCGAACACGTTGCGGATGTCGTCGTCGACGATCAGCACCTTCTCGCCGCCGAACCGGATGCCCACACGCGCGGGGGCCCCCGCCTCCTGCCCGCGGGCCGGCCACTGCTCAGGACGCCCCACCTGCTCGCCGCCGCTCACCAGACGGCGCCGACGCCTGAAGAGGGCCGCCGGACCGTTCTGCGCGTCCTGGTACGACCTCACCTCGGCCGGCGTCTCGATCTCCACGCCGGACAGCTCCGACAGCTCCAGCGCCCCGTTCTCCGAGGCCACCAGATCACCGGCCTCCAGCGCCGGCACGACCTGCTGGTAGCCCTGCGGCGGCAACTCGCTCGGGTGCAGCGGCAGATACAGCGTGAACGTCGAACCACGGCCCGTCTCGCTCTGTGCGTAGATCTCACCGCCGAGCAACTGTGCGATCTCCCGCGAGATGGACAGCCCCAGGCCCGTACCGCCGTACTTACGGCTGGTGGTGCCGTCTGCCTGCTTGAACGCCTCGAAGATCACCCGCATCTTGCTGGCCGCGATCCCGATGCCGGTGTCCGTCACCGAGAACGCGATCAGAGCGGCGTCCGGATCGGTGAGCGAACCGGCCTCCAGCAACTGCTCCTTGATCGCCACCGGCACATCCGCCCCGGCCGGCCGGATGACCAGCTCCACCGACCCGGAGTCGGTGAACTTCACCGCGTTGGACAGCAGGTTGCGCAGCACCTGCAGCAGCCGCTGCTCGTCGGTGTGCAGCGTGGCCGGCAGCTCCGGCGACACCCGCACCGACAGATCCAGGCCCTTCTCCGCGGTCAGCGGCCGGAACGTGGCCTCCACGTAGTCGACGAGCTGGACCAGTGCGATCCGCGTCGGCGACACGTCCATCTTCCCCGCCTCGACCTTCGACAGGTCCAGGATGTCGTTGATCAGCTGGAGCAGATCGGAACCCGCCCCGTGAATCGTCTCGGCGAACTCGACCTGCTTCGGCGACAGGTTGCCCTCCGCGTTGTCGGCGAGCAGCTTGGCCAGGATCAGCAGCGAGTTGAGCGGCGTACGCAGCTCGTGCGACATGTTGGCGAGGAACTCACTCTTGTAGCGCATCGACACCGCGAGCTGCTCGGCACGCTCCTCCAGGACCTGCCGCGCCTCCTCGATCTCGGTGTTCTTCACCTCGATGTCCCGGTTCTGCTGCGCCAGCAGCTCGGCCTTCTCCTCCAGTTCGGCGTTGGACGCCTGCAGGGCCTTCTGCCGCTGCTCCAACTCGGCCGACCGCTCCCGCAGTTGCTCGGTCAGCTCCTGCGACTGCTTCAGCAGCAACTCGGTCTTGGTATTGACGGAGATGGTGTTGACGCTCGTCGCGATCATCTCGGCGAGCTGGTTGAGGAAGTCCTTCTGGATCTGTGTGAACTTCGTGAACGACGCCAGCTCGATCACGCCGAGCACCTTGCCCTCGAACAGCACCGGCAGCACGATCACCTGCGCGGGCGGCGCCTCACCGAGCCCAGAGGAGATCTTCAGATAGCCGCTCGGGGCGTTCGCGACGAGGATCGTGCGCTTCTCCTCCGCGGCCGTCCCGACCAGCGCCTCACCCGGCCGGAACGACGTCGGCATGGAGCCCATCGAGTACCCGTACGAGCCCAGCATCCGCAGCTCGTACTGGTCGGCGTCGCCGTCGGTCGGCGGCATGGCCAGGAAGAAGGCGCCGTGCTGCGCGGCCACCAGAGGCGGCAGCTCGCTCATGATCAGCGAGGCCACGTCCGCCAGGTCGCGCCGTCCCTGCATCAGAGCGGACACGCGCGCGAGGTTGCCCTTGAGCCAGTCCTGCTCCTTGTTGGCGATCGTGGTGTCGCGCAGATTGGTGATCATCTTGTTGATGTAGTCCTGGAGTTCCTGGATCTCCCCGGACGCGTCCACGTCGATCTTCAGGTTCAGGTCGCCACGGGTCACCGCGGTCGCCACGCGCGCGATGGCACGCACCTGACGGGTGAGGTTCCCGGCCATCTCGTTGACGGACTCGGTCAGGTCACGCCAGGTGCCGTCGACGTCACGCACGCGTGCCTGACCGCCCAGCTGCCCCTCCGTACCCACCTCACGGGCAACGCGCGTGACCTCCTCGGCGAACGACGACAGCTGGTCGACCATCGTGTTGATGGTCGTCTTCAGCTCGAGGATCTCCCCGCGCGCGTCGATGTCGATCTTCTTCGTCAGGTCACCCTTGGCGATGGCCGTCGTGACCATGGCGATGTTGCGCACCTGGCCGGTCAGGTTGGACGCCATCTGGTTCACCGACTCGGTGAGGTCCTTCCACGTGCCCGCCACACCCGGCACGTGCGCCTGCCCGCCGAGGATGCCGTCCGTGCCCACCTCACGGGCCACCTTGGTGACCTGCTCGGCGAACGAACTCAGCGTCTTCACCATGGTGTTGATGGTGTCGGCGAGCTGCGCGACCTCGCCGCGCGCCTCGATCGTCACCTGCCGCGTCAGATCGCCGTTGGCAACCGCCGCCGCGACCTGCGAGATGTTGCGCACCTGCGTGGTCAGGTTCTTGGCCATCAGGTTGACGTTGCCGCTGAGGTCCTTCCAGATGCCCGTGATACCCGGAACGTGCGCCTGGCCGCCCAGGATGCCCTCGGTGCCCACCTCACGGGCCACCCGGGTCACCTGCTCGGCGAACGACGACAGCTGGTCCACCATCGTGTTCACGGTGGTGACGAGCTCCAGGATCTCGCCCTTGGCGTCGACCGTGATCTTCTTCGACAGGTCGCCCTTGGCGACGGCGGTCGTGACCTCCGCGATCTGGCGCACCTGGATGGTCAGGTTGTTCGCCATGAAGTTCACCGACTGCGTGAGGTCCTTCCAGGTGCCGGAGACACCCTGCACCTCGGCCTGCCCGCCGAGCTGCCCCTCCGTACCCACCTCACGGGCCACTCGCGTGACCTCCTGGGCGAACGACGACAGCTGGTCCACCATCGTGTTCAGCGTGTTCTTCAGCTCCAGGATCTCCCCGCGCGCGTCCACGGTGATCTTCTGGGACAGGTCACCGCGGGCCACGGCGGTGGCGACCTGCGCGATGTTGCGCACCTGGGCGGTGAGGTTGCCGGCCATGCCGTTCACCGAGTCGGTCAGGTCGCGCCACACACCGGCCACACCGGGCACCTGCGCCTGCCCGCCGAGCCGCCCGTCCGTGCCCACCTCACGCGCGACCCGGGTCACCTGATCGGCGAAGGCGGACAGCTGATCCACCATCGTGTTGATGGTGTTCTTCAGCTCCAGGATCTCCCCGCGCGCGTCGACGTCGATCTTCTGCGAGAGGTCACCCCGGGCCACCGCGGTCGTCACCTGGGCGATCTGCCTCACCTGAGAGGTGAGGTTGCCGGCCATGAAGTTGACGGAGTCGGTGAGTTCCTTCCACGTACCCGACACACCGTCCACCCGGGCCTGACCGCCCAGCCTGCCTTCGGTGCCCACGTCCCGGGCCATCCGCGTCACCTGGTCGGCGAACGACGACAGCTGGTCCACCATCGTGTTCACGGTGTTCTTCAGCTGCGCCATCTCGCCGGACACGTCGACGGTGACCTTCTGCGAGAGGTCGCCGTTGGCCACGGCCGTGGTGACCTGCGCGATGTTCCTCACCTGTCCGGTGAGATTCCTGAACGCCGTGTTGACGGAATCCGTCAGGTCCTTCCACGTCCCGGCCACACCCGACACCTGAGCCTGACCGCCCAGCTCACCCTCGACCCCGATCTCCCGCGCCACGCGCGTGACCTCGGCACCGAAGGCCGACAGCTGGTCGACCATCCCGTTGACGGTGTTCTTCATCTCCAGCATCTCGCCGGCCACGTCCACGGTGACCTTCTGCGACAGATCGCCGCTGGCCACGGCCGTCGTCACCGCGGCGATGTCCCGCACCTGAGTGGTGAGGTTGCGGAACACCGTGTTGACGGAGTCCGTCAGGTCCTTCCACGTCCCCGCCGCACCCGGCACGTTCGCCTGACCACCGAGCTGCCCCGCCGCGCCGACCTCGTTGGCCACGCGAGTGACCTCGTCCGCGAGGGTCCGCAGCGTCTCGGTCATCTGGTTGATCGTGTCGGCGAGCTGCGCGATCTCGCCGCGCGCCGACACCGTCACCTTCTGCGACAGATCGCCGTTGGCGACCGCCGTCGTCACCTCCGCGATCCCGCGCACCTGGGCCGTCAGGTTGCCGGCCATGGTGTTCACCGAATCGGTGAGCTCTTTCCACACCCCGTCCACGCCGGACACCTGCGCCTGACCGCCCAGGATGCCCTCGGTCCCCACCTCGCGCGCGACCCGGGTCACCTCGACGGAGAACGCGGAGAGCTGGTCCACCATCGTGTTGACGGTGTTCTTCAGCTCGAGCATCTCGCCCTCGACGTGAACCGTCACCTTCCGTGACAGATCACCCTTGGCCACGGCCGTCGTCACCAGCGCGATGTCCCGCACCTGCGCCGTCAGCCGCTCCGCCATCGTGTTGACGGACTCCGTAAGGTCCTTCCACGAACCCGACATACCGCGCACCTGGGCCTGACCGCCCAGCTTGCCCTCGGTACCGACCTCGCTGGCCACGCGGGTGACCTCGTCGGTGAACGTCGACAACTGGTCGACCAGGTTGTTCACCGTCCGCCCGACCTTCAGGAACTCCCCGCGCAGCGGATGCCCGGTCCCCTCCGGCGTGTGCGTCCGAAGCTCCATCCGCGGCGACAGATCACCCTCCGCCACCGCCGACAGCACCCGCCCGACCTCGGAAACAGGCCGTACGAGGTCGTCGACCAGCGCGTTCGAGTTGTCGATGGCGGTCGCCCAGGACCCCTCGCAGGCGCCGGTCTCCAGCCGCTCGGTGAGCTTTCCCTCACGTCCCACCATGCGTCGCACCCGCGACAGCTCACCCGTGAGGTGGAGATTTCGGTCCGCGACCTCGTTGAACACGGCCGCGATCTCCGACATCACGCCGTCGCCGGACACCGTGAGCCGCTTGCGGAAATTGCCGTCCCGCATGGACCCGAGAGCGACCAGCAGCCGGTCCAGGGCCGCCGTGTCCACGACGGTGGTCCCGCCGCGTGGTGTGCGCTGCCTGCTCAGGGACTGTCCGCCTTTCGCGCGCGTCTTAGTGCCCCGCGTCGCTGCGCCAGACTCCACTTGTCCCTCCCGCAGGGGTCGACCGTTACCTCTGTACCTGGGTGCTGCTGCTCGCCATACGTGCTGCCGCTGGGGTTTTCCGCCTGATGAAACCAGGCGGGCCCCGGGGGCTGCTGCCCCCTGTGCGCAGAAGACACCCAGTCTGCCCGGACCTTCACAAGAAGCTTGCCCAGTGTTTCACCCTTGCCGAACCCGGCCATAACAGTTCGGCAGCTTCGCACATCGTCCGCACACGCTCGGGCGGAAACACTGGTGACCGGCATCCGCGGGGACCGGGAAGGTAAGTAACCTTGCATGCGGCTGTCCAGCCGCGCCGGTCCGTCCGGCCTGGGCGGTGGCACGAGCACGAGCGGGCATCGGAGGGGCGGCCGCACACATGACCACCGGACTGATCCCGGGGGGACAGCCCCCGGACCCCCGGCCTTCAGGCATGCGTCCACCGCAGCAGCGGTGCGACCAGGGCAGCCAGGGATCCCCGCACGTCGACAACCGGTCGAGGAGTTCTGTGATCACCGCGCGCGCGGCCGCCAGCTTCGAGCCCGTCGGGCGATCGGTAGCGACCGCCCGCTCCTTCGTCCGCGACACCCTCCAGGGGTGGGGCTTCGCCGACATCGTCGATGACGCCGTGGTCCTCACCAGTGAGCTGGTGACGAACGCCGTCGTCCACGCGGGCACCCACGCCGACGTCCTGTGCCTGCGCAGCGACGACGGCGTACGCATCGAGGTGGCCGACCGGTATCCCGAACGTGAGATCCCCCTCCAGGGCTCCCTCGCCACCATGGGCAGCCCCGACCGCGAAGGCGGCCGCGGCCTTCAGCTCTGCGCGGCCATCGCCGGCCGCTGGGGCGTCGAGTACACCCCCACCCACAAGCAGGTCTGGTTCCAACTCGACCTCCCCGACCGCCCGGTGGGCACCCGCGCGGCCGGCCCGTCCCTCCCGGCCGACCTCCTCCCGCTCGCCGACAGCCGGGTGCGGGTGGCGGTCGTCCAGATCGACCGCGCGGGCGCCATCTCCGCCTGGAACGAGGACGCGGAGGAACTCTTCGGCTATCCGGCCGACCAGGTCATCGGCAAACCCCTCACCGACCTCGCCGCCTGGCCGCACACCCCCGGCACCAGCACCGGCATCGTGGAAGCCCTCCAACTCTCCCGCTGGGAGGGCAGCTACGGCATCCGCGGCGCCAACGGCCGCGTCACGCCCGTCTACGCCTCCCACCTCCGTGTCCGCGACACCGACGGCGAGCCCTCCACGGTCTGCCTCCTCGTCCGCGACCACGAACGCGCGGTCCTGCAGACCCCGTTGCGCGCCCCGGCCTCCGACACGAGCACCGGCTCCGACGGCCAGAGCACCGACCCCTTCGAGGTGTTCATCGGCTCCCCGGCCCCGGACGACCTCGACGGCCTCCTCCAGCGCACGGTGGAACGCGCCCGCGACATGCTCGACGCCGACTCCGCCTTCCTCCTCCTGGCCACCGACGACGAGACGGAGTTGGAGGTCCGCGCCTCCACCGGCCTGCCCTCCGCCCGCCAGCGCTTCGCGCGCGTGCCCGTGGAGGCGGGCCCCGGCCGCTACGGCTCGGCCCGCATGCCGGCCGTCCACGAGGACCTCCTGGCCGTCCCCGGCGCCCTCCCCCTGCTGAGCGGCACGGGCATGCGCTCGGTCGTCACGGTCCCGCTGAAGGTCGAGGGCCGTCTGACGGGCTCGCTGGGCGTAGCGGCCGAGGCTCCCGGCCGCTACTCCAACGAGGAAGCTCTGCGCCTGCAGTTCGCGGCCGACCGCATCGCGCTGGCCGTGGAGTCGGCCCGTCTGGGCGAGCTGGAGCGCCTGCGCCGGGGCTCCCTGAGCTTCCTCGTCGAGGCCTCCGACCTCCTCGCGGGCACCCTCGATCGCGACCAGACCCTGGCCCTGATGGCCCAGATGACGGTCCCGACCCTGGCGACCTGGTGCGCGGTCTACACGATCGCCGACCAGGCCTCCGACCCGTACCTGTCGTACGTCCTGCACGAGGACGAGGAACTCATCGACGGCATCAAGTCGTTGCTGTCGAAGATCGCCCCGCCGGACCCGGTCCCCACCCCCGGTGCCCGGGTCTGGGCGGCCCCCGCGGAGGCCGCGCACAACGCGGCTCTGCGCAGTTCCATGCGCAGCCTGGGCCTGACCGGCGGCCCGACCCACCAGGTCTCCTCGGGCATCGGCCCCACCCTGGCGACGGCGTCGGCGGTGGGCGGCGAGACCGTCGTCCTCCCCCTGGTCGCCCGCAACCGCGTCATCGGCATGCTGACCCTCGGCAAGCCCACCGACGAACACTTCCGCCAGGAGATCCTGGAACTGGCCGAGGACCTGTCCCGACGCGCCGCGCTCGCCCTCGACAACGCCCGCCTCTACTCCGAGCGCACCGCCATCAGCCAGTCTCTCCAGCGCAGCCTGCTGCCCCCGGAGACCCCCAAGATCGACGGCGTCGAGGTCGAGGTCATCTACCGCGCGGCCGGCGAGGGCAACGAGGTCGGCGGTGACTTCTACGACGTCTTCCCCATCAGCGACGGCGCATACGGCTTCGCCATCGGCGACGTCTGCGGCACGGGACCGAACGCGGCGGCGGTGACGGGCCTGGCCCGCCACGCGCTGCGGCTGCTGGCCCGCGAGGGCCTCAGCGGCCCCGCCGTCCTGGAACGGCTGAACTCGGCGATCCTCGACGAGGGCGCCCGCAGCCGCTTCCTGACCCTCCTCTACGGCGAGATGCGCCCACAGGAGGACGGCAGCGCCGAGCTGAAGGTGGTCTGCGCCGGCCACCCGCTCCCCCTGCGCCTACGTCAGGACGGCACGGTCGAGGCGGCGGCCGAACCCCAGCCGCTGCTGGGCGTCATGGAGGACCTGGAGCTCTACGAGCAGACGGTCACCCTCGACCGGGGCGACGTCCTGCTCTGCGTCACGGACGGCGTCACGGAGCGCCGTGAGGGCACCCGCATGCTGGGCGACGACGGTCTCGCCGACGTCCTCTCCACCTGCACCGGCCTCACCGCCGGCGCGGTCGCGGCTCGCATCATGCGCGCGGTCGAACGCTTCGCGTCGGACGCCCCCTCGGACGACATGGCGATCCTGGCGATGCGGATGGCGTGAGGGGTAGCGGGACACGAGAAAAGCCCCCGCCCGAATGGGCGGAGGCCTTCTTTTCGCGGAGCCCCCTAACGGAATCGAACCGTTGACCTTCTCCTTACCATGGAGACGCTCTGCCGACTGAGCTAAGGGGGCCAGTTACTTTTCGAGGTTTCCCTCGCGGCAACGGAATAGATCATACCCCGAACAAGCCGGTGTTCCCAAACTCGTTCAGAAGGCGGGCTGAAGCGGTACGCCAAGCGTGTTGCATGCCGACACGATCCGCTGCATGTCCCGCTTCGTCAATGAGGCGTCCACGGGCAACGCGAGGGTCTCGTCCGCCGCCAGTTCGGTCTCCGGCAGCGACACACACCGCCTGAATGCGGGCAACCGGTGCAGCTGAGCGATCTCGTCGTACGGGGCCTCGGACTCCCCCTGCTCCAACACCAACAGCCCGTGCCGCTCCCCGACGGCATGCAACCGCCCGACATCTGCCGGCCGACCGAAACGGTGTACGACAACGACGGCCGCGGTCCGCGGAGTTACCACTGCTTCGACGGCATCCGGGTCCAGGCAGTATGCCGTGGATGCTGAGGGCCCAACGTGAACTTCAAGTGACCACAAACAAAAAAGGGTTGGGCACCGAACCGGAGTTCAGAGCCCAACCCTTTTGAATGATTGTTCGGCGGTGTCCTACTCTCCCACAGGGTCCCCCCTGCAGTACCATCGGCGCTGTAAGGCTTAGCTTCCGGGTTCGGAATGTAACCGGGCGT